>JAKASX010000067.1 GCA_021818865.1 Acidobacteriota bacterium
ACGCCGCCCGTAATCTGATGCGCGATCGTCTGGCTGGGCGAGGTCGTGTCGTTGCGCCCGTAAACCGTGGTCATGTAGACCGAGATTTTGTCGCTCTGGGTCTGGCGAATCGCGTTTGCCGCCAGCGTGTAGGTGAGCAACGCCGAATTTCCGCGCGTCAGGCTCAGGCCCGTATCGAGCGTCCCATGCCACAGTTCCGAAAGCGTCGGATGCAGCAATCGTTGCTGCGCGGCCACGTACGCGGCCTGTTCGGCGTCCGACCGCAGAAACTGCACCGAATTTTTCGCCACGGTAACCGTCCCCGCCTGCTTCGTCTCTACCGCCAACTCGCCGTTCTGCGTCGTCACCGGCCCGGCCACCATCTGCCCGCTCGGCAGGCCCACGTTCAGCGGTTGCGTGGACGAAATACTCTCGACCGCCGACCATTCGACGGTCACCTCGCCTTCGTATTCGGTCTTGATGACCAGCGATTTCGTGTCGGACTTGACGATCGAACCCGTCAGCCGGTCTCCGTTTTTCAGTTTCACTTGGTCAGCGCGCAGTGCCGGGCACAGCAGCATTCCGGCGACGACCGGCAGAACGGTCTTCCACCACAGGCTTCTCGCGTAGTTCATCGTGCCCCCTGTCCCGTGAAAACGTGATTTCGAAAACGAAGTGGCCGACTGCTGATCCCCGTGCTGTCAGCCAGTCTATCGTAGCCGCCGCTTCCGGGAAATCGAATTTGCACGTTGCAGGGAGCAAGCCTGCGGCGCGGTATCGCGCCATCGCGCGCCCACGCGTTCCCGGGTATTCTTGTCTGCGGAACGCGCGCGCAAACCATCGGCTTCGCGTGAACGGTACAATGTGCGTTGCGCTTTGGAGGTCCCCCGATGGCTCTTCTGCTCACCGAATCCGACGTTCGCCAACTCCTCACCATGCCGCTCGCGCTCGAAACCGTCGAACGCGCCTTTCGCGACCTCGCCGACGGCACGTTCATCCTCCACGCCCGACGCCGCATCCACACGCCGAATAAAGGTTTCCTGCACTATATGGCCGCGGCCGATTTCCAGAGTGGCTACGAAGGCCTGAAAATCTACACTTACGCCCACGGGGCGATTCGTTTCCTCGTGCCGTTGTTTCGCTGGGATACCGGCGAACTCGTTGCGCTCGTCGAAGCCGATTATCTGGGTCGCGTCCGCACCGGCGCCGCTTCCGGCGTTGCCGCGAAATTCATGTCGCGCTTCGATTCGCGCGTCGTCGGCCTCATCGGCACGGGCGGCCAGGCCGCGACGCAAGTCGAAGCCGTCTGCGCCGTTCGTCCCATCGAACGCGTGCGCGTTTTCGGCCGCAACGACCAGAAGAGAAGGGAATTCGCCCGCTCGCTCGCCGAACGCATCCATCTGCCGGTCGAAGCCGCCGATTCCGCCGAGCAGGCCGTCCGCCAGGCCGATATCGTCATCACGATGACCACCGCTTCGCAGCCCGTCATCGAATGCGGCTGGCTCGCCCGCGGCGTCCACATCAACGCCGCCGGCAGCAATCTGGCGCACAAAGCGGAAATCGACGCGGAAACGGTGCGCCAGGCTTCCGTCATCGCCACCGATTCGCTCGAGCAGGCGAAAATCGAAGCGGGCGATCTCGTGCAGGTTTTCGCCGCGGACGCCGGCCATTGGTCGCGCGTCGTCGAGCTTTCCGAAATCGTCGTCGGCCGCGTTCCCGGCCGACACAGCCAGGAAGAAATCACGCTGTTCAAATCGAATGGCGTGGCGATAGAGGACGTCGCCGTCGCCGGCCGCATTTACGAACTGGCGCGCCAGCGCGGCGTGGGCAGGGAAGTTCCTCTGTTCGAAAAGGCGTGACACAAGGCTCCGCCGCGCGCCGCGTTTCCGCGTCTTGCGATTCTCACCGCTTGATTTTCAGGGAATTTTCAAAAAGCAGGGACGGCTTTCGAATCCATCGCCGGATAATTCACGTATTTTGCCGCCGTTGCGGCCGGATTCGCCATCGTAGGGGTACGTTGCGCGCGCCCCAAGGTTTGGCTGCCCGGTTCGCGCAGCCGCCGCTCCGCCTTGCGGAGCAGGCCGGGCCGGCCCTCGAAGGTTGCATTAACGACCGCTGGCAGCCTAAAGTTCGGATTCACGGAGCCGCCCGGCGTCGGGCCAGGAATGTAGCCGAGGGTGGCGCGTGGGGGTGGCACATGAGCGGACCAATCATGCTGGATACTCGAACGGTCAACTACTTGGAACTGATCGGCAACGGTAAACGGTTCCGGGTTCCGCCTTTCCAGCGGGACTATTCTTGGTCCGAGGAACAGTGGGAGGACCTCTGGAACGACGTGATTGAACTGCGATCAAAGGCAGAGGACCGTCACTATATGGGGGCGATCGTGGCTCAAGGTGTGAGCGACCGCGATCTGATGATCATTGACGGCCAGCAACGCATGGCGACCCTTAGCATCCTTGCCCTTGCGATAATCGATAAGCTTGGTGCCCTCGCGGAAGCTGGCGCCGAGCCGGAGGCGAATGTTGAACGTGCCAAGGAGCTGAGAAACCGCTTCATTGGAGAAAAAGATCCTGCCTCGCTGATCGAGCACAGTAGGCTCCTCCTGAACGAAAACGACAACGGTTTCTATCAGGATTACCTTGTTCAGCTCCGCGCGCCTCTTAATCCGCGAGGGCTGTCGCGGTCGAACCGTCTCCTTTGGGACTGCTTCCGGTACCTCAGACAACGCCTGGACCACCTCTCCGGGTTCGAAACGAACGGGGAGAATATCGCCAAACTGCTATCGGAAACGGCCGCTCGTCAATTGCTCTTCATTCTCATCCGGGTGGACGACGAACTCAACGCATACACCGTTTTCGAGACGTTGAATGCGCGAGGACTCGAACTCACAACAACCGATTTGCTTAAGAACTACCTCTTCTCCCGCGTTCGCACTGGCTCGGACCTCGACGCCCTGCAGCGGCGGTGGGCTGCGATTATCTCGACGGTCAGCGCCGAGCGCTTCCCGGAATTCCTTCGCTACCACATCCTCTGCGAGCAGCCGAAAGTCCGCAGCCAGCGATTGTTTAAACTTGTGCGGGACCGCGTAAAGGCGCCAGCAGACGTCTTCGCCCTGCTCGGCGCCTTGGAAGCCCGCGCGGAACTCTTCGCCGCTCTGTCGGACCCGGACCACGGGTACTGGGCGGAGCCTGAGGACGGGGCTAGGCGCTACATACGAGATCTGAATCTCTTCCGTGTCCGCCAAATGACCCCGGTTCTCTTCGCTGCATGGGAAAAACTTTCCCGAGAGGATTTCCTCCGCGTGCTGAAGCTCGTTAGCGTCATCTCTTTCCGTTATTCAGTCGTGTCCGCCTTGAACACTAACGAACTCGAACCGGCGTACCACCAGGCTGCCAAATCCCTACTTTCCGGGAGCGCAAAGACGCCTCGCGAGGTGTACGCTCGGCTCCAGTCGATCTACGTGGACGACGCAAAGTTTCACAGCGATTTCACACTCTGGACCACGTCCGGCTCCGGCCAGCGCGACAAGAAGCTAACGAAATACATCTTGGCGCGCCTTGAAGCTGACGCCTCAGGCCGTCCGTGCGACCCTGACACGGACCCAGCGTCGATCGAACACGTTCTTCCTGAAAACCCGCTCGAAGAGTGGAGCGCCTCGATCCCAAGAGAAAAGTGGGGGCCGATGGCATACCGACTGTGCAATTTGACTTTGTTGGAACCTTCTCTGAATCGGGAGGTGGGCAATAGATCCTATTCGGAGAAGCTACTGGCGTACGCCTCCAGCCGGTACGCGTTGGCAAAGCAAATTCCCGAGCTAGCCCCGGAGCGTTGGAACACCGAGTTAATCGAAGAACGTCAGAGGAGACTGGCCAGCCGGGCTGTGATCCTTTGGCGATCAGACTTTGCTTAATCCGCGGGGGGTCGGGGGGGGGGTAGTGCGGGCAGCAGAGTCTCGGGCACGGGGGTTACTCAGCCGGCCCCAGAGGGAGCCCGGCTATCCGTCGAGGTGCAAGGCTACGGGAGTGCGCCCTAACTTGCGGCACCTGCCTAGCTGCCCGGTTCGCGCAGCCGGCGCTCGAGCGCCTCGTGCAGCCGATTCCGCACTTCCTGCGGCAGCGCCACCGGCTCCGCCTTGCAGAAAATGTCGATGGTTTTCCGCGTGGTGTCCACCAGCACCCGGCAGTCCTGGCAACGATCCAGATGGACCTTGATCTCCTCGACCGTCGCGGCGTCCAGCCCGCCGTCCAGAAAATCGCACAGCTCGTTGAGCAACGACTTACAGTTCACGCCCTTGCAACTCACTTCCCGCGCTCCCACGGAAATACTGGTCGAGAGTGTGCCGCAGTTTCAGTCTCGCGCGCAACAGCCTCGATTTCACCGCCGGTATGGAAAGTTCCAGCAGTCTCGCCGTTTCCTCGGTTGATAGTTCTTCGATGTCCCGAAGCTGGAAAACGATTCGGTAGCCCGGTTCCAGCTGCGCGATCGCCCGCGCCAGAATCCGCTGCAATTCGGTCTGTTCGAACCGCTCGTCCGGCTTGGGTCCCCAATCCTCGATCTCGCGCGGCACCAGATCGTCGTCGGTCTGGATGGATTCGTCGAGCGAGACTTCCTGCGGCCGCCGGCGCCGCAGCTTCATCAGCGCCTCGTTCACCGCGATCCTCACCAGCCACGTATAGAAACGCGAGCCGCCCTGAAATTCGGCCAGGTGCTGATACGCCTTCATGAACGCGTCCTGCGTCGCGTCCTCGGCGTCCTCGCGGTTTTGGGTGATGTTGTACGTGAGCCGGTACACGCGTCCCTCGTATCGGTGCACCAGCGCCTCGAAGGAATGCAAATCGCCGCGTCGCGCCCCGGCTACCAGAACCGCTTCGTCGTCCACCGGAGCGGTGCGTGTCGCGGTGGCGTTGGCTCGAATTCGTTCGCTTTGACTCATGGCGAATTTCCAGCCGCCCCAATTAACCAAGCCTAACACATCTGGGTTCACCGCCGAAGCGCAGGTCACGGCAGCCCCAAGCGCGTGGCGCAGGCATCCTGCCTGCGAACTCACCATCGCCTTCTTCAGTGAGGCTAAGGCACCCCGCCTGTGCGGGCGCCAGCATCCTGTTCGGGTGGCGCAGGCATCCTGCCTGCGACGGCTCCCTCCCTGTTCCCATCATCAAAAATCCGCTACCCAGCTCCCGTTCCCGAACTTCGATGCAACCTCCGCTGGCGAATCAGGCTCAAATAGTGTAAATACATGGCAACGCGAATGCTCGGGTTGACGCGAAGACGATCGTTTGCAGCCACGGTGGCCTTGCTGGCTGCCAGCACGTTCTTCGTTACGTCCATCGAAGCCCAGATCATTCATCAGCACCGCTCCGTCGCTTCCGAAGCCACTTGCCCGCTTTGCCATCTGTTCCATCGCGTGGCGATGCAGCCGATCGCGGCGCCCTCGCTCGCCGAGGTGCATCCGCTGATCCGCGAAGTTTTCCCCCGCGAAACGCCGGCCCTGCTGAGTCTTTCCTATTCGCCAAATTCCCCCCGCGCGCCTCCCGCCGCCTGAAATCCGTCCTCCCTTTAACGGCAGGTTTCGTTAACCATCGCTGCACGTTTTTCTGATGTTTTGGTGCAGCTTCCGGAAAGGCAGCACATGAAAATCTGTGTCGCGTCGCTTTGTGGCGCCGCGTGTTTTCTCTTTCCGTCCCGCGCCGTGTCGTTTTCCGCGCGTTCGCGCGGCGGCCGGGACCGTCATTCTGTTTCGAGGAAGGCCCTTATGCCGATCGTTTCCCGCTCGCTCAAGCCGCTATGGTTCTGCCTGCTCTTCGTCATGATGTCCGGCGCGGCGCGCGCGCAGGCTCCGCCCGTGCGCATCACGCTCAACCAGGCGATCAAGCTCGCTCTGGCCCACAATCCCTCGCTCCAGGCCGCGCGCACCGCCATCGTGCAAAGCCAGGACGAGGAAATCACCGCCAATCTGCGCCCCAATCCCGTTCTCACGCTCGATTCGCTCTTCGTGCCGATTTTCCAGCCCAATCAAATGACTGGCGCGAACATTGATAACGTCTCCGAATTCGACGCCGGCGTCAGCTACCTCTTCGAGCGCGGCAAAAAGCGTCAGCATCGCCTTGAGGCTGCGCGCGACCAGACGGCCGTCACCCGCTCCCAGGTCGCCGACGCCCGGCGCACACTCACCTACAACGTCGCCCAGCAATTCACCGCGGTGTTGCTGGCCGAATCCACCCTCCGCTTCGCCCAGCGCGATCTGGCGAGCTTCCGGAAAACGGTCGCCCTCAGCAGTTCGCGCTACAAAGCCGGCTACATCAGCGAAGGCGATTACCTGAAAATCAAGCTGCAATTGCTGCAATTCCAGACCGACGTCTCGAGTGCCCGCCTGGCGCGCGCTCAGGCGCTCATCGGCCTGCGCCAGCTTCTTGGCTACCAGTCGGTGCCGGCGAATTTCGACGTCATCGGCTCGCTCGCCTATCAGGAGGTTCATGGCATCGTCGAGCAGTTCCAGCTCGACGCGCTCAAGGACCGGCCCGATCTGCGCGCCGCCGTCCAGGGCGTCACCGCCGCGCAAAGTCAGTACGCGCTCGCTCGCGCCGACGGCAAGCAGGACGTCAACACCACTCTCGACTACACCCACGTCTCCGGCCTCAACAACGCCAGCTTCACCGTCAACATCCCGCTGCCCATCTTCAACCGCAACCAGGGCGAAATCGCCCGCACCAGCTCCGCCATCGTCACCGCTCAGGACAACGAAACCGCTGCCCGCGAGCAGGTCCTCACCGACGTCGACAACGCGTTCCAGACCGTCCGGTCCAACGCGCAGATCGTCAAGCTTTACCAGTCCGGTTATCTGAACGAAGCCAAACAGTCCCGCGACATCAGCGCCTACGCCTACCAGCGCGGCGGCACGAGTCTGCTCGATCTGCTCGACGCCGAGCGCAGTTATCGCGCCACGGAACTCGGTTACCTCCAGGCTCTGGCCAACTACCAGCTCGCCCTGGAGCAGCTCCGCGAAGCCGTTGGCACCAGGAGATTGCCATGAAATTCCGCACTCATCTTTTCTCCGCTTCCGCCGTTTCACCCGGCCGCAAACCCTCGCCGCTCCGCTCGCGTTCCCGCGCGGTGACGTTCGGCTTCCTGCTGGCCGCCGCGTCGCTAGCCGTTCTGGCCGGCTGCGCGCGCCAGGAAACGAAGTCGGCGAACGAAATGACTTCGTTTTCCTCTTCGGGCGTTCGCGCGACCTATTTTTCCGTCCCGAAAAATCAGTTGCCGCGCATCCAGATCGTTCCCGCCGCCACGCAGAAAATCGAGCGCGTCCTGCGCCTGCCCGGCACCGTCACCTACAATCTGTTTCGCACCACGCCGGTAATCAGCCAGGTCGGCGGTCCCGTCAGCCGCGTCCTCGCCGTTCCCGGCGAAATGGTCGCGCAGGGCCAGCCGCTTCTCTACGTCCAGAGCCCCGAATATTCCCAGCTTCGCGCGAACTACATCAAGACAGACGACGCCTACGCGCTCGCCAAGACCAACTACGCGCGCGCCCAGGACCTCTACGCCCATCACGCCATCGCCCTGCGCGACCTTCAGCAGTCCCAATCCTCGCGGAATCAGGCGATGGCCGATTTCCAGGCCGCGCGCCAGGCGCTCGAAATCCTCGGCATCAAGAACCCCGCCGGCGCCGCCGACGCCGCTTCATCCCAGATCCCCGTTCTCGCGCCGATTTCCGGCGAAGTGGTCGAACGCCAGGTCGCGCCCGGCCAGGTGCTCCAGGCCGGTTCCAGCCAGGTCTTCACCATCTCCGATATGCACACCGTCTGGGTCCTCGTGAACGTGTATCAAAGCGATCTGCCCTACGTGCACGTCGGCGAAACGGCCGTCATCCACACCGACGCGTTCCCGCAGCCTTTTCGCGGCACGATTTCCTATCTTTCGCCGGCGCTCGACCCCAACTCCCGCACGCTCGCCGCACGCATCGTCACCTACAATCCCTCGCTCGAGCTGAAAAAGGACATGTACGTGACCGCGCTCGTTGACGCCGGCAAGATTCCCAACGCGCTCGTCGTTCCCGTCGCCGCCATTCTCCGCGACAGCGATAACCACCCCTTCGTCTACGTCCAGGTCGGCTCCGATCAGTTCGCGCGGCGCTTGGTCACGCTCGGCCAGATGCAGCAAGGGGAAATGCAAATCACCGCTGGCCTCAAGGCCGGGGAAAAGGTCGTCGGCGACGGCAGCCTGTTCCTCCAGTTCGCTAATTCCTTGCGCTAGGGGAATCCGCCGATGATCCATCGCATCGTACGCGCCGCATTACACCAACGTTTTCTCGTCTTGATGCTTATGGTGTTTCTGATTCTAGCGGGTTCGGTTTCCTTCCAGCGCATGCCGGTCGAAGCCTATCCCGATCTCTCCCCGCCGATGGTGGAAATCATCACCCAGTGGCCGGGCCACGCCGCCGAGGAAATCGAGCGGCTCATCACGATCCCGATCGAAATCCAGATGAACGGGATTCCCGGCCTGCGCGTGATGCGTTCGATCTCGCTCTACGGCCTGTCCGACGTCACGCTCACCTTCCACTACGGCTCGGGCAACTATTTCACCCGCGACCGCGCCTTCGAGCGCCTCTCGCAGGTCAGTTTGCCCGCCGGCGTCACGCCCACTCTCGCTCCGCTTTCGAGTCCCAGCGACCTGGTCTACCGCTACGTCCTCGAAAGCCCCGATCGCAGCCCGATGGAACTGAAAACCTACGAGGATTGGGTCGTCCAGCGCGCCTATAAATCCGTTCCCGGCGTCGCCGACGATTCCGGCTTCGGCGGCACCGTGATGCAATATCAGGTGCTGCTCGATCCCACGCTCCTCTACAGCTACCACCTCAGCGTGCCGCAGGTGATGGCCGCGCTCGCCGCCAACAACGCCAACGCCGGCGGCGGTTTCTATTCCCAGGGCGGCCAGTTCTACTACGTTCGCGGCATCGGCCTGATTCGCTCGCTCAGCGACATCGCCAACGTCGTCGTCGGCAGCTACAACGGTGTTCCCGTTCTCGTGAAGGACATCGGCAAGGTGGTCATCGGCCACGCCCCGCGCCTGGGCGAATTCGGCTTCGAAAATGACAACGACGCCGTCGAAGGCGTCATCCTGATGCGCACCGGCGAAAAAACGCAAAACGTGCTCAAACGCGTCGAGGCGGAAACGAAAATCATCAATAAACGCCTGCTCCCGCCCGACGTCAAGGTGCGCCCCTTCTACGACCGCAGCAATCTGGTTCAGCTCACCATCGAAACGGTGGAAAACAATCTGTTCCGCGGCATGATCCTCGTCCTGATCGTGCTCATCTTTTTCCTGTTCAGTTTCCGCGCCGCGGTCATCGTCGCGCTCACCATTCCGCTCGCGCTCCTCTTCGCTTTCGTCCTTCTCCACGCTGAAAACGTCTCCGCCAACCTCTTATCCATCGGCGCCATAGATTTCGGCATCATCATCGATGGCACCGTGGTCATGATGGAAAATATTTATCGGGAACTCGCCGCGCGCCAGGGCCAGGAATACAGCCTCTTCGACGTCATCCTCGCCGCTGCGCGCGACGTCGACCGCCCGATCTTCTATTCCATCGCCGTCATCATTTCCGGCTATCTGCCCATCTACGTCCTGCGCGGCGCTTCCGGCCGCTTGTTTCATCCGATGGCCGATACGATGGTCTTCGCCCTCATTGGAGCGCTGGTCATCACGCTCACCCTCGTCCCCGTGCTCAGCTCCTTCTGGTTCAAAAAGGGAGTCAAGGAGCGCAAGAACCCGCTCTTTGAATGGCTGAAGAATCGCTACGCCTGGGGCCTCGATTGGGCGCTCGACCATCCCAAGCTCACCCTCGGCGCCGCGTTCCTGGTTTTCGTCGCCGCGCTTTCCATCGTTCCTTCGATCGGAGCTGAATTCATGCCCCAGCTCGATGAAGGCGCGCTCTGGGTCCGCGCGACGATGCCCTATACCATCAGTTGGCGCGAAGCCGCTTACATCGCTCCGCAAATACGCCACATCCTCATGTCCTATCCCCAGGTCACCGTCGTCGGCCAGGAACTCGGCCGTCCCGACGACGGCACCGATTCCACCGGCTTTTTCAATTGCGAATACTACGTCGGCTTGCATCCCTACGCCGACAAGGTCTGGAAATCCGGCCCGATTCGCAATAAGAAACAGCTCATCGCCAGCATCCAGAAAAAACTCAGCACGTTCCCCGGCATCATCTTCAACTACACCCAGCCCGCCGAAGACGCCGTCGACGAAGCCCTCACCGGCCTCAAAAGCGCGCTCGACGTCAAAATCTACGGCAGCAACCTGCAGCTGCTGCAGCAAAAGGCCGTTCAGATCAAGCAGGCGCTTTCCCACGTTCGCGGATTCACTTCGCTGCTCGTCGTCCGCGAACTCGGCCAGCCCAGCCTGCGCATCCGCATCGACCGCGGCAAAATCGCCCGCTACGGCATCAACGTCAGCGACGTCGAAGACGTCATCCAGACCGCCGTCGGCGGCGAACCCGCCACGCAGGTGATTCAAGGCGAAAAGGTGTTCGACCTCGTCGTGCGCATGGAACCGCAATTCCGGCGCAGCCCCGAGGCGATCGGCAATCTGCTCGTCTCGAGTCCCACCGGTCAGCTGATTCCGATCAAGGAACTCGCCGACATCAAGATCGTCAGCGGTGCTTCCTTCATCTATCGCCAGAACAACTCCCGCTACATCGGCGTGCAATACGCCATTCAGGGCCGCGACCTCGCCGGCGCCGTTGCCGCCGGCAAAGCGGCCATCGCTCGCTCGGTCTCGTTGCCTCCGGGCTACTACGTCACCTGGGGCGGCGAATACAGCGAATACGTCGCCGCGCGCAAACAGATGGAAGTGATCGCGCCGATCACCCTCCTTCTCATCCTGCTCATCCTTTTCGCCCTTTACGGCAACTTCAAATTCCCGCTCGCCGCGCTCATCGGCGTCATCCTCACCGAGCCGGTGGGCGCTCTGCTCTCGCTCAAGATGTCCCATACCCCGTTCAGCGTCTCGAGCGGTCTCGGCCTGCTCGCGCTGATGGGCGTTTCCGTGGAAATCGTGGTCGTGATGTATTCCTACATCAACAAAATGCGCCTGGAAGGGATGGACATTCGCACGGCAACCCGCGAAGCGGCCCTGCTCCGCCTGCGCCCGATCATGATGACGGCGCTCGTCGCGTGTCTCGGTTTGCTTCCCGCCGCGCTTTCGCACGGCATCGGCTCCGATACCCAGCGGCCGTTTGCCCGCGTGATTGTCGGCGGCCTTCTCGGCCCCATTTTCCTGGGCTACTTCGTCTATCCGGTTCTGTATCGCCTGGTAGCCCGCGACAACGACGTCTTGCAGGTGTAACCCCGGCGCTCTGCCCGCAACGCAACAAAAAACAAAAGCGCCGGAGCGCCCGTTCCATCAGGCGTTCCGGCGCTCCAGCATCTGCGCCACTCTTCTTTCGTCACGAAGGCTCGTCTCCCAAACGCCGTCTCCGTGCCCTCGGGTTTCCCTCTGCGCGCTCCGAATTCTCTCCGCGCCCTCTTCGTTCCGTCCTTTAGCTGTCTCCGTATCCTCCGTGCCGTCTCTGTGCGCTCTGTGTTATGTCTTTTGCTTTTTCCCCGCGTCCTCGGGGCCGTTCCGCCACTAAATCCGCCACAAAAAGAAAATCCCCAGCGCCGTCAGCGCCAGCCCATACCACCGTTCGAGCTTCACCGACTTCGTTCGTATTGCCACCTTCGCTCCCAAGTACGAAAACGGCAACGCCCCAAGCGCCACCAGTCCCGCCACCGGCCACGAAATGTGGCCCAGATACGCGTGCACCACCGTTCCCGGCACCGCCAGCACCGCCGAAACGCCCAGCGAACACGCAAACGCCTTCTTGATTTTTACGCTCAGGAATTTCGCGTAGCTCGGCGCCAGCAGAAACCCTCCCGAATTTGCCAGCAGCCCCGAAATCAGCCCGATGCCCGCCGACACCACGCTCAGTCGCAGGAACCAGCGCGAAGGCCGTCCATCTCCGTGATTCATGCCGTTCACCGCCGGCAGCACCTTTTTGTGCGGGAACACCAGGAAAGAGAGTCCGAATCCCAGCACCAGCAGCGCCGTCGCAATGAGCAGTGGTTTCGCTCCCGTCACCGCCGAGAGCAGCGATCCGATGATGATCGTCGGTACGCCGATTCCCACGCTCCACCAAAACACTTCCCAATCCAGCAGATTCGATTTCCAGTATGCCGCCGACGCGATAAGTGTCCCCGGCACCGTCGCCGGCAGCGGCGAAGCCACCGCGATGTATCCGGGGAATCCCAGCAAGCTCAAAAGCGGTGTCGCCACCGCGCTGCCGCCCTTGCCAAACAACCCTCCCAAAAACCCAACCACCACACCCGTAACAAATGCCCCCACATACCTCCAGATCATGGTCCTCCACCAGTGCCGCAAAATTGAAAGAAATCCCTAGCCTACGATGAATCAATAAGTCTACTGCATCGCCGACGGACGCACAGCCGACATATTGGCCCATCTCCGTATCTAGCCGCCGTCTTCGCGCCCTGTGCGCTGTCGCTTGCGCTCTCTGCGCTGTCTCTGTGTCCTCTGTGTTATGTCTTTCGCTTTTTCTCTCGGGGTCCGTGCGTCTTGCTCCATGTTCCCGCAGACGTTATGCTAGTTTTTGGTTTGCTCGCGCGCTCCCGCGCGACCCACTTCCCATGCGCCGCATCTATCTCGATCACAACGCCACCACGCCCGCCGACCCGCGGGTCGTCGCCGCGATGCTGCCGTTTCTCGGCGAAATTTACGGCAACGCCAGCTCGATTCATTCTTTCGGCCAGCAGGCCCGCGCCGCGGTCGAGCAAGCTCGCGAAAGCGTCGCGCGCCTGATCGCCGCGCGTCCCGCCGAAATCGTTTTCACCAGCGGTGGCACCGAAGCCGACAATCTAGCGATTCTCGGCGTCGTTCGCGCCTCCCGCGCCGAGCGCAAGCACGTCATCACCTCGCAAATCGAGCATCACGCCGTTTTGAACGCGTGCCAGGCGATCGAAACCGAAAGCGTCGAAGTCACCTATCTGCCGGTCAGCGCCGATGGCGTTGCGGATCCCGCCGCCGTTCGTTCTGCGCTCCGGCCACACACGGTTCTGATCTCCGTGATGCTCGCGAATAACGAACTCGGCACGATTCAGCCCGTTTCGGAAATCGCCAAAATCGCCGCCGAAGCCGGCGTCGCGTTCCACACCGACGCCGTTCAAGCTGCCTGCAAACTCCCGCTCGACGTTTCGCGCCTTGGCGTCGACCTTCTTTCGCTTTCCGGCCACAAAATCTACGCGCCCAAAGGCGTCGGCGCGCTCTACGTTCGTTCTGGCACGCGCCTCGCTCCCATCGCTTTTGGCGGCCATCACGAACGCGATCGCCGTCCCGGCACGGAAAACGTTCCCGGCATCGTCGCGCTGGGCCGCGCCGCCCAGCTCGCGCTCGATCGGCTCGCAACCGAGCCCGCGCGCATCGCCGCGCTGCGCGACCGTTTCGAACGCGAACTGCTCGCCCGCATTTCCGATGTTCGCGTGAATGGCTACCTCGCCCCGCGCGTCGCAAACACCTCCAACGTCTCCTTCCGTTTCATCGAAGGCGAATCGCTCGTCATCGCGCTCGATCTCAAGGGCGTTTCCTGTTCCACCGGCGCCGCCTGCTCTTCCGGCGCGATCGAACCGTCCCACGTTCTTACCGCCATCGGCCTCCCGCCGCAGGACGCCCGCGCGAGTCTGCGTTTCAGCTTCGGCCATGCAAACACCGAAGCCGACGTGGACGCCGCGCTCGACGCCCTTGAATCCGCCGTTCGCCATCTCCGCGAACTTTCCCCGCTCGCCTCCGGTTCCTAACGCCCGCATTGCAACGAGTCCTTTAGGGTGCTTTGTCATCCTCAGGCCCGGCGTGCCGGGCCGAAGGATCCCGAACGCCTGCTAGAATGTAAGGAATGCCCAGGGAAACCATTGCCGTAGCCATGAGCGGCGGTGTGGATAGCTCCACCGTCGCCGCGCTTCTGTGCGCCCGTGGCGATTCGGTTGTCGGCCTCACGATGCAGCTCTGGAATCAGCGCCGTCTGCCGGGGCTCGTCGGCGATGGTCCCGTTGCGCATCGCTGCTGCTCGCTCGACGACGTGCACGACGCCCGCCGCGTCGCCGAGCATCTGAATTTCCCGTTCTACGTCGTCAATTTCGAGCGCCAATTCGAGGACGCCGTCGTGCGCCCGTTTGTCGCCGATTATCTCGCCGGCCGCACGCCGATTCCCTGCGCGCACTGCAACACGTTTGTGAAATTCGACGATCTGATTCGCCTCGCGCTTCAGGTCGGCGCCGAGCGTCTCGCCACCGGCCACTACGCCCGCGTCCGCCGCAATCCGGATTCCGGCCGCTACGAGCTGTTTCGCGCGCTCGATCCCGCGAAAGACCAGACCTATTTCCTTTTCGGCCTCACCCAGGATCAACTCGCGCGCACGGAATTTCCGCTCGGCGAAATGAGCAAATCGGCGGTGCGCCACGCCGCGCGCCAGGCGCGTTTGCCCGTCGCGGAAAAGCCGGAAAGCCAGGAAATCTGTTTCGTTCCCACCGGCGATTACGCCCGTTTCATCGAAGCCTATCTGGCGGAGCAGGGAAGCGCCCCGGCTCCCGCTCCTGGCGAAATCACCGCTCCCGACGGCACGCCGCTCGGCCGCCACGACGGCCTTCATCACTACACCGTCGGCCAGCGCCGCGGCCTTGGCCTCGCCGCCGGGCGCCCGCTCTACGTCATCGAACTCGATCCCGCGCGCAATCGCCTCGTCGTCGGCGAAGACGCCGATTTACGCCGCACCCAGTGCGAAATTCGCGATGTGAATTGGATTCCGTGGGAAGTCCCGCCCGCGTGCATCGAAGCCGACGTGAAAATCCGCCATCGCCACGATTCGGCTCGCGCGCGCATCGTTCCCTCAGGTCTCGGCCGCGCACGCGTCGAATTCGCCGCACCCCAGCGCGCCATCACGCCCGGCCAAGCCGCCGTTTTTTATCAAGACGATCAAGTCCTCGGCGGCGGCTGGATCGTCTGATCCGAATCCTTAACGCATTGGTAGGGGCACGTTGCAACGCGCCCCTACAGCCGGTTCGTGCGAAGCCACGCCGCGAGGGCCGCCGCGCATTCCGGCTCGCTCATCAATCTCCGCCGCGCCCGCTCCAAATCCTCGATCCGGTCCAAATCGAAATCGCGCTCAATCAGCCGGTAAGAACCCCCCGCGCGTTCAATCTTTCGCCGAGTCTCTTCGAGCACCGTCTGTTTGCCCCACGCAATCTGCCGAAATGCCTTGGGAATCAGCCGCCGCATTCCCACCAGGTAATATCCGCCATCCGCCGCCGGTCCCAGCACCACATCGTCCGCGTCGAGCGCGGCAATGGCGGTTTCGATTCGCCTCGCGCCCATCCAAGGCGTATCGGTCCCGATCGCAGTCGCCTTTTTCGCCCCACGCCGGAACGCTTCTCGAAACGCAGTTTCCAGCCGCTCGCCCAAATCGTGCCCGCGCTGCGGTTCCATTTCCCATGTCGCGTCCAGCTCGATTTCCGCATCAGCCCACGCGCCGCGCGACCCGGCCATCAGCAACCGGCGCTCGCATCCCTCCACGCGTTCCGCCAGCCGAATCGCGTCTTCGAGGCACGCGCGATGAATCTCCGCCGCCCGCTCGGCGCCCAAATGCGCCGCCAGCCGCGTCTTCACGCGCCCGATTTCCGGCGCCCGCGCAAACACCAGAATCGTCGCCCGTGAATTTTCCCCGTTCATGAAATTCGCACCGCCGCGTGGTGCATGGGTGTAGCGGCGGGCTTCAGCCCGCCATCTTGGTCACTCCGCGCACGGCAACGCACAGCTCACGCGTGCCCGGTCGCCCCCACGCGACACCGCTCACGCGTGCCCTCACGCCTCCGCCAATTTGCGTATGGATCCGCCGTCGGCGTATTCCGCCGCTCGCCGGCTTCAGATGAAAAGTCCTTCGTCCTGCGCGTCGCGCCGGCGCTGTGGCACGCGGTTGCGTCCGCGGAAAAACTCCACGCCGGCCCGCACGCCTTTCACGAGCGCCGTCGCCGTCCGCATGGGCTCGACGAGCGACCGCTTCAGTTCCGCGCCGGTATCTTCGATCGTTTCGAGCGCGCCGGTCAGCAAACGGTCCGCTTGAATCACCTGCAATCGCAGCCGGTCGGCCGCTTCCTCGAGCACGCGATCGAACCGTTGCCCGTTCGACTTCACCATGCGCATGATTTCCGCGGTGTCTCGCACGATCTCGGTCATCTGTCCGTGCGAATCCTGCACCAGGCGGTCCAGCCGCCCGAGCAGCGGTGAAAGCCGCGTGTCCAGGTCGTTTGCGACGCGCATCAGCACGGCGCTCAGCGCCTTGATCTGCGCGTACAGCGCCACCAGGATCAGCGCCTGGATCACAATCGCCACACACGCAACCACTACGAAGATTGCCTCCCACGTTTGCATGCTATCGGGGGCCTTTCTCGCTCGTTTGCGTTCTACGGCGGCTAGCTCTGCGCCTTCGATTTCTCCCGCTGATACGCTTCCTTGCCGGCATCGAATGCGGCGCTCAGCGATTCCCGCTGCCGGTCGATCGCTTCCTTGCCACGCTCGATCGTGTCTTCGGCGCGTTCGCGCAATTCGCGCGCTTTCCGCTGCGCGTACTGCCGGCCTTCGTCGGCCTTCTGCGACAGGAATTTCCGTGTCTCCTCGCCGGATTGCGGCGCAAACATGATCCCAACGAGCGCGCCAATGCCCAAGCCGGCCAGGAAGAATGTGAGTTTCGACCCGACGTTGTCACTCATGGTAGGGCCTCCGTTTTCAACGTATCATAGCCGCCGCAGCCCTGCAAGATAACCCCAACCCCGCTAGTGCCATAGCCGTTCGCCTGTAACCGCCGGCTATAACCCCACGCCGCCACGCATGAGTGAGCAGTGGTACAGGCATCCTGCGGCCGCTGTACGTCCCAGGCATCGGCGACCGCCCCCGCCACACCCCTTACATAATTTGCAATCTCCGCAGAAATCTCCCGTCTTTTCACCGAGCGACGCCACGCCGCCCGCAGCTCGATCCCGGCTGTCTTCGCCTGGATGGGATTCCTTGACGTGGGGTTAACGAGCCTGTAAATTAAACCCTTAGCGGTATCGTCCGTCTTTATGCAGGCCGCCTTTTTCCACTTTTCTCCCGCGGACCGCCTCAGCCGCCGTTCGCTGTGCCAGCGTGCCGTCAGTGGAGCGAGCGACCACGGCCGTTCCGGTGGCCGGGGTGGTGGTTTCTTTCGCCGCTGCGGCCTCGCCGTGACGGCCTTTGCTCTGGTTTTCGGCCTGTTCGCCGCAATTTCCCCGTCATCCGCCGCGGCTCAAACGGTCAAGGCGCCTTCCAGCCCGGTTCGCGTTCGGCCCAGCCCGCAGCTTTTCGCCACGCTTTGCGCGCTCTACGCCGCCGGCTATCCCACGCTTCCCAGCGACACTCCGCCCCAGTTGCGCCAGATGATCTTGCAGCTTGCCGCGTCCCAGGATTCGAGCGCCGTGGCCATGCGCGCGTTTTACAAGAAAAATGAAGGTTCCACGCCCGCGGACACGCTTGCCGAATTCGTTTCTTTCGCCATGGTCGTTGGCCCTCCGCCCACTTTCGACTACGTGGTTCCCGAGGAGGGTCTTCCGCCCGACGTTCGCCAGATGGAGGGACTTCAGCGCCTGCTTCGCGAATACTACGCGCAGGAGCACATCGGCCGCCTCTGGAACGAAGTGCTGCCCTATTATCAGTTCGAAGCGAACCGGCTTCGCGGCCCGGTTTCGACCATCGTCACGGTCGCGATGGCCTATACGCGCCGCATGAACCGGTTCGAGGGTGGCCGCTCGTTCACCGTCAACGTGGATCCTCTGATCGGCGCGATCCCGAATTTCCGCATCTACAGCGAACGCTACGAAGTCGCCGTGAATCCCGCCGAGCCCGGTTCGCTCGAACGCATTCGTCACGCCTTCCTCCATTTCCTGCTCGATCCTTTGCCTTTCGACGAGCGCGCCGACGTGGATTCCCTGCGCTATCTCCAGAATTTCGCGGTCCAGGCCCCGCGCCTCAGCGAATATTACAAGTACGATTGGGTCGCTTTCGTGGATGAATGTCTCGTCCGCGCGGTCGAGCTTCATCTCGAGGACCTTTCCGGCGCCGGCCTCGCCGACCAACTGGACCGCGACGATCGCGACGGCTTCGTCCTCGTTCGTCCGCTCTATTTCGGGCTCGACACCTACGCGCGCTCCCAGATGACGCTGGCGGAGTATTTCCCCAAGCTGATCAAATCCGTCAACGTCAAAACCGAAGCCGCGCGCGAGCGCCAAATCGTCTTCGCGCCCCCTTCGAAGGCTCCTTCGACGCCGGCCGAAGCCGCCATCGATCAGTCCGAACGCTGGATCGATCTGGGCGATCAGCAGATTTCGACGCAGGACCCCAAGGACGCCATCACCAGCTTCGAGCATGTGCTCAAGCTGGATCCGCAAAACGTTCGCGCGCTCTACGGCCTCGCCGTCGCCTCCGCCATGGCCGGCCAGGGCCAGCGCGCTCACCAGCTTTTCACGCAGATCGTCGAGCCGCCAGCCAGCACCCAGGCCGATCCCTCCGTCCTCGCCTGGTCTCACGTCTATCTGGGCCGCATGAACGATCTCATGGGACGCCGCGACCACGCTGTGGCGCAATACAAGGCCGCACTGGACATCGCCGGCCTTCCCCCAGCGGCTCGCGATGCCGCCGAACAAGGTTTGAAACAGCCGTACGCTGCCAAGGGAGCCGATCCGAACGCGACCCCGCAACGGTGAAACCCCGAGGAGCGGAAGTGCAATCGAAACACGAAGAGGAGAGGATCCCGATGAAAGTCTTTATTCGTTTTGCCGTCCTTGCCGGCCTGGTGGTGGGCTTGGCGGGACTGCCGGCGTTCGCGGCCCAGGCGCAATCGCAGCAGCAGCAGAAGCCGCAATCCAGCCAGCAACCGGCCGCCCAGAAGCAGACCGGCCAGTCTTCATCCGCGGCAGCGCCCGCCGGCCAGGCCGCGCCCGCCGCGCCGAAGGTGAATCCGGTGGAGGAAAAGGCATACAAGAAATTCTTCGATACGCCGGCCAGCGATTCCCCGACCGTCATCTCTGAAGGTGAATCGTTCCTGCAGAAATTCCCCGATAGCCACTACGCCTCGGCCGTCTATTCGCGTCTGGCTACCGCGTATCAGGCCACCGGTCACGAGAACAAAATGATGACCGCGGCCAAAAAGGCCGTCGAGCTGAATCCGAACAACGTGGACATGCTCTCCCTGCTCGCCTACGTCATGCCTCGCCGCGTCGATCCCAACGATCTCGGCGCCGCCGATGAGCTGAAGGAAGCCCAGGGCTACGCCACGCGCGCCCTCGAGTTGATTCCCACCGTGCCCAAGCCGGCCGGTCTCACCGACGCGCAGTTCGCCTCCGATAAGAACGGCGAAATGGCGCTCGCCCACAGCGGCCTCGGCCTGGTGGACTTCTACCAGCACAATATTCCCGGCATGATCAGCGAACTCGAGGCGGCCTTGAAGCTCGAGACCACCCCCGATCCCGCCGATCAGTTCCTGCTCGGCTTCGCCTACGTCCAGGCCGGCCGCTACAACGACGCGGTCGCCCCGCTCAAGGCCTGCAGCTCCACGCCCAATCCCGTCTCCGATCGCTGCAAGACGGCCTTGGCCATCGCGAAACAGCACGCTTCGGCCCAGCCGAAACCCCAGGCCAAGTCGCAGCCCAAATCCTAGGAGAAACCGGCGGCATGGGATCGAGTGAGCGCGGCGAAATCGAACGAATCATCGGGCATACGTTCTCCCAGCCCGATCTGCTCGAACGCGCGCTCACTCACCGTTCCTATCGCGCCTCCGATCCCTCCTGCTTCCACAACGAGCAGCTCGAATTTTTGGGCGACGCCGTCATCGGCCTGCTCGTCGGCGAATTCCTCGTCCGCGAATTTCCCTCCTGGAGCGAAGGCGCGCTCAGCAAAACCCGCGCTCGCCTCGCCAGCGCCCGTTCGCTGGCCGAGGTCGGCCGCCGCTTGAACCTGGGTCGTTTCCTGCGCCTCGGTCCCGGCGAGGAAAAAACCGGCGGACGCGAAAAGCCCACCCTCCTCGCGAATACCTACGAAGCGCTCATCGCCGCTCTGTTTCTCGACGCGGGCCTCGGGGTCTCGGCCCGTTTTCTGCGCGAATCCCTCATCGTTCCCGCTTTCGACCGTTCGCCGGAAAGCCTCGCCGCTTCCGATTACAAATCCGCCCTGCAGGAATGGCTGCAGGCGCGCGGCCTGAGCCTGGCCTGCTACCGCATCGTCGCCGAAACCGGCCCCGACCACGCCAAGACCTTCTCCATCGAAATCGAAGCAGCCGGCCGCGTGCTGGCGCGCTGCTCCGGCCCCAGCAAAAAGGAAGCCGAGCAGGCCGTCGCCGCACGCGCCCTCGAACGGCTGCGCGAGGAAACCCCAACGGAGACGCCCACTCGTGCCTGAACTTGCCACACAGACTCCCGCTCCCAAATCCAGCTCCAAGTCCGCACCGCAGCAAACTCAGCCCGGCTGGCGCGAATCGGTCGAATCGCTCCTCGTCACCATCATCCTCGTTCTCTTCGCCACGTGTTTCGTCGTGGAAGCTTTCAAAATCCCCTCCGAGTCCATGGAGCCCACCCTGCTCGTCGGCGACCATCTGCTCGTCAATAAATTCATCTTCGAGGGCAATGGCGCCTGGTACGACCGCTTCCTGCCGTACCGTTCGATCGAGCGCGGCGAAGTCATCGTCTTCAAATTCCCGTTCCAAAACCATCCTCACTACGTCAAGCGCGTCATCGGTCTGCCCGGCGACCGCATCAAAATCGTCAATTCGGTCGTCTACGTCAACGGCAAGGCGCTCAAGGAGCCTTACGCCATCCACGATCCCTCCGCCTACGATCCTTTCGCCGAAAATTTCCCGCCCACCAATCAGGATTATCTCGACGCCGCCGTTCTGCCGCAGTGGAAGCGCGAGCTGCCGCATTACGTCAATTCCAAGGGCGAACTCGTCGTTCCGCCCGGCGAATATTTCGTGATGGGCGACAATCGCGACCACAGCTGGGACAGCCGCTACTGGGGTTTCGTCCCGCGCGACGCCATCGTGGGCCGTCCGGTAATCATTTACTGGTCGCTGCGCGAGCCCGCCCAGGACGAGTTCTCCACCAGCACGCAGCCCTCCGGCAACTGGCTCTTCAGCGCGTTCGATACGCTCATCCACGCTCCTTTTGATACTCGCTGGAGCCGCACGTTCAAGGAAGTCCATTAGTCTGGATCTCTCACGGTCGAGCGGGGGCGATGATCAGAGTAGCGTGCTGCGTTGCAGCCAGCGGTTGCGAAGAGGTGTTCCGGAGGGCCGACGGATTGTTGGTTGGGTTGGCTCAAGCGCGTCGGGATCCTTCACCCCGAAAGACCAGAGTTCAGGATGACAGGCGTTTTGCGATTTTCACGTTCTTCCCTTCGATGCACCCATCTGTCAGAATCCCTCTGCGATGAAACGCTCGCGAAAATGGCTGATCGGCCTCGCGGCCGCGTTCGCGCTGACTCTGGGAGCTGATTTCGTCGGCTCGCTCGTGGTCCGCAGCCGCCCGGTCAGCCGCGCCATCACCGCGCGGCTTCGCGCCGCGTTCGGGCGCCCCGTCGAGGTCGGCGGCTACGGTTTCAGCCTGTGGCAGGGCCCGCGCATCGAGGCCGATTCCGTCACCGTCGCCGAGGACCCGCGCTTCGGCAACGAATATTTCCTTCGCGCCGTCTCGCTCACCGTCGGCTTGCGCTGGCGCTCGCTGCTTCGCGGCCGCATCGAATTCGGCTCCTTCTCGCTGTCTCAGCCGAGCCTGAACGTGGTTGACGTGGGCGGCCGTTGGAATCTCACCGATTGGCTCCCGCCCGCATCGCCGAGCGGCCCGGGCTCGGGCGCCCGCGTCGA
Source organism: Acidobacteriota bacterium (assembly GCA_021818865.1). Lineage (GTDB taxonomy): Bacteria > Acidobacteriota > Terriglobia > Acidiferrales > UBA7541 > JAKASX01. Next base: position 21,953 of record JAKASX010000067.1, read on the forward strand.
AACGCCGCGTCTCTATCGCATCGAAATCCACAACGGGCGGATCGATTTCAAGCACGGCGTGGATAAATTGCCGTTCGCGCTCGTGGACGTCGAGGGCAGCGTTGACGAGCGCGCTCCCGGCCGCTGGACGCTTTCCCTCGCCGCCCAACCCATGCGCGTCGCCGTCAATCTCCAGGACGCCGGAACGCTTCATCTCGACGGCGAAGTCGGTGGCACCAGTGCGCGCCTGCGTCCGGCGCGGCTCGAACTCCGTTGGGACCGCGCTTCGCTTTCCGACGTTCTTCGTCTCGCCTTCGGCTACGATTACGGCGTTCGCGGCAGCCAGAATCTCGATCTTCGCGCTTCGAGCGACGGCGGCCAGTGGCATTTTCAGCTCGTCGCTCGCGAAACCGGCCTGCACAGCTGGTATTTCGCCGCCGAACCTTCCAATCCGCTCGTCAACGTTCGACTCGCCGGCGCCTGGTCGCCCGGGGTAGGGAAGCTCCTGATTTCAAGCGGCGGGATTTCCGCGCCCGCTTCCCGCGTGACGCTCTCAGGCCATCTCGCCTGGCCCGTTTCCGGGGCTTCGTCCGCGCTC
>JAKASX010000068.1 GCA_021818865.1 Acidobacteriota bacterium
TTTCAGTTCGTTGAAGACGGTGTACTCGGCTTCGGTCGGAGCGGAATCGCTGCTCCCGACCGACCCTCCAAGCGCCATCATTTGATCGGCCAGTTTCACCGGGAAGTTGAGCGGATCTTCGCTGCTCTTCGACTTCGGCTGGATCAGCTCGTTCTCGATGGCGTCGGCTTTTTGGCCCAGCGCCTTGGCCGCGCCGGCAATATCCTTGTGCGACGCGCCCACGCGCATTTCGAGCGGACCGAGCTGCGCCTGGAGGCTGCGAATCTCATTCACCGCGTCGCTAGCCGAATTGACCACGCCCTGAATCTGGAGCGCCAGAGCGAGCTGTTTCTCCAGATCGGCTTGCGTCACGTCGATCCGCGGGTCCTCCTTGACGACGAGCGGCGCCGTGTAACTCTGGCCGTCCACCGTCAATTTCACCTGGTACGTTCCCGGCACGGCGAGCGGACCAAACGGCGAGCCTCCCCACGAGACCGTTCCCGGCACCGTGCGATCGGAGGCGTAGCGCAGGTTCCATTCGAACCGGTTGACGCCGGGATGCTCGGTCAGTTGCGGGAAGTGGAAGAAGCGGGCAAATTCGGCCGGAATCCCCGCCGGCAGTCCCTTGTGCGCCGTCGTGTATTTCCGCACCAGTCCGCCCTTCGCGTCCAGGATTTCCAACGCGATCGGGCCTTTCGGCTTCGATTTCAGCCAGTAATCGATCGTCGCGTTATCGGCGCCACCGCCGAAGAATCCGCCGCCGATGCGCGCGCGATACGCGGCCGCCGGATGGAACAGGTAGACGGCGTCGTTTTGCACCTGGCTCGTCAGCTGGCGCAAAGGCGCGATGTCGTTGAGCGCCCAGAACGAGCGTCCGTGCGTCGCGATCACCAGATCGTCGCCGTGGATCGTCATGTCGCGCACCGGCACCGTCGGCAAATTCATCTTGAGCGGCGCCCAGTTCGCGCCGTCGTCGAAGCTCACGTAGACGCCCAGCTCCGTTCCGGCGAAGAGCAGGTCCTTGCGAACCGTGTCTTCCCGCACGGCGTGGACGTACGCGCCGTCTGGAATGCCGTTGTTGATGCGGGTCCACGTCTGGCCGTAATCGGTTGTTTTGTAGATGTACGGGGCGAAATCGTCGTTTTTCTCGCCGTTCACCGCGATGTACGCCGTCCCTGCGCTGAAATGCGAGGCGTCGATGATGCTCACTTTGTACCACGCCGGCATGTCTTTCGGCGTAACGTTGGTCCAGTGGGCGCCGCCGTCCCGCGTCAACTGCACCAGGCCGTCGTCGGTGCCCACCCATATCTCTCCGCGCTCGAGGGGCGAAGGCGCGATGCAGAAGATAGTGTCGTAATATTCGGCGCTCGTATTGTCCTTCGTGATCGGGCCACCGGTGGATTGCTGTTTCGCCTTATCGTCGCGCGTCAGGTCCGGGCTGATTACTTTCCAGCTATGCCCGCCGTCGTTCGTTTCGAAGAGCACGTTCCCGCCGAAATACACGGTGTGATCGTCGAAGGGAGAAAGCGCGATCGGCGCCGTCCACTGGAACCGGTATTTGAGGTTCGCGGCACCGTGGCCCATCGGATTGAGCGGCCAGGGCGAAATATCCACCGTGTTGCCGCTTTTCCGGTCGAACCGCGTGATCGAGCCGTCGTATCCGCTCGCGTAGACCGTGTTCCCCGAAGGCGTCGGCACCACCCATCCGCTCTCGCCGCCGCCCACGTCGTAATAGTTGTCCGGATTGCCCTGGCTCGGAATCGCCACGGTCGAATTGTCCTGCTGCGCTCCGTACACGTAATACGGGAACCGGTTGTCCGTGGCCACGTGATAGAACTCGGCCGTTGGCTGGTTATCGAGCGTGGACCACGTCTTGCCCCAGTTCAGCGAAACCGACCCGCCGCCGTCGCTGGCGACGATCAGGTGATTCGGGTCGGTGGGATCGATCCACATGCAATGGTTGTCGCCGTGTGGCGCGAAGACCATGCTCCACGTGTGCCCGCCGTCGGTCGAGCGGTAAACGCCCGTATTCAAAATGTAGATGGTGTACGGATTTTTCGGGTCGGCGTAGATGTTCGTGAAATACCACGCCCGCTGCCGGAACCGGTGGTCGCCGTTCACGAAATGCCAGTTCTCGCCGGCGTCGTCGGAAGCGTACAATCCGCCTTTTTTCGCCTCGATCAGCGCGTAAACGGTTTCCGAATCCGCGCCCACCGCGAGCCCGATGCGGCCCAGCACGCCTTCCGGCAGCCCGTGGCCGGTGAGTTGCTTCCACGTCACGCCGCCGTCCATGGATTTGTAGATTCCGCTGCCCGGTCCGCCGCTCGTGAATCCGTAGGGAGTCCGGCTGATCTGGTAGAGCGCCGCGTAGACGATGTGCGAATTGTTCGGATCGTAGACCAGGTCGACCGCGCCCGTCTTGTCGTCCTTATAAAGAACCTTCGTCCACGTTTTTCCGCCGTCGGTCGTGCGGAAAACACCCCGCTCCGGGTTCGGCCCGAAGGGATCGCCAATCGCCGCCACCAGAGCCACGTCTGGATTGCGCGGGTCCACCAGAATCGCGGCGATATGCTGCGTTTTCGTCAGGCCGATGTGCGTCCACGTTTTTCCCGCGTCGGTGGATTTCCACATTCCGTCGCCATAGCTGATGTCGCCGCGAATCGCTTCCTCGCCAGTTCCCACATAGATCACGTTGGGATCGGAAGGAGCGATCGCGATCGCTCCAATCGAAGCGATCGGTTCCTTGTCGAAAATCGGCGTCCAGTGCTGGCCCGCGTCGGTCGTTTTCCACACGCCGCCGGCCACTGCGCCGAAATAGTAGATATTGGTTCCCGGCACGCCGGCTGCCGCTTCCGCGCGGCCTCCGCGAGACGGCCCGATCAGGTGCCACTTCATTCCCGCGAGCGTGCCCTTTTCGATCTGTTGGGCTCGCGTCACCGGGCTGAACATCAAAAGCGCCGCAAGCGCCATCATCCAGCGAAGTCCGACGCTCCAGCAATTCCTCGAATTCATGCGCATATTCCTCCCTCCGCAGTCGGCGGGATTCTACACCGAGGAAGGCCCGGCTGTGCACTCGTTCCGCAAAAAAATATGCATCGCCGAGTTTCTAACCACCGGGCAGGACCCTTCTGTCACGCTAAAGGCTTCGCTCGGGATGACCGGCGTTTTCAGGCTGCGGCGAGAATGGCCGCCGGTCCCTCGTGAGAAATGTGGGCTAGCCACTCGCCACTGGCCACTCGCCACTTTCAGTATTTGTTTCGGCTGATGGAAACCGCCTGAAACGGCCCCGGCACCAGATACTGATTCACCAGGTTCCGGTCGTAATGCAGCGCCGTTTTATTCCCCATTTCGTTGAAGCTGTTGCTGATGATGGACCCGTACCAGTCGCTCCCGCCCGTCATTTCCACCGACGCGCCCGGCGCGTACACCACCGCATATGCCGCCGATCCTCCCGCAATCTGAATCGTTCCCGTGCCGCCGTAAACAATCTGGAAATCCGCCGGCACGCCCGTGTTGTTGGTCAGGCTGTTCCCGGTCAGGCTCACCGGCGTCGAAAGACCGTTCCCCGCCACGTACAGAATCACCTGCCCCGCCGGCGAAATCGTGATCGTTCCGCTGCCGGAAACGCTCAGGCTGTTGATGTAGTAGCTGCCTGGCGCGAACGTCAGCGTGCCTCCCGAAGCCAAGGCGATGTCGCCATACGCACCCGGAACAAGGCTCATCGCCTGTCCCACGCTCAGCGTTCCCGTTCCCGGCGTCACCGTGGCCAGTTGCGGCATGGGCGGCACGTCATTGAGTCCGTCGAGCGGCGTTTCGCTTCCGCCCACTTCCAGTCCCGTCACACTCGCGTTCGAGCCGAGCGTCACGCCCGCGGGGCACGCCCCCATCGTCGGATTCGGCACCGAAGCCGTGCCGTTCACCGTCGTTCCCGCTCCCAGCGTGACGTTTCCCTGCGACCCCACATTCCCGTTCGCCGAACTCTCCGTCTGGCTGTAAGTTCCCTGGCTCGAATCGAAGCTGTTGGTGTAGGCTCCGCCGCCCAGGTTCACCGCGCCGCACGCGTTGCTCGTCGCAAACGCCGCAAACGCCATCAGGGGCGTCTGCTGCTGCGTCAGGGTCACCGTTTCCTCGACCACCGCGTTTCCCGCTGGATCAGTCACCTCGCCTTGCGCCGTGATTTGCCAAGTCTCGATCGCCGACGCCTGATTGCTGAACGGGATCGTCGCCGCTTGCCAATCGATCAGCGTCGCCGTGGCCGAATACGAGCCCTGAAAACCGCTCGCCGAAACCGGCCGATCGTGCAGCGCCGCATAAAACGACGAAACGTCCGCCGACGACGGAAAATTCGAGCTTTCGCCGTCGATCGCCGCCAGCGTCACGGGCGCGCCATTCCACAGCATCCCCGTCGTCGAAACCACGTATGCCGGTGAAATCGTTCCTGGCGTCTGGTACGAATTCACAAACCAGTTCACCGCCCGCTGCGCCGCCGCGTCCGCCAGAAATCTCGCCTGCGCCTCCATCCGGTAGTTGTGCGTCGTCCACGTCTGCGTTTCCGTCACGAACAGAATCGCCGCCGCGAGCGAACACAGCACCAGCATCACGATCAGCGCCACGATCAGCGCCACGCCACGCTCCCCGTTGCTCAGGTTCGTCATCCGCCTCACCGCGCTCTCACCATGCCCTCTCTGTTTCCTCCGCGCCCTCTGCGTTCCATCTTCTCGTCTGCCGTCACCGCACCAACCGTGTCACCCTGAAATCATCCGACCACCCCGCCTGTCACCCCGAGGCCATCCGACCAGGATGGGCGAAGGATCTCAGCTTCTAGCGCCACCACAAAGCCGCTCCTCGAATTTCACTTTTCGAGTTTCGTGCTTCGTGTTTCGTGTTTCGAATATCGCTTTCCATCTTTCTCACGGTATGGGCAGTCCCGGCGGCGTAGGCTCCAGCAAAGCCGTCCTCGGCGGTGTCATCTCCGCAAACGACAGCGCCCGCAGCACGTTCCGGGGTGCGATCACGAGCGAAGCCGTCATCGTCGCCGGCTCGCCCGTCTGCGGATTCACCTGCGCCGATTGGCTCGTCAGCGTTACCTTCACCGACGTCACGTACGTCGTCCCGCCAAACGGCACCGTTTGAAACTGGAAGCAAGGCGTACCGGCCGGATTCGCCGCGAGCCCCGTCAGCAGCGGCTGAGCGGCCGTCTGCGTCGTCGAGCCGATCGGCGTCACGCTTCGCGTCAGATCGCCGGTCGCCGTGTTGCAGTCGTATTCGACAAAGACCAGCGTGCCGTCGGCGTTGATATCTCCATACAAATCGAGCGTATTGCCTGCCGTCGTCGTCAGGACGCCGCTGCCGAAAACGCCCAGCGCGGTCACCGGCGCTCCCGCCGCGTGATTCTGCGTGAAAATGCCCGTAAATGATCCCTGCCCGACCGCCTCCACCGCAACCAATTCCTGCGCCGCTCCCGAATCCACCAGCAGTTTTTCGCCCACGAACAGCGAATCCGTCGAGCTGATCGGCGCCGATTGCGCCAGAGTGCTCGCCACGATAGCCGCGCCGAGCGTCCGCGGCGCGAATCCCACTGCGCCCGCCTGCGCGATCTCTTGCGACATCAATTCGAGCGCGCTGTCCACACCCACTTGCACGCTCGCCTGCTCCTGCTGCCCAACGTACGCCTGTTGATACCGGCTCAGCACCGAAAGCACCGTCCCCAGCACCACCATCAGAATCGCCATCGCCACGAGCAATTCAATCAGCGAGAATCCCGCGCTTTCGCGCTCCGGCCCGTGAGGGCACGGCGGAGCTTGTCCCGACGAGGTCGGGAGCCGTGCCGCAACGTCGCACGCACGAAGCGGCTTCAGCCGCTGAGGCCCTCCAGCCAACTTTCACATCCCCTGATTCGTCTTCAGCGTCACCATCGTCACCGACGGTGGCTGGGTCGCTCCCGGCGCGAGTGCCTGCGTGAGCACGGTGATGGTTTTCAGCGTTCCCGTCGCGTCCATCGTCACCTGCCATTCGCGCTCAAACGCCGCTCCCGGCGCGAGCGCCACGTGGTTCCCGTTCGCATCGAGATAATCGACGAATCCCGCCGCGGGACTGGCCGGATCCACGCTCCCGCAAGTCGCGTTCCCCGCCATCACTCCGCACAATCCCGTGCCTCCGGTCGCCGCCGGAGGCCAGAGCGTCGTGTTGGTTGTCGAGTCGAGGAATTTCAGCGACTCGAGCTGTTGAAGTTTGTTCTGGCAGTACGTGGCTGTCTGAACCGCCAATCTCCCCTGGCTCTGGTTCTGCCCTACAGCCACGCCGAACATTCCCATCATCGCCACCACGCCAACCAGGAGCACCACGGCGGCAACCATTGTCTCGATCAGCGTGAGGCCGGCTTCGGACGTCCGGACGCCTGCGCGCGTCAATCGGCGATGCCCGCTCAACGCGCAATCCAGGACCCGCCCGAGTACTGCCAGACTCCTATCTGGCCCGCGGCGGAAACCGTCACGGCCCAGCAGGAACCGTTCGTATCGATCAAATACAAAGCGTCGTTCGCCGTCGGCGTTCCCGTCGTATCAATCGGCACGCCGCGCGAATTGAAAGTGATCGCGGGCGTCTGCGCGAGCGTCGTCTGGTCGCCCGCGGGCGACGTCACCCCGCCCACGCTGAAGGCGTCGCCCTCGGAAAGCGTATACGCGCCGCCCGACGCCGCGAATTCCCCGCTCGCCTTGTCGTACACCTCGATCTGCATCGTGTTCGCGGCCAGATTCACCACGAGTTCCGCCTGCGTGAACTCAGCTGCCGCCTGCATTTTCGCCAGCGCCAACTGGCTCGCAATCGCCCGCGCGTCCGCCGCCAGGCGGTAATCGGCGATCATCTGCCGCAACGGCAGAATCGTGAACGAAAAGAGCACCAGACTCATCCCCAGCGCGACGCACACTTCGACCAGCGTGAACCCCCGCTCCGCGCGCCGCGTTCCGCCTTGGCGTCTCCGTGCCATGAAAATTCGCCGACAGCTCCGCCATACTCGTTGCAATAGCCCTGCCAAATTGGTTTAGGAATCCGTAATCCACGGCCTGCATCAAGCGCGCTGCTTTGGGCCTTTTTTCGCTTCGTCCTCAGAACACCCCTTCGCTATCCCCGCACCAAACCAATTTTCCCCGTTTCACTCCGGCACAACTGCCCCACCCCCGCGCTCGCCGACCCAGTGGCACAGGCATCCCTGGCTCGCCGATTCTTGAACGGAGCAGCGCTACGCAGTTGGCAAAAGCCGCATCAGGTACTTTCCCGACAATCTTGACATGGCTCCGCGTACAGGCCGACACTGCAAGCAAAGACGTCTTTCCCGTTTCCGGGGTGCGCCCCACTCCGGGTCTGAATGCGTCCGGGACGCAGCCGAGGTCTGCCCGAGCTGGCGTCTCCGCTTCCCAACAATTTACGCGCGAAGGTGTCGCCATGAAAAACGGTACGCGCCTGCTCCTTGCAACTCTGAGTCTGCTGCTTGGTTTCGTTGCTTTCGGCTGCGGCGGTTCCTCCATCACGATCTCCCTGAACCCAAGCGGGTCCCAAACGATAAACGAAGGGCAAACGCTCACTATTACAGCGACCGTCCTCAACGATTCTTCAAACCAAGGAGTGACCTGGAGTCTGAGCGGCGTGGGTTCACTTTCAAGCCAGACGAAGACCAGCGTCATCTATTTGGCTCCGGCCAGCGTCTCCTCCGCGACCACGGTCACCGTCACCGCAACTTCTGTAGCAAACACCGGGGTCACCAACAAACTGGCGATCACAGTGAACCCGACGCCCGCACTGACAATTTCCAATTCCTCGCTACCGAACGGCACGGTTGGCGTTCCCTACACCGCAACGCTCGGAGCTACGGGAGGAGTTTCGCCCTATACCTGGACCGTTTCGAGCGGGTCGCTGCCTACCTGGGCCACTCTCGACGCCAACTCAGGGGTCATCAGTGGCATTCCGGACGCCGCTGGCACCTCGATTTTCACAATCGAAGTCACTGATTCCGCCGCGCCCACAGCCAGCGCCACGCAGTCGCTCTCCATCGCCGTAGCGGCAGCCAACTCGACGAACAACGCCAGGCTGAATGGCCAATATGCTTACCTTCTCCGCGGCTTTGACGATATTACCGGAGACCAATTTTCCATGGTGGGCAGCTTCCAGGCGGATGGAAACGGTAACATCACCACCGGGCTCGAAGACATCAACGGCCCCGGCGGCTACCATCCGGTGGTCACCTTTACCGGCACGTACGCCGTGAGAGCCGATAATCGGGGAACGATGACCTTGAAGAATTCCCTCGGCACGTCCAACACGTTCGCCATCGCCGTCGGCTCGCTGAACTCGAGCAATATTGCCACGCGAGCCGGCATCATCGAGTTCGACGACGTGGACGGAGCAACCGGCAAGCGCGGCTCCGGCTTCGTCTATCTTCAGAACCCCAAGACCTTTGCTCTTGCCAGCATCACCGGCCCGTATGCTTTCCAGTTCGCCGGTCAAACCGCGGAGACAGGTACGCGGCTTGCCTTGACGGGCGTTTTCACCGCGGACGGGAACGGCAACGTGACAAACGGCGCGGCCGACACCAACGACAACGGCGACATGCAAAGACAGGCTTTTACCGCGACGATCGCAACCGACGGGAAAACCACTCCATTCGGCCGCGTGTCCGTGAACCCGACGGGCATTCCCCTCAACTACGTCTTCTACATCATTTCCGCCAACCAGGCCCTGGCCATCAGCACCAATAACGAGTCGACGGCAGGCATGCTCAGCGGCGACGTTCTCTCCCAAGCCGCGACTGCGTTCTCCAATGCGTCGCTAAGTTCCCCATCCGTGGGGTATCAGGTGGGGAGTTCGTCGGTCAACACGGGACGCTGGACTTTCGACTCGTCGGGCAGCGCCACATACAGCCTGGTGTGGTGCGACACATCGTACATCTATCCTTTTCCCTTCGACGGAACCCTCAGCTACTCCGTCGCGCCCAATGGCCGCGTGACGACGAGCGGATCGTCTGCGGCACTCGGGGTACCCGGCGTGCCGATCTTCTACCTCGTTGACAACAACAAGGGCTTCATGATGAGTACCGACAGCTCCGTCTCCACCGGATTCCTCGAGCCGCAGTCCGGCGCTCCCTTCTCTGACGCCTCCCTCTCAGGAAATTATTTCTTCGGCACGGTCCCGCCGGGCGTAACCCAGTCAGGCGTGGCCTCGGGGATGGGGACTTCCTCCGGGGATGGAACGTTGCATCTCACGGCCGATCTGAGCGAACCGATCTACTACCTTCTCAGCAGCGGCCACAGCATCGTATTGAAAGTCAACATACAAACCGACGGCAGCGGGCCGGAGCAGGTGCCCAGCCTGGGGCCTGTTGGCTTCGTCTATATGATCTCACCCAAGAAGTTCGTGGTGATGTTGAACGGCCCCGCGATGGCCATGATCACGATCTTCGAGCAGTAGAAACGCTCAAGGCAAAAGCGGGCGGACGCTTGCCTGCCGCTGCCATTGCGCCTTTCGCATTCGTCGCCGTGTGTCGGCGCCAGCCGCCTGCGCCTCGACCCTCCCTCCCGCGGAGCAATCGCTTGCATCAAAACCCCAAAGGGGAGTAAAAGCGAGGAAATAGGGAGGGTGGTTGCATGAAGCGTCTGATTGTGCTCGTTTTCGCCATTTTGGCCAGCGCCATGGTCCTGTTTGCACAGAACAATCCCAATGCTGTGGGCGGCATCGAGGGCGAGGTGCATCTGCTCAACGGACAGCCGGCTCCAGGCGTCTATCTCCAACTGCAGCCGGAGGGCATCGGCGGCTTGATCCAAACCGCTTCCACCGATTCCGACGGGCATTTCACCTTCGGGTCGCTGGGCGCCGGCGCGAACTATATGATTTCTGTCCAGGTTCCCGGCTTTTTGCCCGTGCAAAAGCTCGTGATGGTCACCGGTCCGGAAACGTGGGTGGAAATCACTCTTACCCCCGCTCGCACCGCGAAGCCCGCGCCAGGCGGCATCATCTCTGTCCACGAACCCACCATTCCACCCAAAGCGCTTGCCGAGTACAACAAGGGCCTGAGCAGCCTGGACGCGGGGAAAACGTCGGACGCAGAGAAGGCATTCCAAAAGGCCATCGCCATCTACCCGCAATATTCCGATAGTTATCTGCGCCTCAGCGCTATCTACGCCGATCAAAACAAGTTTCCCCAAGCCAAAAAGGCGATCGACGAGGCCACCACAATCCAGAAGGACAGCCCATCCGCCTTCGCCTATCTTGGCTACCTCTACATGAAAGAAAATCATCCGGAGAAGGCGCAACAGTCGTTCGAGAAGAGCATCCAGATGCAACCCAACGACTGGTTTGCCCAGTTGGAATTGGGCCGGCTTCTTTACAGCCAGAAGAATTATGCGGGCGCGCTTCCGCACTTCGAGCAAGCGCGCAAGCTGAATCCGGGGATAGCTACGGTTCACCTGATGCTCTATGACGACCTGATTCGTCTGAACCGCTTCAAGGAAGCGCTGGCGGAACTGGATGATTTCGTCGCCCGGTTCCCGAAGAACCCCCAAACTGCGGCGATGGAAAAGGTGCGTCCCGCGCTCGCCGCCGCCGCGGCCAAGCAACAACAACCTTGATTCCGTTTGTCGTCGCGACTTCGCCGCAAATGCCGCGCGAAGTTTCAACGCTCAGGTCCGCGTCCCCTCAACCGACAGATAACTTTCCACCCATTCCCTACCCGCACGCGCCCCAAAAGAAGTATCTTCGTCCGGGGTGACGCGTGAAGTACGACCGCTTTGAGCGACTACCTGTCTGGCAGGCGGCGATAGAACTGGCTCGCACGGTTTACGTTCTAACCGGCAGGCGCGAGTTTCGCGGCCAGCGCGGTCTGCGCGATCAGATCGAGCGCGCCGCCGTTTCCGTTTCGAACAACATCGCCGAGGGCTTCGAACGCGGCACCACGCAGGAACTGCTGACGTTCCTCTACATTGCCCGCGGCTCGGCCGGTGAAGTGCGCTCGATGCTTTGCCTGCTCGAAACGTTGGGCCAGTTCGCCCATCTCAAATCTGAAATTTCAGATTTGAAATCGCTGGCTGAAACCGTCTCGCAGCAATTGCGCGCATGGGCGGATTCGCTCCAGAACTCCCCGATTCCTGGCCAGCGTTACCTGACCGAGAAGAGCCGCAACTCCGAAAGAGTCCGCAAGGAACGGCAGGAATTTCTCGAGGAGCTGGCCCGGTCTCGCCGCTCCACCCCCGATCCCCATTCTTCCGGCTCTTAGCCCCGCCCCGCGCAATTAAACCTGAATCCTCAAATTTCGAATCTCCACTCTGAAATCCCGACCCTCGAATGCCCCTCCCTCGCCGCCCCGGCCCCGGCCCTGTCCGCCGTAGCATCGCCAGTGCCAGTGAGGAAGCCTCTCCTTTCGCAACCGCACACGACTCCAAACCCGCCGCCGGGGATGGCGGCGCTACAGATGGCTCCCCTCGCCCATCCCTTGACCGAAAGACAACAACCTTCTCCCGCCCCGCACGCATGCACTCCAAAAGGAGTATCTTTCTCCCGGGGAGTGCGGGTCGGCTCGGGCAGTGCGCGCCGACAGCACTTAAGTTGTGTGCGTGCAGGCCGGCTCCCTGGCGGCCCGTGCTGCACACCCAAGGATTGCTTATGGCCGGCGTCTTGGAGGAGATCAAAAACTGGGCGACGGGCCTGAAATATTGGGAACAGGCCACCCTTGAGAAAATCGCCACCCGGTCGGAGCTCGCCGAGGACGACTACAAAGAGCTGGTACGGCTCTGGGAGCAAGACGCGGGCCTCGCCGAGGTCCACTCTGGCAGGCCCCGGCTCAGCTTCTCCGACCCCTCCGCTGGGGCCGCCCGTCCCCGTGCCAGATTGCTGTCACTGCGCGACCTGAGCAACGTCAACGCCCTCCCGCAGGGCCAGGAACTACCGTTCGGCCCGCAGTTGACGCTGATTTTCGGCGCAAACGGCACCGGAAAAACGGGCTACGCGAGGCCCCTGGGATCAGCGGGTTTCGCTCGGGGGACCAGGGAGGTTCTGCCCAACGCCGAGGCCAACGACCACAGCGCCATTCCCACCGCCGAAATCGGGGTCCTCATTGAAGGCCGGGCGGAGCCGACACAGATCCGTTGGGAGGCCGGGCGCCGCTGCCCGGAGCTTGCCGGCTTCTACGCGTTCGATGCGCAGAGTCTGGATGCGCACCTTGAGCTTCCCAACGCCATGTGCGTCATCCCCTCTGCGTTACGGTTGCTCACGCGACTCGCAGACGAAACGGACGAGGTTCGACGCCGAGTGCGCGCGGTTATCGAGAGGCTAGTCCAGCCCCACTCATTTGCAGAAGGCTTTCAAGGAGACTCCTCCGTGAGCCGCCTCGTGAGGACCCTCGGCCCTGACACCGACGTTCAGGAGTTGCGGAGGATGGCCACCGTAACCGGGGCGGACGAGGCCGAGCGCGAAAAAATCGAGAGGCAAATCGCGGAGCTCAAGCTCCAGCCCGTCGCCCAGAGGCTCAGGGTGAAGCAACAGGAAATCTCCGACCTTGAATCCCTCCTCAAACACAGCAGAGAGGCCGCACAAGCGACGAGCCAGGAGGCAGAGGAGACAGCTGGAAAGCTTCTTGGGGAACTGAGGGACTGCCGACGACTCGCGGTGCAGTTCGGCTCAGAACAGTTTGCCTGCGGGCCGCTTAGTCAAGTCGGCACTGAAGTTTGGCGTGATTTCATTGCTTCAGCCAGGAGGCTCGCCCAAGCTGAAGAGACCGCGGCCGGAATCCCCTACCCCCAGCAGGGAGCGCCATGCCTCCTGTGCCAGCAAGCTCTGTCCGCGTCGGCAGCCGGACTCATCGAGAGACTCTGGCAATTTCTCGCCTCGGACGCGCAGAAACGTCTTCGCGACGCGCGGAGCGCGTGCGACCAGAGGGCCAGAGAAATCGAGGCAGTTCCGCTCAACTATTTTGGCGAGGATTCGAGCGTCCGGAGGCTCCTAGAGGCCGTTCTTCCAAACGCGGTTCAGGCCATCGAGGCGAGTGCCGAGTCCGCCGCAGCTCGAGTGAAGGAGTTCGTCGCCTCTCTCAGGGACGGGCAAGAAAGGAAGCTCCCACCCCTCGTCACTGCCGACGTCACGGAACTCCAGCACATGATCGAGATCAGAAAAGGGGAGGCCCGCCAACTTGGGCAGACCAAGGAGGGCGACCGCCTGAAGACACTGGAAGCGTCACTGCGGGATCTTTTGCACCGAAAGGGCCTCGCGGCCAAGCTTCCAGAGATCGAGCAATATGTCCGGGGCAGGAGGTGGGCGAGAACTGCGGAAAGAGAGCTCGGGACCACAGGGCAGATAACCCGCAAATACAACGAACTTTTCGAATCCCTAGTCACTGACCGATACAAGGCTTCTTTCCAATCGCTTCTGGACAGGTTCGGTCGCAACCTGAGAGTCTCGGTGGACACAAGGGGACATAAGGGCCAGACCATTCGCCAACTCGTCCTGACCCCATCCGAATTCCCGGCGGGCCAGCCCATCGCGAAGATACTCAGCGAAGGGGAGAAAAACGCCGTGGCCCTAGCGGACTTTCTGGCCGAGGCTGCCACGGACGACGCATGCGACGGGCTCGTCCTCGACGACCCCGTCACATCCTTTGACGCAGGTTGGAAGGAGGCCCTCGCAGCCTACCTCGTCGAACAGGCCGGGTCCAGGTGCCAAGTGGTGATATTCACCCACGACTTGGTTTTTCTATATCACATCCACACAAGGGCGACCGAGTCAGGGGTCGAATTTCGGACCCACTGGGTCCACAGGCGCGGCAAAAACCCCGGCTTCCTTCTCGTAGACGGAGGCCCGGCATGCGAAAGAAAATTCAGGACGCCGGAATACGCCGAGGAATGTTTAAGAAGGTCCGAAGGCCTTCCCCCGGACGAACAGCAGCGCGTCCTCGAAAACGGCTTTGACGCCCTTCGCACTTCATATGAGGCCCTAGTCGTTTTCGACCTGTTTGGCGGAGTGGTACAGCGCTTCGATGAGAGGCTACGCCTCGACCTGCTCAACCAAGTTCGATTCGACAGCGCGGTCGCTCGCGAGGTATCGGCAAAGTGGGCCCACCTTTCCAGGTACATCGGGGCGCACCTCCATAGCGATGCTTACGCTCCGGAAAAACCAACCCCCGAAAAGCTCCGCGATGAGATAACCGCCTTCTACGGATTAAGAAAAAAGGTCAAGGAGCTGAAGAGGGCCCGACCCGAGGCCGACGCCCACGGTGCGGGAGGCGCCCAAACCGAAACAGAATAGAACCAACCGGCCCACCGCGGCCGCCCGGGCTCCTCCACTCCACGTAGACCCAGACCTTGCGTCCGCCTACGCACACCGCTACCCTGTCGCCGCGATGAGCGAGCATCCAAAATCCCCAATTTTCCGCTTTTCGACCGCTGCGCCGACCCCTGTCCGCCCCGCTGTTCCCCCTCCTGCCTATATCGCACGCTCAGTTCGCACACTTCGGCGGGCCATGGCGGCAGGGTGGAGATGGATTTTCCCCGGAAATCGTACGCGCGGCGGCCAGACGGCCCACGCGACACCAATATCGCCGAATCTTTATGCGGCTATTCGCAATTTATGGAAATCGCCCAACGAGCGCGCGCCGCGCAAGTTTCCAGGAGACAGGACGCAGTTTAGTGACGCCCTACGCACCGCCCCGAATTGCACGCACGCCGACGAAACGAAAGGCGTTACGCGGAAAATAACGCCGCTTTCGTCGGCCCCGCGAGTGACACCTTCCGCGTGTGACTCAAATTCCGAGCTTGTCCACGATCTCGCGCACGGACGCCGCGGATTTATCGAGCGCCGCTTTTTCTTCCGCGCCCAGTTTCACTTCGATGATTTTTTCGACGCCCGCCGATCCGAGCAGCACCGGCACGCCCATGTAGAGATCTTTGATCCCGTATTCGCCTTCGAGAAAGGCGGCGCAGGGCAGAATTTTCTTCCGGTCGCGCAGAATCGCATCCGTCATTTCGTACACCGCGGCCGACGGCGCGTAATACGCCGAGCCGGTTTTCAGCAGGTTCACGATTTCGCCACCGCCCTTGCGCGTGCGCGCGACGATCGCGTCGATTTTTTCCTTCGGCAGCAGATCGGGCAGTGGAATTCCCGCCACGGTCGAATAGCGCGGCAACGGCACCATGTCGTCACCGTGCCCGCCGAGCACGAACGCGTGAATGTTCTCCACCGAAACGCCCGTCTCCATCGCGATGAACGCGCGCATTCGCGCCGAATCGAGCACGCCGGCCATGCCGACCACGCGATTCTTCGAAAAACCGCTCGCGCGAAACGCCGTCTGCGCCATCACGTCGAGCGGGTTCGTCACCACGATCAAAATCGCTTCGGGCGAAAGCTTCGCCACTTTTTCGGCGACTTCCTTCACCACCGCGTAATTCGCTTTCACCAGATCGTCGCGGCTCATGCCCGGTTTCCGGGCGAATCCCGCCGTGATCACCACGATGTCGCTGCCCGCGGTCTCGCTGTAATCGCCCGTTGCGGTGCTGATGCCCGTGACGCGCGAATCGCTATGCAGGATCGGCATCGCTTCCAGCATGTCGAGCCCCTTGCCCGCGGGAACGCCTTCCAAAATGTCGGTCAAAACGACGTCGGCCAGGCCGGCGTCGGCAATACGCTGAGCTGTGGTGGCGCCAACGAACCCGCCACCAACCATCGTTACCTTTTTCCGCATGATTTGTGCCTTTCGTGAAGTATCGTTCGCTTCCGGAGAATCGAAATCCTCTCGCGCGGGCCGCGTGCTCTCACGGGCATGCCTCTCGCGCTGGCGTGGTAGGGGCGGGTTTATAACCCGCCCGACGCGCTCAGGCTGCCAGGGAAGCGTCTATCTCGCGACGCATGCGGCCCCGGTGCGTAGGCTTCAAGAGTCTGTGTGGCAACCCGCAATCGCAGCCCTCAGCGGCTTCCCGACAAAGGGCGTCGGGACGCAAACAACGCGAAAGCCGCACTAGTATCCAAGCACTTATGGCACGGCTGAAGCCGTGCCCTTCCGAAAAATCTGCTTGCCACACAGACTCTTCAAGCCTGTGCGCGTTCCTCGATCCGCATGCAACGAAACGGCGTTACCGCGCGACCGCCGCTCCGCTCATGTTCTCGATCACCGCGGTCGCGAATTCCGACGTGTGAACTCGCGTCGCCCCGGTCATCAACCGTTCCAGGTCGTAGGTGACGCGCTTCTGCCGGATCGCTCCCGAGATTCCGTCTTCCACCAGCCGCGCCGCTTCCTTCCAGCCGATGAACTCCAGCATCATTGCGCCCGAAAGCATCACCGAACTCGGATTGATCACGTCCTTGTCGGCATATTTCGGCGCGGTGCCGTGCGTCGCTTCGAAAACGCCGAAGCCGTCGCCGATATTCGCGCCCGGCGCCATGCCGAGCCCGCCCACCTGCGCCGCGCACGCATCGGAAAGGTAATCGCCGTTCAGGTTGGGCGTGACGAACACGTTGTATTCATCGGCCCGCAGCAGCACCTGCTGGAACACGGAATCGGCGATGCGGTCGTTCACCAGAATCTTCTGTTTCCAGCGGCCTTGTCCGTGGCTCTTGCCGATCGCGTCCAACGCGTCTTTCACTTCCGCGTAAATCTGTTTCCGGAACGCTTCGGTCGCGTTCTCGAGGCCCGGCTCGATCATCGCCGCGTTCTGTTCGATCGAAAGGTTAGGGTCCTTGTCCAGGTTGCCGAGGATCCAGCTTTCGCGCTCGGTGACGATCTTGTCGCGGAATTCGGCCTTGGCCAGCGCGTAGCCCCAGTCGCGGAACGCGCCTTCGGTGAACTTCATGATATTGCCCTTGTGCACCAGCGTCACGACGTGGCGGTTGTTTTCGATCGCGTGGTTCAGCGCCCGTCGCATCAGCCGGCTCGTCGCCGTCGGCGAGATCGGCTTGATGCCGATGCCGGAATCGGTGCGAATCTGCTTGCCCGTGTTCGCCAGCATTTCCTGATTCAGAAACTGGATCAGCTTCTTCACTTCCGGCGTTTCGCTGCGCCATTCGATTCCCGCGTAGACGTCCTCGGTGTTTTCGCGGAAAATCACCACGTTCATTTTTTCCGGATGCATCACCGGCGAAGGAACTCCCGCGAAATAGCGCACCGGCCGCACGCAGGCGTACAGGTCGAGCACCTGCCGCAGCGTCACGTTCAGCGACCGGATTCCGCCGCCCACCGGCGTCGTTAGCGGCCCCTTGATGGCCACGCGAAAATCGCGAATCGCCTCGACGGTGTCCTCGGGCAGCCACGTCTTCCGCGTGTTGTACGCCTTTTCGCCCGCCAGGACTTCGAACCACGCGATGCGCTTCTTGCCGCCGTACGCTTTTTCCACCGCGGCGTCCAGCACGCGGCGCGACGCCCGCCAGATATCGCGGCCGGTGCCGTCGCCTTCGATGAACGGAATGATCGGATTGTCGGGCACCACGTAGGCGTCGTTGCGATAGTCAATTGCCCGGCCGTCGGCTGGCACCGGAATATCGTTGTAAGACTGTTTCATCGGATTTTTCTCCATCTGTGATGCGTCCGAGCGGCGGCGGCTGGTGATAGCCGGCCGCGAGCGCCGGGAAGCGGCTCGGTTCGCCCATTCACTGCGCGGTGCGATGCGGCGCTCG
The DNA here is from genome assembly GCA_021818865.1 of Acidobacteriota bacterium. Classification (GTDB taxonomy): domain Bacteria; phylum Acidobacteriota; class Terriglobia; order Acidiferrales; family UBA7541; genus JAKASX01. The sequence continues at coordinate 17,617 of JAKASX010000068.1, forward strand.
GGGGCGCCGCGTGCTGCGAGCGGCTTGCGCGCACCGCGAGCGGAGAGCGCGAGCAAGCAAATTCACAATAGCATAGGTACGGCGTGAAGCGCGAGACGCGGAGACCCACGAATGAGCGAAATGGGACCATTTTCGTTCCTGTTTTCGCGCCGCCCTACCGATCGCCGCTCCGCTTGTGGACGAAGACGCGCACGATATCCGGCACGAATTCCTTGACGATGTTTCCGCCCATGTTGCCCACGGTGCTCAGCGCGAAACTGATGCCCGCGTTGCTCATCTTGTTCTGGCTGGGCGGCAGCCAAAGCCGGGCCAGAAATGCGCCTGCGGCCACGCTGCCCGCCTGCGAAAACGAGAACGAACGATGGCCGTTTTGATGCCGGGCCAGGACGCCGCTTTCGACCGCATACCAGACGCGCGGGAAAAAGCCCCTTTTGCCGGAATTGAAGTAGCGATTGTCCTCGTCGAGAACGCTGCCGAGGCCAAACGAGGCCGTTCGCTGAATGGTGTATTGGCCAAAGATATTTGCGTAACGTTTCCCGTACCCTTCCCCGCCCTGCGCCCACTCGCCCGGCTTGTTTTGCCACTGATCGAGGCCTGCGGAGAACCCGACTCTGACGAAACTCAGCGGATTCACGAGCGAACGAACGAAGCGGCGGTTTCTGCCGTGCTGATCGAGAGGGGTGAAGTCCTTGGCCGTCCTCGTTCCCGCCATGTTGAGCAGCGTGAAAACGCTGCCGGCCACGGTGTTTTGCGTTTCTTGCGGCTTCCGCGCCGATGCGGACAGTAGCTCCTGCCCGTTTTCCGCGCCGCTCTGCGCGCGCAGCGGAAGCGCGGAGGCACAAAGGAGCAAAACCAGCGCACCCAAACCGACCCCGGAAATGCGCGTGCGCAAGCGCCTTGCGCTGCGTCCCCGATATGGCCGGGATTCCATCATGCACAGAACTCCCACAACCCTAGGCCTCGGGAGCGAAGACCCATTGCGAACAGGCTAAAGCGAATGCATGCGCTCGGACACTGTCAGAATTGACAGAGGAATCGCAGGGAAGCATGCGCACTGAGGAGTGGGAAATTTGTCCCGCACGCGATCCAAATCGGGATGGCGGCGGATTTGGCCGAAGGGTGGGAAACGAAATCCGTGCTTTATCCCGTGAGCCGGCTAACTTCCGCCAGTTCCTCCGCGCTCAGCGACCACCCCGCCGAGCGCGCGTTCTGCTCGACCTGTTCCGGCCGCGTCGCTCCGGCAATCACGCTCGCGACCGTCGGCTGCGCCGCGAGCCAGCTGAACGCCAGTTCCACCAGCGTATGCCCGCGCTCTTTCGCGAACCTTTCGAGGTGCGTCACTTTTCTCCAGTTTTCCTCGGTCTGGTAGCGTTTGCCGAGTTCCGGCCACGCCGCGAAACGCGTATCGCCGGCCGGAGCTTCGCCCTTTTTGTACTTCCCGGTCAGCATTCCGCTCGCGAGGGGAAAGTACGGCAGTAGCCCCAGCCCATAAGCCCGCACCGCAGGCAAGAGTTCCCGCTCGGCGTCGCGCACCAGCAAACTGTATTCGTTCTGGCAGGAAATGAACTGGTGGATGCCGAGATGCCGCGACGTCCAGTGCGCTTCCACCACCTGCCACGCCGCGAAGTTCGACGAGCCGATGTATCGCACTTTTCCCTGCCGCACCAGGTCGTCCAGGGCGCGAAGCGTTTCCTCGATTGGCGTCTCGGGATCCACCCAATGCTGCTGATAAAGATCGATCCAATCGGTTCCCAGGCGTCGCAAGCTTGCTTCGACCGCGGACATGATGTATCGCCGCGAAGCGCCTTTCAGCCGTCCTTCGTCGTCCATTGGGCTCGAAAATTTCGTCGCCAGCACAATTTCCTTGCGCCGCGGCCCCAGCACTTCGCCCAGAATCGTTTCCGATCCGCCGCGATTGCCATAGGAATCGGAAGTGTCGAAAAGCGTGATTCCCAGGTCGAGCGCCTTGTGCACCACGCGGCGCGCCGTTTCGCGGTCCACGCGACTCCCGAAATTGTTGCAGCCCAACCCGACCAGGGAAACTTTGAGTCCAGATCTGCCCAGATTGCGTTGTGTCATGCCGCTTCGAAGCCCTCCTGGCTCATTCTCCTCTTTCCCGCCACCCGATTTCCAGCTCGCAACGCGTTTCCCGCCGCCGAGCCCGATTTTTCGCGGGTTCCGGCGACGGGACTGCTATAATTTTATATGGGGCCGGCAGGCGGGTGTGCATGCCGGCTGGGAAACAACCAGGCAAACGAATGCCGGGACCTTGGAGCTACATCACGTTGGCGCTGTACGTGGCCAGCCTGGCGCTGTACGTGGGGTTTCTCTACGGCGGACGGCGGCTTACCGGGCGTCTCGCCACGGCCACTTTGGCCTTGGGTCTTTTTTGCCACTATTTCGCTCTGCTCGAGCGGTCCCATTGGGTGCATTCGGTTCCCTACGACGATCTCTACGGCTCGCTTTCCCTGTTCGGCTGGCTTCTCGCCGCCATCTACCTTGGCCTTGAACTCTATTACCATCAGCCTTCGATCGGGGCTTTCGTTCTGCCCGGCGTCATCGCGCTTTTCCTGCTCGGCGGCTGGTCCGGCCATCCCGCTCCGGCCACCAGCCAGGAGCGCGGCGCCCTCTTCGCCCTTCACGTCACTCTTAGCGTTTTAGCGTACGCGGGATTTGCGCTCGCGTTTCTCTTAAGCACCGTTTATCTGCTCCAGGACCGCTATCTTCGCCGACGACCCAGTCCCACGAACTGGCGCTGCCCGGCGATCTGGCGCTTCCCTCCGCTCGACGGCCTCGAGCGCATGGCGCGTGGCAGCGTTCGCGTGGGTCTGGTGGCGCTGGTGGCCGGAGCGGCGCTCGGCATCTACTGGGAGCATCACGTCCAGCATGAAGTTTTGCTCACCGACCCGAAAGTGCTGATCACGCTGGTGATTCTGGCGCTGTACGGCGGTTACCTGCGGCTTTCGAGCCGTGGAGTTTGGCGCGGAGCGCGAGCGGCGAAGATGTGCGCGCTCACGTTTGTGCTGGTGATTTTCAGCTACGCGGTGGTGAACGTCTACCTTTCGCAATTTCACCGTTACTTGTGATATTGCGCCGGGAGGCGGCCTCCGCGAGACATGACGTACAGGGAAGATCCGCCGGCCCAGCGCCGGCATGCGCATGCGCATCGTTCTCGCCGGATTGAATCATCGCACCGCTTCGCTCGCCCTGCGCGAGCGCGTCGCGTTCAGCGCCGAAGCCGCCGACCGCGCCTCGCAGGAGTTGCGCTCGCATTGGCAAATGGAAGAGGTGGTGGTGCTTTCCACGTGCAATCGCAGCGAAATCTACGCGGTGAACCGCGAAGGCTCCGAACCCGGAGCGATCGAGGCTTTCCTGCCGCAATTCCACGCGATTCCCCGCGAGCAGCTTAACGGCTCGCTCTATTCGCGCCGCGACGGCGAGGCCATCCTTCATCTCTTCCGCGTCGCCGCCGGCCTCGATTCCATGCTGCTCGGCGAGGCGGAAATCCTCGGCCAGGTCCGTGAAGCTTATCGCCGCGCCGCCGATTCCGGCGCGACTGGGCCCATCCTGAATCGCCTGTTTCAGAGCGCGATCGAGGCTGGGCGCCGCGTCCGCTCGGAAACCGAACTCGGCGCACGGCCGATGTCCGCCGCTTCGGCGGGCGTACGCCTTGCCGAGCGCATTTTCGGTAATCTCGAAGCGCACGAATCCCTTATCCTCGGTTCGGGAGAAATGGCCGAGCAGGCCGTCGAAAATTTCCGCCAGCGCGGCATTAAGAGGCTCAGGATTGCGAGCCGCACGCGCGACCACGCGCTCTCGCTCGCCGAGCGGTTTGGCGTCGAAACGCTCGCATGGGAGGAACTGCCCCGGGAACTGGCGCACGCCGATATTCTCGTCTCGTCGGTTTCCTCGCCCGAGCCGGTGATTTCGCACGCGATGCTGGCTCACGCGATGGCCGAGCGCAAAAACCGTTCGATGCTCGCGATCGATCTCGGCGTGCCGCGGAACATCGAATCGGACGCTTCGTCGCTCTACAATTTTTATCTCTACCACCTCGACGATCTCACCGAAATCGTCGACCAGAACCGCAAAGCGCGTGAACGCGAAGTTCCCCGTGCCGAGGCTATCCTCAGCGCCCAGATTTCCAAATTCGAGGCGTGGTACGCCGGCCGCGGAGCCGCCGGCGCCGTGGACGATCTCCGCTTGCGTCTCGACGCGCGCCGCCGCCGCATGCTCGAAACCCACGCCCACGCCTTCGCGCACCTTGGCCCCGAAGACCGCGAAAAAATCGATCGGCTCACCGCCGAGCTTCTCGAGGAACTTCTGAAAGCGCCTTCCAGCCGGCTGCGCCATGCGCGCTCGTGGCGCGAACGCGTGCAGCAAATCGAAACCCTGCGCGGCCTTTTCGACCTCGATTCGGAGGACGAATCGTGACGGCGCGCATCGGCAGCCGCGGCAGCCGCCTGGCCCTTTGGCAGGCGGAATACGTTCGCGGCCGTTTGGCCCAAAGCTGCGGTCTGGAATCGGAAATCGTCGTGCTCAAAACCTCGGGTGACCGTTTTCTCGAAGGCGCGGTGGGCGAACTCGGCCTCAAGGGCGTTTTCATCAAGGAACTGGAGGAAGCGCTCGTCGACGGCCGCGCCGATCTCGCCGTGCACAGCATGAAAGACGTGCCCACGGAACTCGATTCCCGCTTCTCGTTTCCCGCCGTCCTGGCGCGCGAGGATCCACGCGATTGCCTGGTGTCGCGTTCGGGCGCGACGCTGG
>JAKASX010000069.1 GCA_021818865.1 Acidobacteriota bacterium
CGAGCCACGAGCAGTTCAATCAGTACATTCGCGATAACATTCTCACCCCGCTCGGCATGACGGTCAGCGGCTTCACGCTCACGGACAAAATCTTCGCTCAACTGGCCCAGGGCTACAGCGGCAATCCGCCGCGTCCCGTGCCCTACCTCAACATCTATCTGCGCTCGGCGGGCGATTTCAAATCTTCTCCGGCTGAAATGGCTAAGTTCGTTCAGATGTTCCTGAACGGCGGCAAGGTGGGCAGTCAGCAGATCGTCAGCCAGGCTTCGATCGAGCGAATGGAATACCCGCAAACGACGATGGCCGCTCGCGCCGGCCTCAAGGAAGGCTACGGCTTGGCCAACTACGCCACGCTCGACGGCCCCGTCGTCCAGCACGGCCACGACGGTGGAATCTCCGGCTTCCTGTCCACCTACAATTACATGCCGAACCAGGGCGTGGGATACGTCGCGCTGATCAATAGCGATTCCAGCGGCGCCGCTCTCAAGCAGATCGATCGCCTGTTGGTGAATTACCTCCTCGCCGGCCAGACGCTCCCCACCCCACCCTCCGCCACGGTTTCTGCCGGCGAGCTTCAGCAATTCACCGGCTACTACGAAAAGGAAAATCCCCGCGAGCAGATGATGGCGTTTCTCGACGTGCTCCTCGGTGGCCTCCGCGTTTCGCTGGCGAACGGTCAGTTGTATCTCAAGGGGTGGTTTGGCCCGGCCCGGCGCCTGGTGCCCACCGGAAACAATCAGTTTCGGCTTCCCGATCAGGCTGCCGCGAGCATGATTTTCCTTCCCGGATCGAACGGCCATGAAATTCTGGCCATGGACGGCGCTGGCGGATTTTTTGGCGAGCGCCGCAGCGAGCTGTGGCCGATCGCGCGGATGGTTCTCCTGGCGCTGGCGCTCGCGGCCCTCGCGAGTTCCTTGCTTTTCGCTTTGTGGTGGTTGCCGCGCAAGCTGCTCGGAAAAATGAAAGGCGTCGCGGGAATCCCGCTGCGAACGATGCCGCTGCTCGCCGCGCTCAGCTTGCTCGGGGCGTTTTGGCTTCTCTCCTCGACTCCGATTTGGGTGCTCGGCACGTACGACATGCAGTCCGTGGGTGTCTGCCTGCTTACCTGGGCGTTCGCCGCGTTTTCCGTGCTTGGCGTCGTTCTCGCGTGGCCGGCTCATTGGCAGCCGGTTCGTCGCGGCGTCTTCTGGCATTCGGTGATCGTTTCGGCGGCCTGCTGCGCCCTCACCATCTACATGGCCTATTGGCACCTGCTCGGCATGGAGTTGTGGAAACCCTAGCGGCGCGCAGCGCCCGCTGACCGGACTCGCGCTAATTCGAAGCGTACGCCTGCCGGCAGGCTTCGTGCTCGCGGCAGTTCGGCGGGCAATTCGTGTAATCAATCACGATGTAGTTGTGGCAAGCCGAACAGACCACCCCGTACATCGTCTCGACAAAATCCGCGTGGCCCGTGCTCTCGTTGTGCTTGCGCCGGGCTTCTTCGCGCGTCACGTGCATGGGCTGCTCCTCTCGGTCCGCTCGGCATTCGCCGCGGTCGCGGCCCACTCCCGCAAGCAAAAATACGCCGGAACCTGGCCTGCGCCATTCGTGCTATGCTCGTTTCGCCGCGGCCACGCCGAGCGCGATTCTCGCCGCAAATTCAGTATACCCCTCGGTTCGGGCGCCCAGGCGGAGCCGAACGTCGCGCCCCGGGACCGTCCGTGGGGAGAGCGATGCGAAAAATCCTAGCCATCATCGCGATTCTGGCCGGCATCATCGCCTGCGCGCTTCCGGCATCGGCCGGAGAGCGTTCCGCGGCTCTGGCGGCGCTTTTCCGCAAAGCCATCGCCAATTCCGAAATCCAGGCGAAAGACGCTTCCGCCTTCCGGCTTCAGGCCGCCGTGCGCGTCTACGGCGCCAACCAGCAGTACATCCAGGGAATGGTTGTCGAATTCTGGACGCCGCAGGGAATGCTGCGCCGGGAAACGCTGCTAGAGGGCTATCAGCAACTGGAGGTTTCCAACGGCACCAGCGATTGGCAACAAAGCTCGCTCGATTACGTCCCTTATCCGGTTCACGAACTCTGGTCGGCGCTCCAGTTCGCTAGCCGCCTCCAGTGGTGGCTCTCGCCTGCCGCGGGTGGCGGAATCATCGCCCCGCGCTTGGTCCAGATAAAAGGCAAGCCGCTCGCCGGAGTCGCGCCACCCAAGGGCGGCCTGCTCTGCGCGCAAGCCTCGATCTCCGAGTCCTACCAGTCGGAATTCTGCTTCGAACGCTCGACCGGTCATCTGCTCAGCGAAACCGATCCCCAGGGTGTGCGCTACGAATATCTGGCCTACGCACCGTTCGGCAACCAGAGCTTCCCCAGAATCCTCCGCGTAATCAACGATCAGGGCGTCGAGTTGGCCGAATTGCACATCCTGCAATTGACGGTGGTCGAAAAACCGGCGCCTTCTCTTTTTCTGCCGATCGCAAACGTGACGCCGGAAGGCGCGCGCGCCGCGTGCCGCAACATCCTTCCCGCGAAGGTGGTGAAGCGCGTGCCGCCAGTCTATCCGCCGGAGGCCCGTCGCGACGGGCTGTCGGGAACGGTGGTCTTCTACGCAAACGTTGGAACCGATGGCGTGCCGCGCGGTTTGTGGCCGGTGAAATCGCCCTCCACGTGGCTCACTACCGCCGCGTTCCAGGCGGCGAGCCAGTGGCGCTATCAGCCGGCCGTTTGCGTGGAAGCCGGCGGCTCGAAACGCCCGATCGCAAGCTCCGTCTATCTCCGCGTCCCATTCACGCTGCAACAGCAATGAACTGTGTGATTGGGCGCGCATTTTCTCGAACGCGCACCGTCTGAATCGGTTATATTCCTCTTGCTTCGCGGAGCCGCGAGCCGGCTGCAATTCCGCGCTCTGGAGAACCGCAAGTGAGGCGACAAACGACATATCTGCTGTTGGTTTGCCTTTTTACATTCGCTGTTCCGGCCGCAGCCAAAAAGCACGGCAAGCAAAATCCCGCTGCCGTAGCGCTGTTCAAAAAAGCGATCCAGCTCTCTGACATCCGAAGCAAGAACAGCACGCCATTTCGCCTCCAAGCCACCGCGCGCATCTTCAACGGCCAAGGGCAGGAGTTGGACGGGCTTCTTGTGGAGTTCTGGGCGCCGGGAGGAAAAGTGCGTCGGGAGACTATGCTGGGAGGCTACGCCCGCACCACCATCTCCGTGGGAAAGAATCGGTGGAAAGAGAGCAATTTTAAATACACTCCCTATCCGATTGAAGCGGCCTGGGAGACCTTGAACTTCGCCGACAATATGCAGGAAACGCTGCAATCGGCGACCGGGCCACCTAGCCCTGGCGAGACTAAACGGTTCTTCAAGGAAGAAATGACGAGGCTCGCAGAGCCTAGGCTCGCAAAAGGGAGGGCGGCTGAGTGCGTAGAAACCAAGAGGGGCGGGAATACGGGAACGCGGTACTGCTTCGACCGCATCACCGGGCACCTCACTGAGATGACATTCCTCTACTCCGGTATGCACTTCGAGTTTGGCGGCTACCGGGCGTTCGGGGATAAGAGTTTCCCACGAACCATCCGCGTGCTTTATCGGGACAAAACCGAGATGGCCATACTTCAGGTGACCAAAATCTTTGCAACGGGAGCGCCCTCTTCCTCGATGTTCACCCCTATGCCGGGAATGAAGGAAGTGAGCCTTTCACCAGGTTGCAAACAGGCCATGGCGGGGAAGTTGGCACACGAAGTTCGCCCTGTATACCCCGCCGCAGCCAAGGAGAGGGGGATCTCCGGTCGAGTGATCTTACACGCTGTCATTGGGGAAGACGGCGTTCCGCACGCGCTTTGGGTGGTGCGTTCACCCTCGCCGCTACTGAGTGATTCCGCCGTCGAAGCGGTGCGTCAATGGCGCTACGGCCCGACAATCTGTACAGCAACGGGAGCGAAATTCCCTGTAGATACGTTCATCACGGTTATCTTCAACCTGGGCGGCTGAGCGGGTCAGTTGGTCGGCAAGTCACATCAAAAGGCCGGACAGAATCGAGGGCAACCGATGGAAACATTTCGTATCGCATCTCTGGTGACTCTGGTCGCGGCGCTCAGCCTTCCCGCGCGCGCCGCCGAAAAGCATCCTTACGGCGTAAACGATTGGTCCTCCCTGCGCAGCGCCGCGGCCGTCGCCGTCGCGCCTCACGGCGGCACGATTCTCTACCGCGTCGATTTCGGCGGATTCAAGGGACTCGAAAATCACCTGTGGTGGCTGATTCGCCCGGATGGCTCGGGCAATCGCCAACTGAAGCTGGCCAAGGGATTCGATCCCATCGGATTCACCGCCGACGGCACCTCTCTCTACGGCATCTATCACGGGAAGCTGACGAAAGAGCGCGGCCAGCTCGCCGTGGAAGATCTTCAGGGAGGGCCGCCGCGCATCCTCACGCATCTTCCCTCCGGCATTCGTTCCGCCCAAATCTCTCCCGATGGCACGCGTTTCGCCGTGCTCGCCGATCCGCGCACGCCCGATCCGCTGCGGAAAGTGCGCATCATCGTGACGAATCTCGAAACCAGCGTCTACGTGATCGACGCGAATGGAACCGGCGGCGCGTGGTGGTGCCCGTCGCTCCACGACGTCGGCGTCGCGGCCTGGTCGCCCGACGCCACTTCACTTGCCCTCGAATCTTCCACGCCCAAAATCGGACATCATTTCGTTCACAGCTCGATTGACGTCTGCACCGCCAGCGGACCGCGTCCCGTCGCGACCATCGCCAACGCCACGGCCAGTCTCGGCTGGCTCCGCGGCGGTCGCACCATCGCGTTTCTCAGCACCACCACTCACGTCCTTACACCCGATCAGGTCTGGACCGTTCCCGCCCCGGGCGGCGTCGCAACCGACAAGACTCCGCATCTGCGCGGCTCGGCGATGCAGCTCGTTTCCGATCCGCAGGGCAACGCCTGGGTGCTCGTGGCGCGCGGCGTGCGCCTGGAAGTTGACCAATTCGAAAACGGCGCGCTCGTGCCGCGCTACCGCTGGCCCGGCGGCTCGGTCGAGGGAGCGCCGGTCTTCCCGCAGGTCGCGAGCGCGCGCAGCTCGCTGGCATTCACCGTCGGCGACCCCACCGATACGGCCAACGTCGCGGTGGAAAGGGAAAACGGCAAGCTCGCGCGAATCACTCATGCCGGCCGAAAGCAGTTGCAATCGGTCGCGCTCGGGCCCGTGCGCATCGTCAACTGGACCGGGCCGGCGACCCCGCTGCAGGGCATCGTGACATTTCCTGCCGGCTACATTCCCGGCCATCGCTACAAATTCCTCGTCCTGCCGCACGGTGGCCCGGAATCGAACGACGTTCTTGCGTTCGATTCGTTCTCGCGCCTCGTCGCGGGCCTTGGCTACGTCGTGATGCAGCCCGAATATCGCGGCTCGACCGGTTACGGCTCCGCGTTCCTGAACGCGATCTATCAGCATTTCGGCGATCGCGCCTACGAAGACGTCAACAGCTCGACCGATTTCGCGATCTCCCAGGGTTGGGCCGATCCGCATCGCCTGGCGATTTTCGGTTGGAGCGCCGGCGGTTTCATGACCGCGTGGACGGTCACTCAGACGCATCGCTATCGCGTCGCGGTCGAGGGCGCCGGCATCACCGACTGGCTCAGCTTCATTCCTACCAGCGACATCGCCCAGATCGATTACGATGCTCGTTTCCCGGAGCACGATCCCGAGCCCTTCCTGAAATTTTCCGCCGTGCAATTCGCCGACCGTGTGACCACCCCGCTCCTCATCCTCGACGGCACCGCTGACGTCCGCGTGCCCACGTTTCAGGGCCGCGAATTTTTCATCCTGCTCGCCGAGCAAAAGAAAATCGTGAAGCAGGTGCTCTATCCCGGCTCGCCGCATTTCCCCGTGCTCTGGCAGCAGCGCCGCGACGTTTGGAAACAGGTGAGCGACTGGCTTAATCGCTACAATCCCTGATTTGAAAAACGTGCGCTGTCGTGTCGCAGCTGTTAAGACGCGGCATCCTGGGCGTTGCATCGCGGGCGCGAGCCGCTTGTGCGGCGCGGAGCGTTTTCCTACAATTTGGAAAGAGGTTTTTCGGCCATGCCCATTTACGAATACATCTGCGAAGACTGCAAGACGCGTTACGAGCGCCTGGTGATGGGGAAAAACGGCGATATTTCCTGCCCGAAGTGCGGCAGCCACAAAGGCTCGCTGCAATTTTCCACGTTCGCCGCGCCCCACGGCGAGGATGCTGGCGCCGACGCCGCTCCCTCCTGCGGCTGCAATCCCTACGGCTGCGGCTGCAACAACTAACCTGAAGCCCGCACGCGTCGCGGGGTGCGCCACCGGGCGACGGGCCGACACCCCGCGCGAACGCCCCATACCCATATTCTGCTTTGTGTTGTAGATTTGCGCCTATGAGATCGGAAATCTCTATTGCTGACCCCAAGCTGCGCGCCCGCGACGGAGCCCGAACCAATAATTGGTTCAAATACTACCCGGGTTTCTCGGAGAAATTCGCGCGGTTGGCACTTGCGTCTGCCGGTCTCGGCAGGGGAGCTTGGGTGCTGGACCCATGGAACGGAAGCGGGACAACCACCGCTGCTGCTCTTGCCTTGGGCCTGAATGCGTATGGGTTCGATATGAACCCAGTGATGGTCCTTGCCGCTAGGGCCCGCTGTCTCGACCGAGCTGAGTTCCCCAGCCTTAGGCCAATAGCCGCAGCCCTGCTCCGCAGACGCGTGTCCGCGCGTTTCACAGACCAGGACGACCCGTTGTCGGCCTGGCTCTCGCCTCGGTCAGTCGGGGCCGTGAGGGGGGTCGAGGCAGCGGTCCAAGGGCTTCTAGTGGACGCACGCGAGTACGCTCCCCTGAAAGGGAGGGACATCGACGGGGTCTCAGGCCTCGCTGCATTCTTCTACGTCGCGCTGTTTAGAACGCTCAGGCGAATCCTTGGCCCCTTCTTGACCTCAAACCCTATGTGGGTCAAAAGACCCGCGTCTCCCCGGGAAAGGCTGCGCCCCAGCGCGGAAGCGATCGTCACACGCTTCCGGGCCGAGCTCTGCGCCATGCTGCAGGAGGTCGCACCTTTGGCACGCGACGCGCGAGTAGGCGCGAAGGTCATCTCTGTGGGGTCGTCGGAGTGTCTGCCACTCGGAGCCTCGACGGTGGACCTCGCCGTGGGCTCTCCGCCGTACTGCACCCGGATAGACTACGGGGTCGCAACATCCATTGAACTGGCCCTCCTAGGCTATGGCCTCCAAGGAGAATTCCGCGAGCTTAGACGCAAGCTCATAGGGTCCGCCATGGTCCCCAAAGAGAGCCCCCGAGCCGACCCCGCATGGGGCAGGACCTGCACGGCGCTCCTGTCGGCGATAAAGGAGCATAGCTCGAAGGCATCGGCGACCTACTACTACAAGAATCACGCCCAGTACTTCCGGTCGATTTTCAGGTCGATAGCCGAGATCAGCAGGGTCTTGAAGCCCGGTGCTAGGTGCGTCTTAGTCGTTCAGGATTCGTTCTACAAAGATGTTCACAACGATCTGCCGCGGGTCTGCACGGAAATGGCTGCCGAGCAGGGGCTCGATCTCCTCCAGAAGCAAGATTTTGCGCTCGCACAGACGCTAGCCCGTATTAACCCGGGGACAAACGGGTACCGCAGTTCGTTTGCGGCAGTCGAGAGCGTGCTGGTCCTTGGCAAACGGTGCTGTGCTACGCGCACATATGCGACACGACCGCGGTCATCTCGTCAAGCCAGTCTGTGATTACGTTCTGCGGGCGCGTCGGCATAGCAGAGCACATGATTTCAGTAGGCCTGAGCCGGGGTATGGTCGACAAACCCAGCTTGACGGCCACGCCCGCCGCCTTTGCGTAGGTCTCGTCGCAGCGGTGAGCGTAGAAGTTGCGGACCGCTGGAAGGTAGTCCATAAACGTGGCCGGGATCGAGAAAGCCGCCTGAATCTGCGCGAGGTTCGACGCTCCAACATTTGCGAACAGCGGGAGGACCACCCTCTTGTTGTGCCAGGGCGGCTCGTCTATGCGGGAAGGCGCCGGCTTCTTGATCGCTCGGCCCGCCTGGAGAACCGCGTGCTTAATCGCAGCACGAGCATCCGGGAACGTCACCGCTACGAAAAATACGGGGCTCCCCGATCTCGTGCGGCTGCGAATCGCGCCCGAGAGATAGTACGAACGCACGAAACCGGCCCAAAGATTAAGGGACTCGACGGCCAACCACGCCGAGGACCTATCCGCGCTGGCGTCGGCCGGCATGGACAGCATCGCCGCGACGCCGCGCAGCCGCGAGAGGCGCCCCTCGGCGGCCCTCCCTAACTTTCCCAGTTGGTGGCAGGGTCTCACGAGAACCTCTCGCCGGTCAGCGCCTTACAAAACCACTTGAAGCGCACCCTGCGGTTCTCGCGAACGTTGGTTTTTTCCTTGGAAGCCGCCACAAACCTTGAATACCTCGTGCTGTCGTCCTCCTCAGCTTCTAAGGCCTGCAGGAGGGCGGTGAGGTTGGCGACGGCCTCCCGCGCGGACACATCCCTCAGCCGCGGCGACCGAAAAAGGCCCTCGAACTTCGCGACCGGCCTGCGGACATGGGCGACCGCCTGCGCTAGCGAATACATCATGTGCGGCTTGGCAAGGGCGGTGCCGTAGATGGCGTCAAAGCCCCGCACAGTGTCGAATGCCTCCAATAGCCTCGACCGCCAGTCGCCCCTCTGGGGGAACTCGCCGTCAAACTTCCTATATATGGCGTCCAAAATCTTCTTGTTCGTTGTCCGGATGCCGCTGAGGAATGACTCGCATAGCTCGGTCAGTAGTTTATTGTCGGCCATCCTTACCAACTGCTTCTCCCGGAAGGTGCCCATGGCCAAGAAGGCGGGCTCGAGTTTGTCGGCGAGGTCGTTGATGAACCATTTAAACGCCCCTTCGAAACTGGCGTGCCTGTTCTCCTCCGCGTTAAGGGGCACAGTGTAGGAGTTCATCCTACGGAAGACCTCCACAACTTCGCTCGGCGTCGCTGACACGAAAATATCAGCGTCGAGCGCGTACTCAAGGAACCTGCGCTGATCCTCAGGTTCCAGCTCTGAGTACTTGCGCCCCCTCACGTCTTCGTCCTCGGCAGACCTAGACACCCTGAACTCATCGGCAAGAAAATCGGATATGGCGTTGCTCCTCTGCTGCCCGTCTACGATTTCTTTGTACGTGCTCCTGCTTTTCACGTCGGTCACCTGATATAGGTAAAACTTGGGGATGGGGAATCCTTTCAACACCGTCTCTATGAGGTACGATCTCGCGACCTGCGGCCAGACCTTGTCGCTGCGCTGATACTCTCTGTTGACAACTATTTCTCGTCGCCTCATTGCCGCGCAATAGTCTGCTATCGTGAAGCCACTACGCACCTTTTCCACAGACCCCTCCTCGACGTGTCGGAAATTAGCACTGTCTCGGCAGCCGGGCAACCCCCAAGGCTGCGTCAGTCACGAGGGCCGCGTGTCGCAACCCCTGGACGAGTCGGCGGGGGCTGGGCGCGAGCGAAAACGAGCCGCCCGCGCACGGGGCACCAAAAAAAGAAGCGCCCCGGTTGGACCCGGGGCGCTACGAGAAAGAAACGAAATCAGGTTGAGGTTAGTTGACGCCGACGGGAGTTTCTTTCTTGGCGTCCACCGATTTGCCGTTTCCGTTCCCGTTCGAGTGGCCGTTGCCATTCGACGGCGTCGCGAACGCACCGCCGATCGACACCAGTTGTTCGGCCGGCTTCTTGAGGACCATTTCTTCGTAAATCTGGCGCACCTTGGCCGCTTCTTCCATTGCCTTGCGGCGGCGTGCGCGGTCCTCGTCGGCGGCGTAGAGCGGGATATTGTCGTCGTATTGCGGCCGGACGCGGGCGGCGTCCTCGGTGTCCACGCGCAGCGAGTGCTCGTAGTGCTCGAGGCCCACGCTCTTGCCGCGAGCGTAGATTTCATGCTTGCCGTGCGTCTTGTACCACTGGGCGACGGTGGCGTTCTTGTACATGTTCTCGATGATCTTGCGCCAGCCGATGCCGGTGTTGTACGCGCAGAAAGAAATCTCGCCGAGTTGCGTTGCATAGGGGATGATGCACATCTCGGTGCGGCGGAAATCGTAGTTGAAAAGATCCTGGAACCACATCCCGGCGATGAAGAGGAAGTTCCACGGGTCTTTCCGGCGCCGCATCGCGTCTTCGCGCGTGCGTTCCGGCCCGACCGAGCCGTAAACCTTCTTGGTCTTTTCCTGCCCCTGCACGCCGAAGGTCTTGTCGAACTTCTTCAGGATGTCCCACAGCGAAAGGCTAGGCGGAGCCTCGAACGCCTGGTAGTTCTTGAGCATCGCCAGCGCCAACATGAAGCCCGAAAATTTCTTGCCGCGGGCGGCGTCGGTGATTTTCTGCATGTCGCTCACGAGGCCGGGAATGTTCAGGAACTTCGGCACCGGCGCCCATTCCTTGGTCTGCTTGTTGATCATCACCGCGGTTCCCACGCCGCAATTCGGGTGGCAGCCGCAGCTCATCTGGCCCCATTGCGCCTCGGGACCGTGCATCAGATCCGCGAAATCGGCGAACGGGCTGATCAGCGAGATTGGGAACCAGTCGCGCGTCGGCTCGATTTTGCCCACCTGCTTGCTGACGTCCTGGGCCATGTGAGAGAGCGTGTAGCGCTGGTGCATCCGGCGCTCGTCGGAGATGTCTTCGTCGCGGCCGGTGAAGCTGACCGGCTGGAAGCTGACGAAGGCGATTTTGTCCGGGTTTTCCATGGCGAACTTGACGATCGGCCCCACCTGATCGTTGTTCACGTTGTTGACGATCGTCGTCACCAGCACGATCTCGATGCCTGCTTCGTGGATGTTTTCGATAGCGCGCAGCTTCACGTCAAAGAGGTTCCCCACGTGGCGATGGCTGTTCGCGTCGTTGCCGATGCCGTCAAACTGCAGGTAGACGTACCGCAATCCGGCTTCGAACGCCTTGCGCGAAAATTCCTTGCTCTTGGCGAATTCGATGCCGTTGGTCGCCGCCTGCACCGAGTTGTAGCCGACCTTGCGCGCGTAGCGGACGGCGTCGAGGAAGTAGGGATGCATCGTCGGCTCGCCGCCGGAGAATTGCACCGACATCTGGCGCCGGGGTTTCACCTGCGCCGCGTTGTCGAGGATCTCCTTGATCTCTTCCCAGCTCAGTTCGTGCACGTAGCCGACCTGGTTCGCGTCCATGAAGCAGGGATCGCACATCATGTTGCAGCGATTCGTCAGGTCCACCGTCAGCACCGAGCCACGGCCGTACCGCACCGTGCTCGAGCCGTGATTGTGCACGCTTTCGTCGTTGTGGGCCGGAATGTCGCGGCCGGGGAAATTCTTTTCGATCCAGCTGAGGAACTGAGAATCCACGGCCATCAGGTCTTCGTACCGGCCGTGGATCGGGCAATCCTTCACCATCCACACCTGGCCGTCCCGCTCGATGATCTGCGCCTTGATTTCGCCCACCTTTTCATGAACCAGGTCCTGCCAGTCCTTCTCCCCGTTCATGATGGCCGAGCGCGCTTCCTTCACGCAGTCCGGGCAGAGCGAATCGGTGTTGCGCGGCCAGCCCAAGGTCGGCTTTGACTTCTCCCACGACTTCAGCATCGGCCGGTCGGACCACTTCGGCGTAAAGGAAGGATTCGGATTCCGCTGATTGAAATACTGAATGGCGTCGAACGTGACGCCGGAAACTTTGCACACGGCGGCATCGAGGTATTTCATCAGTCTACGATTAGCCGGCATCAAACACCCCCTCGATATAATTTGTCCAGTGATTGCCCGGGTTTAGCCGCTTCTGCATCCATGTGTTGCAGGCGCACTCGAGGGCCTGCTCACCCAGGCTAGTACGGCGCAAGTCTGTCACCCCCTCCCGGCAAGTGTCCAGGGGGTTGCGGCCAAGGGGGCAAAATAGGGGTTAAGCGGTCACTTCGGGACATCGAGCGGTGCAGAGGCTTTTCCCCTAACTTAAGGCCTGGGAAGCAGTTGAAGGAAACGGGGCCTGATTTCGCGCCCGTTCAGCCGCCACCAGGCAGCGGTCAGGTGCTTTCCTCCATGAGTTCCGGACGAAGCACTGCGGCGGCGAAATGGCCCAGAGCGACCGCCTCCGATTCTTCCAGTTCGATCCAGCGAACCAGGCCATGCTGCTTCAGGTAGCGCCCGGCCTGCGCGTCGCTGATGCCCAGATACCGTCCCAGCCGCGCACGCACCGACCCTTGCCGTGTGTGCCGACCCGAAACGAGTTGGTCCATGGCGGCGCGCATGTTCCCGCACGCCTCCACGTAATACATCGTCGTCAAATCGAGATCGGAAACCAGATAGACACCGGGACTCGCCGGCAATTCGCTGATCTGCTCGACCGGATTGGGGTGCGCGGCGAGCAATTGCCGCAGCTTCGCTTCGAGTGCCTTTATTTCCGAGGCAAGCGCCGGCTCTCCCCGCCGGTAAATATGAATGGGCGGAAGTTGCTCGATGGCCTTCTCGCGTGCCGGCTTCCGCTCCACTTCCCGCGCGCGCGGAGCCGGTGACGGCATCGGCGGGCGCGAAGGGGCAGGCGGGTGCGGAGGAATCGGTGTTGGTGTTGGCGTCGCCGCCGGCTGCGTTTCCCCGCCCTCGGGCCGCGCTCCACTGCGGCCTCTGCGCCGCCCGCGTCCGCCGCGGCGGCGGCGACGGCGTTTTCCGCCTGTGGGAGCGGGCTGTGCACCCGCAGTTTCCATTGGTGCGACCGCTCCAGCTCCAGTTTCAGCTTCAGTTTCGGCCTCGGCTTCGGCTTCCACCGGCTCGGCAGTTTCGGCAACTATTTCGGGCTCTGGCTCGGCGGCCGGCTCGAAAAGCGTCGCGTGTTCTTTAGGCTCCGTTGGCGCTTCGGCCGTTTCCACGGGCAGCGGAACCCCGTAGCGGGCCAAAGCCTCTTCCGCTTTCTGTTTCCATTCCGAGCGGCGGAAGCGCTGCCAGGCGCGTTTGTACCAATCGGTTGCGCGTTCAATGCGGCCGGCCAGCTCTTCGAGTTGCGCAAGTTCGAAGGCGACCATGCCATCGCGCGTCTTGTCGTAAAGTTGTTCGAGGCGCGTCGTCGCGTCCTGGCCGCTCTTGGCCCGGCGGATCCGCGCTCGTATCTGTCTCCAGTCAGTCACGCGCAAATTCTACCCCAAGCCGAGCCATTCTCGCTCTGTTTCCTGCACAAACGCCATGATTTGCCCGCGCAGCGGGGGATTGCGCCCGGTGGCGATCCGGCGGCTCGTCTGCCGCACGCCGCGTCGTAAAATGGGGTTCATGCCCTCCACGCCAGAGCGGGAACGCACGGCCTGGGTGACGCGCAAAGCGAGCGAACTCGGATTCGATCTTTCCGGCGTCGCGCCCGCCAGCCGCTTCCCCGAACTCGAAAAGCTCGGCGAATGGCTCGACCGCGGCCACGCCGGCGAAATGCGTTACCTCCACGATCCACGCCGCCTCTCGCTCGAGCGCGCGATGGAAGGCGCGAAAAGCGTGATCGTTTGCGGTGCCAGCTATCGCACCGAGGAGCCGTTTTCCACCCAGGTGCTCGGCCGACCCGATGGCGCGCGTCCGCGCGGCTGGATTTCGCGCTACGGCTGGGGCGACGATTATCACGACGTGCTCCTGCCGCGCCTGCGCGCGCTAATGGCGGCGATGCACCAGGAATTCGGCGAGGATTTTCGCGCCCACGCCTACGTGGATACCGGGCCGGTGGTCGAGCGCGTGGCCGCGAAATACGCCGGGCTTGGCTGGCTGGCGAAAAACACCTGCCTGATCGATCAGAATCTGGGCTCGTTCCTCTTTCTCGGCGCGATCGTCACCACGCTCGCGCTCGAACCGACGCTCGGCCCCACCGAAGCTCCTCCGCGCGATCTGTGCGGTTCCTGCCGCCGCTGCCTGGACGCCTGCCCCACCGAAGCTTTCGTCGCGCCCTACGTGATGGATCCACGTCGCTGCATCGCCTATTTCACCATCGAGCTGCGCGGCTCGATTCCGCGGGAATTTCGCCCGGCCATGGGCCAGATGGTTTTCGGGTGCGATATCTGCCAGGACGTCTGCCCGTGGAATCAGCGCGCGGCGCGCCGTGGCGCGTCGACGCTCGGCCAGATTCCCGAATTTCGTCCCCGGCTCATTCCGCCGGAAGGATCCGCAAGCAGCCCGCAGGCCGATGCGGCCCCGCGCTCGCTTTTCGCGCCGGAAATCGAATGGATCGCTTCGCTCGATGAGGAGCAGTACCGCCGCGTCTTTCGCCGCAGCCCGGTGAAGCGCGCCAAATATCGCGGCCTCATTCGCAACGCCTGCGTCGCGCTCGGTAATTCCGGCCCTGGTCTTCTACCCGAATCTCGCGATCGCTTCCTGCGCCTGCTCGAACGCCTCGCCGCTTCTCCCGACGAGCTTATCGCCGAACACGCCCGCTGGGCGCTCGACCGCCTGAACGCCGCGGCGCCATCAAAATGAACGTGGGAGACAGAATAATGGCGCGGAGCGACCAAATTGGAGCTTTATCCGTGCCGCCATTCCCGCATGCTCGATCGAGTCCTCACCGCGCGAGGAGTGAGGATGCATATTGACGGCGAGCGGCGCCACGAGAAAGAAGCCATGAAAACCAAACTGACGGCAAGGACGCGGCTCCGCCGCCTGCCCAAACGCGGCTCGCACGATTTTGCAACGATCCGCGCCATTCTCGACGCCGGTTTCCTCGCGCACGTGGGATTCGCGGTCCACAGGCAGCCGTTCGTCATTCCCACGCTCTACGGCCGCGAGGACGATACGCTTTTTCTGCACGGCTCGGCCGCCAGCCGCATGCTTCGCCAGCTCGAAACCGGCGTTGCCGCCTGCGTCACGGTAACACTGGTGGATGGAATCGTGCTCGCCCGCTCCGCGTTCCATCATTCGATGAACTACCGCTCGGTGGTCGCGTTCGGCACGGCGCGGAAAATCGCCGGCGCCGAGGCGAAAACGCAGGCCCTGCGTGCGATTTCCGAGCACGTCATGCCCGGCCGCTGGCGCGACGTGCGCGGACCCAGTGACAAAGAATTGAAAGCGACCACCGTACTCGAATTCAAAATCGAGGAAGCGTCGGCGAAACTCCGCACCGGCCCTCCGCTCGATGAGGAAGCGGACTACGCGCTGCCGGTCTGGGCAGGCGTACTGCCGCTTCGGCTCGAATCGAAAGAGCCTGTGGCCGATCCGCGGCTCACACCCGGCCTCGCCGTGCCTGAATACGTTTTGCGATATCGCCGGGCGTGAGTGCAGACTGGTCGCGCACCAAGAAATGAAGGAGCATCCCGTGACTGGACGACCGGAAACGAGCGAAGCAGCACCCTACTATTTCACCTACATTGATCAAGTGCAGGGCGACGACATTCTGGCGAATCTCAAGAGACAGCACGAAGAAGCAGCGTCATTTTTCTCCACCATTTCCGACGAAAAATCGCTTCATCGCTACGCGCCGGATAAATGGAGCTTTCGCCAAACGCTCAATCACCTGAACGATACCGAGCGCGTCTTCGCCGGCCGCGCCCTCTGGTTCGCTCGCGGATTCGAGACGCCGCTTCCCAGTTTCGATCAAGCCCTCGCCGCTTCCGCGGCGCAAGCCGATGCTGTGAGTTGGGCCGCGCACATCGAGGAATTCCGCCGCGTGCGCCTGGCCACGCTTTCTCTCTTCGAAAACCTGCCCGCCGAATCCTGGCTCCGCGGCGGCGTCGCCAGCGACAAACGTGTCACCGTCCGTGCTCTCGCTTTCACCATCGCCGGCCACACCACGCACCACATCGCCGTCCTCCGCGAGCGCTATCTTTAGTAGTCCGTTTCAAACCTCTGGTCGCGCGGGTCGGAGCGGAACCTGTCCCGAAGAATTCGGGAGCTCCGAAAAAACCGGCGAGAACCAAGGGGCTTTAGAGTCTGTGTGGCAACCGGATTCTCGGAAGGGCACGGCTTCAGCCGCACCATAAGTGCTTAGATGTTGGTGCGGCTTTAGCCGCTGAGGGCTGCGATTGCGGGTCGCCACACAGACTCTTTAGCCCCCGAGGCACCCCGGCGAGGCCTTTTGAAAAGGCTTCCGGCCAATAAACCCCACACGTTCACCGCGCGCCTGTATTGTCAGAATCCGACCGCATCTGTTAGCTTGAATCATCCGTGTCAGGGAGCGAAATGGAAACTATTCGCGTCACCATCGAGGGCGGCTCGTCGGGCGAAGTGCCGAAAGGGACTTCCGTCGCCGAAGCGGCGGCGAGGCTCGCGCCGGAACTCGCGCGCGAGGCGCTCATCGCCCGCTCGAATGGCGACCTGATCGATTTGAACCGTCCACTCGAGAGCGCCGCGCAGATCGCGCTTTTGACCGCGCGCGATCCCGAAGTGCTGCCGATTTTCCGCCATTCCGCCGCTCACCTGATGGCCGCCGCGGTAATGGAGCTGTTTCCCGACGTGAAACTCGGCGTCGGGCCGCCGATCGATTCCGGCTTTTTCTACGAATTCCAGCGCGAAACTCCCTTCACTCCCGCGGACCTCGAGCAAATCGAGGCGAAGATGCGCGAGCTTTCCGAGGCCGATCTGCCGAACGTGCGTCGCCTCGTGCCCAAGGAAGAAGCGCTGCGCTTGTATCGCGAGTCGGGCCAGCCGTTCAAATGCGAACTGGTGGAGGAAAAGGCGCGCGAGCCCATCGTTTCGCTCTACAGCACCGGTAAGTTCGTGGACTTCTGCCGCGGGCCGCACGTCCCATCCACCGGGCGCATCCGCGCGTTCAAGGTGATGAGCGTCGCCGGCGCGTACTGGAAGGGCGAGGAATCGCAGCCGCAGATGCAGCGCGTCTACGCCGCCTGTTTTCCCACCCAGGCCGAACTCGATGAATACCTGCACCTGCTCGAGGAAGCCAAACGCCGCGATCATCGCAAGCTCGGCCCCGAACTCGGCCTGTTCACCATCGAGGAAGACGCCGGCCCCGGCCTGATTTTCTGGCATCCCAAGGGCGGCTTGGTGCGCAAGCTGATGGAAGACTGGCTGCGCGAGCAGCTCCTCGAGCGCGGCTACGACTTGGTCTTCACACCGCACGTGATGCGGCTGCATCTGTGGGAAACCAGCGGCCACGCGAATTTCTATCGCGAAAACATGTTCGCCCCGATGGAAGTCGAGGACGCGCCCTATCAGCTCAAGCCGATGAACTGCCCGGGGCACATCCTGATCTACCGTTCGCGCCTGCGCAGCTATCGCGAGTTGCCGATGCGCCTCGCCGAACTCGGCACCGTCTACCGTTACGAGCGCTCCGGCGTGCTCCACGGCCTGCTCCGCGTCCGCGGATTCACCCAGGACGACGCCCACATCTTCTGCACGCCCGATCAGATCGAAAGCGAAGTCGAGGCCTGCATCGATTTCGCGAAGGCCACGCTCAGCACCTTCGGATTCGAAAAATTCAAGATCGAGCTTTCCGCACGCGATCCGGCGCACCCGGAAAATTACGCCGGCACGGTGGAGGATTGGCAGCGCGCGGAGGGCGCGCTCCTTTCGACGCTCGAACGGCTCGGATTGCCCTTCACCCGGATGGAAGGCGAAGCGGTTTTCTACGGCCCGAAAATCGACGTCAAGCTGATCGACGCGATTGGCCGGCCCTGGCAACTCACCACCGTCCAATTCGATTTCAATCTGCCGCGGCGTTTCGGCCTCGAATACGTCGGCGAAGACGGCGCCCGCCATCAGCCGCTGATGGTGCATCGGGCCCTGTGGGGTTCGGTCGAGCGCTTTTTCGGCATTCTGATTGAGCATTACGCCGGCGCGTTTCCGCTCTGGCTCGCTCCAGTGCAGGCTCGCGTGATTCCCGTCAGCGCGAAAGCGATGGATTACGCCCGCCAGGTCCGCGATCGTCTGCGCGCGGCCGGCCTGCGCGGCGAACTCGACGAGCGCGACGAGCGCCTGCAGGCGAAAATCCGCGACGCCCAGCTCGAAAAGGTCCCCTACATGCTCGTCGTCGGACCCAAGGAAGCCCAGTCCGGCTCGGTGGCCGTCCGCCATCGCGTCCGCGGCGACCTGGGACCCCAGCCGCTCGATACCCTGATCGCCGACCTCGTGCGCGAATCCGCCGAGCGCCGTTCCGGCCAGGAAACGCCCCAGGCGTGACCCGTGCCGGGCGTGTGCTATAATCAAACGGTTATTCTGAATTTTCTAGACCCGCTCCGAACAGCCGTTCGTGGCAGTGAAGCTTGAGCTGGAGGTGACTTCCCATCTTTGATCGGAACCGGCGCGCGCCGGCTGGGCCGCGTGTTCGCATCAATGAAGCAATTCGCGCCCGCGAAGTGCGCGTGATTGACGACGAGGGTAATCAGCTCGGGGTGATGGTGCCCTTCGAGGCCACCCGGCTGGCCCGGCAGTCCGGCTTGGATCTGGTGGAGATCGTTCCCACCGCCGTTCCTCCGGTTTGCAAAATCACCGACTACGGCCGGTACCTTTACCAACTCAATAAAAAGGCCCACGAGCAGCGCAAGCATCAAAAGGGTCAGCAGATCAAGGAAGTGAAATTCCGGCCGATGACGGCCGAGCACGATTATCAGGTGCGGAAAAATCAGATCATCCGCTTCCTGGGCGAAGGCTTCAAGGTGAAGGCGATGATCTTTCACCGCGGCCGCGAAATGGCTCACAAGGAAGTCGGCCGCGCCAAGATGGACCGGCTGCTGAAAGAGATCGGCGAAGTGGCGCAAGTGGAACTGGGGCCGCGGATGGAAGCCAATATCCTGCTGGCCCTGCTCGCCCCGAAAAAGGGCGCGCCGCGCGCTGCCCAGCCGGAAGCGTGAATTGAGGGTTCGATGGCCAAGAAGCTCAAATTGAAAACGAAGCGAGGCGCCGCAAAGCGCTTCAAAGTCACCGGCACGGGCAAGATTCTTCGCGCCCACGCCGGCAAGCGGCACCTGCTCGGCACCAAGCCTTCCAAGCGCACCCGCCGGCTCGGCAAGAACGTCCCGCTCAAGGCGGCGGATTTGTCGGAAGCGCGCCGGATGCTGCCGTACGGCATTTGACGCGGCACGCTCGCGGAAGAAACCAGGAGAGAAGGATTCATGGCTCGAGTCAAGCGTGGCACCAAGCGCCGCGCCCGGCGCAAGAAACTGCTCAAACACACCAAGGGCTTCTTTCTCACCAAAAGCAAGCTCTATCGCTCGGCCAAGGAAGCGCGTGAGCGATCGCTCCGCTACAGCTTCCGCGATCGCCGCGCCCGCAAGCGCCAGTTCCGCACGCTCTGGATCCAGCGCGTCGGCGCCGCCGCTCGCCTCAACGGCTTGACTTACAATCAATTCATCAACGGCCTCAAGCGCGCCGGCGTCGATCTGGACCGCAAAATCCTGGCCGAAATTGCCGTCGCCGACGCCACCGGTTTCGCCGACCTCGCCAAACAGGCCCGCGCGGCGCTGCCCACTGCGGCCGCGTAAATCGTTCCTTCGCCCTGCAGGGGCACGCTGCAGCGTGCCCCTACATCAGATCGCCCAGGGCCTCCGCACCTTACTTCTCAGCAAAGCCACGGAATCTGTTTCAGAATTCGCAACGGAGCGGCGGACGGGCCGTTCCCATTGCTATAATCAATCGCCTTTTGCGGACGTTTCGTCTTTCCCGCTGAGCGAACCATGCCGGTGAATTTGCCGATCGTCGAAAAAACGCTCGAACAACTCGGCGCCGATACGCCAGAGCGCGTCGCCGCGCTCTTCGTCAAGGTGCGCGCCGAATTCGACCGCGAAATCGCCGCCGTCGCCGACGACGCGGCGCGGAAGCAGTTTCGCGACGCCTGGCTCGGCCGCAAAGCCGGCGTGCTGACCCTCGTCACCGACAATTGGCTGAAACCGGCCAGCCCGGCGCTCAAGCCCGTCGTCGGGCAGGGACTCAACGAACTCCGCTCCCACGTGGAATCTTCCATCAAGCGGCGCCGCGCCGAAATCGAGCGCCAATCCGCCGAGCGCGCCGCGGCCGCCGAGCGCCTGGATTTGTCGCTGCCCGGCATCGCCCGCGCCGTTGGCACGCGCCATCTGGTGCGCCAAACCCTCGACGAGATCGAGGCGATTTTCCTCCGCCTCGGCTTCGCCGTGGTCGAAGGCCCGGAAATCGAAACCACCTATTACAATTTCGAAGCCCTCAACATGCCGGAATTGCATCCCGCGCGCGACATGTGGGACACCTTCTACGTGGATACGCCCACGGGCGGTCCTGGCCAGCTCGTTCTCCGCACGCACACTTCGCCCGTGCAGATTCGCACCATGGAACGCCAGCCGCCTCCCGTTCGCGTCATCGTCCCTGGCAAGGTCTATCGCCGCGACAATCCCGACGCCAGCCATCTCTTCATGTTCCATCAGATCGAGGGCCTCGCCGTCGACCAGGACCTTACCTTCGCCGATTTCAAGGGCACCATCGAATTTTTCGTCCACGAATTTCTCGGCAAGAACGCGCGCACGCGCCTGCGTCCCAGCTATTTTCCCTTCACCGAGCCGTCCGCCGAAGTCGACGCCACCTGCATCGTCTGCTCCGGCCGCGGCTGCCGCGTCTGCAAGCAGACCGGCTGGATGGAAATCATGGGCGCGGGGATGGTGGATCCGGCGGTCTACGGTTTCGTCGGCTACGACCCGAAACAACTTTCCGGGTTCGCGTTCGGCATGGGCGTGGACCGGCTCGCGTTGCTGAAACAGGGCATCGGCGATATTCAGGTGCTCCAGCAAAATGACGTGCGGTTTTTGCGCCAATATCCCTAGCGCGCTCGAAAGAACCAGGCGGGCAACGAAGTGAGAGTTCTTTACGATTGGCTGAAGGAATTCGTCGAGGTGAAAGCCTCGCCCGAGCAGTTGCGCGAGCGCCTCTCCCTCGTCGGCATCGCGATCGATGCCGTCGAGTCCACGCCCGCCGGCCCCGTCCTCGAAGCCGATCTCACCGCTAACCGCCCGGACGCGCTCGGCCATCGCGGCTTGGCGCGCGAAGTCGCGGCGCTCGAACGCAAGCCGCTCCAGCCGCTCGAAATCGCCCTTACGGAATCGGCCGATGAAACTGCCTCGGCGACCAGCGTTCGGATCGATTGCACCGAACTTTGCGGCCGCTACACGGCGCGCGTGCTGCGCGGCGTCCGCGTCGGCCCGTCGCCCGAATGGCTGGTGCGCCGGCTCGAAGCGCTCGGCCAGGGCTCGATCAACAACGTCGTCGACGTCACCAACTACGTCATGTTCGAGCTCGGCCATCCGCTCCACGCCTTCGATTACGACCTCCTCGCCGAGCATCGCATCGTCGTCCGCCGCGCGCAGCCCGGCGAAACGATGCGCACGCTCGACGGCATCGAGCGGAAGCTCACTCGCGACGCTTGTGTCATCGCCGACGCTTCCCGCGCCATCGCGCTCGGCGGCATCATGGGCGGCCAGGAAAGCGAAATCACCTCTTCGAGCCGCAACGTCCTGCTGGAATCGGCCTGGTTCGATCCCGCCTCGATTCGCCGCACCTCGAAATCCCTCGGCCTGCGCACGGAAGCTTCGGTGCGTTTCGGCCGCGGCGCCGATCCGGAAATGGCCGAATTCGCCTCGCGCCGCGCCGCTCAGATCATTCAGCAAATCGCTGGCGGAGAAATCCTCTCGGGCGTGATCGACGTTTATCCGCGGCCGCTAGAGCCGCTTTCGATCGAATTGCGCGCCGCGGAAATCCTGCGCATCCTCGGCGCCGAAATCCCTCCGAGCGAAGTGGAAACGATTCTGGCCGCGCTGGGCTTCGCGCCCGTGCGCCAGGGCGCGCCGGATGCCAAACCGTTCGTCTGGCGCTGCCGCCGGCCCAGCTGGCGGCTCGACGTTGCGCGGGAAATCGATCTGATCGAGGAGGTCGCCCGCCACTATGGCTACGACCATCTGCCTTCGCGCCTGCCGGTTTCCCGGCAGCCCGCCTCGCGATTGCCGCACGCCGATGCTCTCGATCGCCTGCGCGAGCGCCTCGTGAGCCTCGGCTATCAGGAAATCATCGCCGTTTCGCTGGTCGATCCCGCGCGCGACGCCGCGTTCCAACCGCAACACGCCGATCCCGTGCGCCTGGCGAATCCGCTTTCCGAGGATGCTTCCGTTTTGCGCACGTCGGGCGCGATCAGCCTGGTTTCCACGCTCGAATGGAACCTGCATCGCGGCCAGCGCAATCTCCGCCTGTTCGAAATCGGCCGCCGCTATCAGCTTTCGCCTTCGGGAAAGCCGGTGGAATCGCCGACGCTCACGCTTGGCCTCACCGGCCTCGCGCGCGAAAAATCCATCCACGAACCGGAGCGCGAATTCGGCTTCGAGGATTTGAAAGGCGATCTCGATTCGATCGGTGAATTGTGCGGCGGCTTGCGTTGGGAACCGGGAGCCCCGGCGTGGCTCGATCCGGCCAAGTCGGCTCGCGTGAAGCTCGGACTCGACGTCGTTGG
>JAKASX010000160.1 GCA_021818865.1 Acidobacteriota bacterium
AATCAGCGAGGTCAGCTTGCAGTATGGCAAGCTGCACTTCGTCGTGACGTTCGGCCGGCCGCCGCGGACCAGGCAGTCCTCCTGGAACGGAACCGTAAAGGACGGCAAGCTCTACCTGACTGCGCCGCCGTTTCCCGGTCGCCCGTCCCGCACGTTCGTCGCCGAGCGGACCAGCGCGAAAGCTTTGCTTCCCCCTCCTCGGCTTCCTCTGCCGGCGCTGCACGACGTGCCCTACAACGGCTTGGCGCGCACGCCGCCGATGGGCTGGAACAGTTGGAACAAGTTCGCGGGAAAGGTCAATGAACAGGACGTTCGCGGAATGGCCAAGGCCATGGTGACGAGCGGCATGAAAGCCGCCGGCTATACCTACGTCAACATAGACGATACCTGGGAAGGCCCGCGCGACGCCAATGGCGAGATTACCAGCAACCGCAAGTTCCCGAACATGAAGGCGCTCGCCGATTACATTCATTCCTTCGGCTTGAAATTCGGAATCTATTCATCGCCGGGCCCCAAAACCTGCGCCGGATATACCGGCAGCTACGGCCACGTGCAGCAGGACGCCGATACCTACGCCAAGTGGGGTGTGGACTACCTGAAATACGATTGGTGCAGCGCCAGCGAAATCTACCCTGGTCCCAAAGTCCACGGTTACCCCACCGTGTACCAGATGCGTGCGGTCTACCAGGAGATGGGCGACGCGCTCCGCAAGACCGGCCGCCCGATCGTTTTCAGCCTCTGCGAATACGGCTGGGACCACGTCTGGACCTGGGGCCCCAAAGTCGGCGGGAACCTCTGGCGCACCACCGGGGACATCGAAGACAACTGGAATTCCATGATCCGAAATGCTCTCGCGCAACTCCCCATCGCGAAATACGCCGGGCCTGGGCATTGGAACGATCCCGACATGCTCGAAATCGGCAACGGCGGCATGACGAACGAGGAAGACCGCGTGCAATTCAGCTTGTGGTCCATGCTCGCCGCGCCGCTGATTGCCGGCAACGATTTGCGCACCATGTCGCCCGCCACCACGGCCATCCTCACCAACCGCGAAGTCATCGCCATCGACCAGGACCCGGCGGGAAGGCCGCTGAAGAGAATCTCACCTCCCCAATCCACCCAGCTTATCTTGACGCGACCGCTCGCTGACGGTTCGCACGCCGTCGGCCTGTTCAATCTTGCCGATCATCCGCAAAGCATCACCGTGAATTGGCGCGTAGCCGGCGTCACCGGAAAGAAACTGCGCGCGCGCGACCTGTGGAAGCACGAATACGTCCAGGTTTCGGAACCGAGCTACACGGCCACCGTCCCGGCGCACGCAGTCGTCCTGTTTCGCGTCTGGTAGTCAGGATCCGTACGGGCAATGTTGACGTCCCGTGCCGCGCTCCAGTCTTCCCTCGTCACCCCGAGGAGGAGCGGTCCAGTTCTCACTGTTAACTCTTCCAAGGGCGCGAGAACCGGGCGCGCCTGCGCCGCCCGCCTCGCTTCGGGAGATCGGCGCCGAGACGGCGGACGGCACGCAATATCGTCACCCATCACCGTATTGTGCGAGCCTCAGTAAGCCGCTCGGTGAGGGACCGCCCGGCCTCGGCCATTTGGCTTCCGGGGGACGCCGTATGTGCGCCAGCCGCTGTCTTCGCTGGCTTCCGACCGCGCGCATGAATTCCAATTTGGTAATCAGACTGAACGCGTAGCAGCGCCTTCTCTCGCACCGTTGCGGCATTTCCCACGCTCAAGCGCGCCTGAAATCAATCTCCCTCTATCGCTATCAGCCCAGGACTGCACAGTTGGCAAAAGAGATAGCCGGCGCATCGCGTATGGCCACGCCCGTTTTTTCTTTGCTGGGCGCGGAAGTACGCGTGCTGAGAAATCGCACAAAGCAGTCCTCCACCGTCGTCCAGAGATCGTGATGGGCGCGGGTCACGCTGAGATCACGGCATCAGGCTGCCATTCAATGCGGCTCCGGGCCACGAGCCGGATGGAGGGTGTCGTGTGTAGCAGAAGGATGGTCGCCGCACTGGCGGCATGTGCTCTGCTCGCCGCGGTGCTGCCGTGCGCCGCGCAAAACCCAGGGATCATGATCCCCGGGTCGATAACAGTTTCGATCAGAGATGCAAAAGGACGGCCGCTCGAGGTTGCTCCTTCGATTTCCATTCTAGGAGCCGGAGCGGGCGGTCCGGTGATGGAAATTCCGAGCCAGCGAACGGCAGTGGATTGGGTGTTCACGAATCTGCGGCCGGGAGCGCAGTACATCATCCAGGTCGGAGCTCCCGGATTCGAATCGGCCATGCAATCCGTGAATCTGTCTGACATGAATGGAGCTTCGGCGAGCGTGGAATTTTTCCTGATGCCCGCGACCGGCCGAAGCGTCAGCACCAATCCCGCTGGAGGAGTGATTCTGGCGCCGCGGGCGGAACGGGAGGTGCAGCAAGGTATT
Source organism: Acidobacteriota bacterium (assembly GCA_021818865.1). Taxonomy (GTDB): domain Bacteria; phylum Acidobacteriota; class Terriglobia; order Acidiferrales; family UBA7541; genus JAKASX01. The sequence goes on from JAKASX010000160.1 coordinate 2,438, forward strand.
CAAGACCTGAAAGCGAACAAGATCGACTCGGCGCAGAGGCATCTGGCGGACGCGTTGAAAATGGCGCCGGGGAACCCTCAGGTGAATTACCTGGTGGGAGTGGGTTGGCTGAAGGCGGGAAACGTGGACCGGGGCGTTCAGTATCTGAAGAACGCGATTTCACTCGATCCAAGGCAGACGCAGGCTCTTTTCGCCTTGGGCATGGTGCGGTACAAGCAGGGGGACATGGACAAGGCGATTCCGCTGCTCGAACAGGCCGTGGAAACACAGCCGAAATCATGGCAGGCACATTGGCTCCTGGCGGATGCGTTGCTAAGGAAAGGAATTTACGAGCAGGCGAAGATCCACGCCGAAAGCGCATTGAAGTATGGGAAGAAGAAAGCCGAACAAGTGAAGCTGGTGCTGGCGGTAGCGCTGGCGAAGCTTGGCAAGAGCGGCAAAGCCCTGAAAATGATCGGCGATTATTTGAAGAGCCACCCCGGTGACCCGCGCGCGGAGCACGCTCGCGAACTCGTCGCGAATACACGCTAGTCGCGAACGGCGGGGCACCGCACAGGATTGCCGCGGTAATCCTGTCCTCATGCGTGAGTGGCGGCAGGCACGACCTGCGAGACCTTAGAACTGCACGGAGACGCGCACCTGCGTCTCGACGGCTTTGCCGTTCACGGTTGGCGCGTTGAAGCGCCAGCCTTTTTCCGCTTCGCTCACCACCGTTTGACCCAGGCTTGGGGTGCCCGATAGTACTCTACCGCCTGTGATGCGTCCCTGGCCGTTGACGGTGAATTCGAGTTCGAACTGGCTGTTTTTCGCGGCCGCGGCGGCCACCACGGCCACGGGCAACGGATGGCTCACGATCCTCATGCCGCCATCCACGTACTGTTCGCCGACCATCTGGCCCGGCGTGAGCGAGCCTTGCCAGTGCGCGGGAGCCGCATTCGCGTCCACTTCGACAGCCCAAAGAAGCCGTTGCGTGGGAGCGGCCGATTGTTGCGGCGCGGAGCCGGCCGCAGGAGCCGAAGGCGCGGCGGCCGATGCGGACGTGGCTTCGGTGCTTTGAAGTTCCTTCATTTCCTGCGGGATTCGCCGCTCGGCATAAAGATACGCACTGTGACCGACCGAGCCGCCGTAACGCTCGAGCGAGCGGAATTGCGCCTGCAATTTTTCGAGGTCGCTCATGTGGTCGGTGCCGGCGTTATATTGCGCGACGAGCGCCTTGAGTTGATCGGAAGCACCGAGCTGCGAAGCGAGGCTCGATTCCAGCCGAGCCGCATCGCGCGCGCGCGGCCCTCCGCTCGCGATCACCTGCTGCAAATCCTGATTTGCCTGCTGAAGGCTGCCCGGATTGTTCCGTTGCCGCGCGAGCGTCTGCGCCCGGCGGAACAGAGCGTCGGATTTCCGGGCTTGTGGAATCAGCGTATTCACGTAATTCTGCGCTTCCGCCTGATG
>JAKASX010000003.1 GCA_021818865.1 Acidobacteriota bacterium
TGCTACGCGAAGGGACCGACGCGCGCTACGGCGCGCGCCATCTGAAACGGGCGATCGACCGGCACCTGGTGTGTCCGCTGGCGAATCTGATCGCCAGCGAACAGGTGGGCCAATCGGACCTGGTGACGGTGGACTACGACGAAGGATCGGGCCAGTTGGTGTTCGCGCGCGAGCCGGGAGCGGGCGGCAGCCTGATCGCGGCAGCCGATTCTAGGCCGGCGGCGAGGCTTTTTGCGGCCAGCGATGCCGAAGCGGCGGCCGCGGCACCGGCGATCGCTCCGTGTCCGGCTCCCGAACGGCAGGCACCGGCCGAAGCGCATCGCGCGCGCCGGCGCGACCGCTGACCTGCCCGAGCTCAGTATGAAAGGCAATCCTCGCGAAGCCTGCGAGCGGTCCCGCGCGAGAAGCGCGGGCAGAGAGCGCAAAGGACGCCGGCGGAGAATTTCAGGATTGGGGTTGCGGGGCCGATTCCGCCGGAGCGGGGCAATCGAGCGTTTCGCGCACTTTCCGCCACAGTTTTGCGCGGTCAAATGGTTTTTGCAGCAGTGTAATGCCGGGTTTGGGAACACCGTGATGCACAATCGTCTCGCCGGTGTATCCCGACATGTAGAGCACCTTCAATTCGGGACGAATCCGCACCAGACGGGCGGCAAGTTGACTGCCGCTGATTTCCGGCATCACGACGTCGGTCATCAATAACTGGATCGGCCCGGCGAAATCGCGAACCAGGCGCAGCGCCTCCATGCCGTTTGCCGCTTCGAGGACGGTGTAGCCGCCGCGTTCGAAGAATTGGCGAGCCAGATTACGCACGCCTTCTTCGTCCTCGACGAGCAGAACGGTTTCGCGGCCGGTGGACGGGATCTCCTCGGCTTCCGGATTTGAGGATTCCGGGATGGGGGCGTGGCGCGGGAAATATGCGCGGAAGGTGGCGCCGCGGCCTGGCTGGCCTTCAATTTCCAGGAAACCTTCATTCTGTTTCACCACCGCGAAAACGGTGGACAGGCCGAGACCGGTTCCATTCGGCTTGGTGGTGAAGAAAGGCTCGAAAACGCGAGACTTGATTTCGGGCGTCATGCCGCAGCCGGTATCGGTGACGGCGAGCATGACGTCGCGGCATTCGACGCTTGCGCCGTTTGCGCTTCGGAAGTGTCGAGTTGGCATTCGGCCAAACTTGGATTCCGCAGGGTTTTGCCAGCCATACGTGCGACGTAAAAGAATTCCCGCAACAGCCGGCGTCGCGCGGAGGCGCGCACCGGTTTGCATCCGGCCGCCCGGACTTCGAACGGCTTATCCCCGGATTCTTCTATCTACGCTCGGATGCGGCGGGAGGCAACGGTACAACCGTACTAAATGTTTCCATAGCGGAGTGGGCCTCGCACGGCAAGACCGGCCGCCGTTCCCGATAGTTCAGCTGGTTTTGGTCGGGCGGCTTTGCCGGCGGCCGCATCGGCGAAGCAAAGATAAGGAAGAATCAGAGATCGGTGCCGCTGCGGCCAGCCATATCGCGCGGATGGAAGCGGAAATCGAGCCTGGTTTTTTTCAGCCGGCAGACGAGATCGACCTCATTTTCGCTCGGGCCGATCATCGGCTGGCCATTGGCGGCGGTTCTGGCGAAATGGAAAGTGACGCCGAGCACCTGCTTACCGTTCAGCGAGCGGTAAATGTTGACGCTTGATGGCTCGAGTTCTTTCTTTGCTGACCTGAGATGGAGATAGGAGTCCTTGGTCAGTTCAGCCGGTGTGAGATCGGCGAAGGGGGTCATGTCGGACCCGAGAACCATGATCTCGTAATCGGAGGGCTGCTTGGCGACGTCGCTGTCGGCTCGCGCTTCGGGAATTTCACCCGCCAGAACCTGGCGGCGAGCAACTGCTTCGCGGATGGTCTTGGCGGAAATCCAGCGAGCCACGAACGTGGCATGCGGCTCTTGCGGGCGCATACCGAGCGATGGAGAGCCTCCACCCGGCCCACCCCCAGCGTCCACAGAGGCCGAACCGCCGAGGGATGCTGCCGCGGCTGGGGAGTTATACATGGGTAGGGGGTGCCAGCTTACCGGCACGGTGAATGACTGCACCCAAGGCGAATGTTCGAGGACCTGCATGACGTCATTTTTATTCCATTGCTGGTAGGGTTTGGTTTTCCAAGGAGTGCCGGCCCAGGCGATTGCCGCCAGCGTACCGGCGAACATCAGTGCGGCCAAAATCCTGGAGAGAGAGCGCATACCCGACACCTCCACGGTTCGCTTGCCGCGCCGGCTGCCGGTTATTCGCGACCGCTGCGCCGGAAAAAGCACAGCGATCGCGAACCTCCATCAGAGGTCGGTGCCGTCGCGGTTGGCCATGTCGCGCGGATGGAAGCGGAAATTGAGCTTGGCGTCCTTCACACGGCAAACGAAATCCACTTCCTTTTCGTTGGAGCCAATCATCGGCTCGCCATTGGCGGCCGTTTTGGGGAATTGAAAGGTGATGCCGAGGACCTGGTTGCCGTCGGGCGTGCGGTGAATTTCGACGCTGGAGGGTTCGAGCTTTTTCTTGGCGCCCTTGATGTCGAGGTAGGAGTCATTGGTCAGTTCGGCGGCAGTGAGGTGGACGAACGGCGTCATATCGGGGCCGATGAGGAGGATTTCATAGTCGGTCTGTTTCTGGGCGAGATCGGTAGTGGCCTGCGCCTGGGTGATCTGACCGGCCAGGATTTCGCCGCGAGCCATCGCTTCGCGGACGGTTTCGGCGGAAATCCAGCGTGCTTGGAATTTGACGTGGGCCTCGTGCGGCTGCATGCCGAGTCCGGCGGCGCCGCCCATGGGCCCTCCGCCGACCATCATCGGCGAACCGCCGTTGGTGGTTTCGCCAGGATTCAACATGGAGGACGTTTTCCAGTTCGCTGCCACGCTGACCGACTGCACCCACGGCGAATGTTCGAGAACCTGCTGGACGTCCTTCTGACTCCACTGCTGGTAAGGTTTTGAATCCCAGGGATTGCTGGCCCAGGCGATTGCCGCCAGCGCCCCAAGAGAAAGCAAAATCGTGGAAATTCTGGAGAAATGGCGCATCATGGCCTCCTTGGCGCTTTTCCCACCTACGCCTGCCGGAAATTTCGCGCGAACACCCCAATGCCCCCACATGCCCCATGGCCAAACGGCCTGTGCCCTTCGCCCGCCCGTCGGTGAAGCGCAGGTGCGGGGCAGGGAACAGGTCCCTGCCCGTTGGCCCATCAAACCATACTTATCAGATTTCGCAGCATTCCCACAACCCCCGACCTGAGGTGCAGCGGCGGCGCAAGCGTCAGAGGTCGGGACCCTGCTTGGTGGTCATTTTGCGCGGGTCGAAATGAAATTGGAGAGTTCTCCTTTTCGTTTTGCAAGCGAATTCGATCTGTTTTTCCTTCGGACCGATCACCGGCTTGCCGTTGACCGTGCGCGGGAAATCGAACTCCACGGAAGTCACCGTCTTGCCATCGGGCGACCGCCCGATGGTGACCTTGTCAGGCGCCACTTTCATCCTGGATTCCTTGGCGTCGAGAAAGCTGGCCTTGGCCAGTTCCGCTTCCTGCTCGTGGACGAAGAGGGACATATCCGGCCCGACGACGGCAATTTCGTAATCGGCGGGCGTTTCCGCCAGATAGTGTTCCACGGCGGCTTGCGATACCTTGCCTTGCAATTCGGAAATCCGGGCGATTGCCTGCCGCATGGTCAGCGCGGAAACCCACCGCGCCTCGAAAAAGGTCTCCGGCGCGGCCTGCACGGGCCCGCCGCCCATGCCGGGCTGTCCCCCGCCCATGCCGGACTGTCCACCACCCATGCCGGGACGGCCGGAGGCGGTGGTTTGACCGGTCGGCGCACCCATGGGCTGGCCGCCCATGGAGGGCGCACTCAAATCCATATCCGACCCGATGGGCACGTGGACGATCTGAACCCAGGGAGAATGATTCAGAATCTGATTGATGTCCTTTTGGTCCCACTGCTGATACGGCTTTGATTTCCAGGGATCACTTGCCCAGGCCAACGCCGCCAGCGCCAGGATGGCAAGTGATACCTTCACGAATCTCGTCATCATGCTTCTTTTCTCCTCGCTCTACGTTTCTTCCCGCAGACCCTCATCGTAGGCCACGGGATCGAATCCCAAAATCACTCGTCTCCCGACGCGCAATGTCGGCGTCTGGCGGCTGCCCAGTTCCTCGACCAGTTCGAAAAGAGCCTGGTAGTCGCCGCGAACATCCTTCTCCTCAAAGAGCACTCCGCGGGCCGAAAGAAACTCTTTCGCGTGTTTGCAAGGCGGTCAGCCGGGCTGGGTGTAAAGGACCACCCTGCGCGTCGCGCCATTCGCCGGATTGGATTTTTTCTCGTACGGATTCATTTTGAGCGAAATCTCCTAGCGGTGTGCGTTGGTGAATTGAGAGCTGCCCAGCGTGGATTCCACCCGGTACACCGGCTGGCGGTGCGCGTCGAAATAGGTTCTCGTCATCAGCTCGCCGAGCAGGCCGATCGCCAGCAACTGGACGCCAAACACCACCAGGATCATACCCAAGAGCAGCATCGGCCCGTGTTTCAGGAACAGGTGCGAACCGTGCAAGATTTTATCGAACAGAAGCCAGGTCAATATGCTCCCGCCGAGGAACAGGCCGCCCAGACCGGCGGGCCCGAAGAAATGGAGCGGGCGAGTCATGTAGCGGATCAGGAAGCGAATGGTGATCAGGTCGAAAAAGACGCGGGTGGTGCGGGAGATGCCGTAGTGGGATTTGCCCTGGGGCCGTTCGATATTGCGGATGGGCACCTCGATCACCTTCGCGCCGTTCCAGGATGCGAGCGCGGGGATGAAGCGGTGCAGCTCGCCGTAGAGGGCGATCTCCTTGATGATTTCCCGGCGGTAGACCTTGAAGGTGGTGCCGAAATCGTGGATGTTGACGCCGGAAAGTTTGGCCATCATCCAGTTGGCGGTGCGCGAGGGCAGGCGGCGGAGCCAGAAATTGTCCACGCGCTTTTTGCGCCAGCCGCTCACCAGGTCGCAGCCGGTCGCTTCCATCGCGTCGAGCATCGCGGGGATATCGGAGGGATCGTGCTGCAGGTCGCCATCCATCGCGATGATGATTTGCCCCTGCGCCAGATCGAAGCCGGCGGCGAGGGCAGCGGTCTGACCGTAATTGCGTTTCAGGCGAATGGCGTGGACGCGGGGATCAGCATCGGCGATGCGAGCGAGGATTTCCGGGGTTCGGTCGGTCGAATGGTCGTCGACGAAGACGAATTCCACGGGCTGGTAGCGGCCGTTCATCATGTCGGCCAGGCGCGCGTAGAGTTCGGCCGCGCTCTCTTCCTCATTGTGGAAGGGAACGACAACCGAATATTTCGGTTCGGCGCCGCTGGGTTCAAACATGCGCTTCCGCCATCTCTCCGAAATGCGCCAGGCGAATGCCGCGCCGTTCGACGGCTTGCCTGACCTCGGGCGCAGTCAGCGCCTCGAGTTCCTGTTCGCGCTCGCGTTTCAGGCGCGTGGCCTTGTGCGCGAGTTCCTCGTCGTTGTGGCCCGGATGGCACATCAGCTCGGTTGTGCCTTCGGGCAGACGGTCGAGCCATCGCACCAGCCGCGCGGCGGTCAAATCGCCCGTCCACGCGAGACCGCAGAAATGATCGGGCGTGCGCAGGCCGCTCGTTCGCGCCTGGCGCAGAAAGCGGGCGCGACCCATGCGGGCGGCGAGAGCGGTGAGCGAACGCCGACGCCGGCCTCGCTCGCTGCCATTTTCGCCGTTTTTCCCGAGGAGGGTCCGCAAATCTTCGTACGGCTTGCGGGCCGCGCGAATTCCGAATTCGGCGGAGACGCGCGCGACGGCAGCCATCACGCGGGGATAAAGGTGGGTATGCTTGTGCGTATCCACGTGAGTGGGCCGGAGGCCGGCGGCGGTGACGCGCGAAATCTGGGCGCGCAATTCCCGCTCGAGATCCGCCTGGCGGATTCGCCCAAGGGCCAGCCGCGCAACGAGCGTTCGAAGCGAGCCCGGCAGACGGCCCTCCCGATCGGCGAGAGTCGGGATGGACTCACGGGGCGCGACCGCTCGTTCGGCCACGAGGACAAGGTGGCAACCCACGCCGAGGCCAGGATTTTCCCGCGCCATATGGATGGCGTCGTCGAATGCGTCTCCCATAGCCATTAGCGTCGTGCTCGTCAGAATGCCGTTTTGAAAGGCTCGCAGAATGCCGGCGTTCACGCCGCGCGTGTAGCCGAAATCGTCGCCGTTGACGATTAGCCGCCTCATGCTCGCCGCGAGCAAATCCGCCAAAACCGATGATACCATGCACCCGGCGTGGTGCAGCCAGCGGAGGGGAGACCGGCCAGACCCTTCAAAACCGGTACACCTCGACGACATCGAGGCCGTCGTCGCGGACGCCGAGCAGAGGGTGGTGGCTGCGCCGGATGACGTTGATGAGGGAGCTGGTTTCGAAATAGCGGCGGGAAACCTGAATCAGGAGGTAATCGCCGGGACGCGGCTCGTAATCCGGGTCGAAAAGCGGCACGACTTGAATATCGGGGCGGCCGAACCGATGCATGTAGTAGCGGGTGCCCATCGGGTCGCTGGCCGCGACGCGGGCGCCGCGAGGAGCAACGCGCGCCACGTACTTGTCGGCTTCGCGGACGCCGAGATCGTAGACCTCGTCGGGAGGGAAAAGCTGGCCGACGTTTTTCCGGCCGCCGCCGAACGCGTTCAAATACAGGCGGTTGTAGGGCGTCCAAGCGAGCGCATTCGCCATAGGCCAAGCGACCAACGTCAACGCCGCCGCGGCCACGGCCGTTCGCCACGCCCATCGTCTGCTTTTCGCCCAGACGTAGAACTTGCCCACGGCCCAACCGGCGGCGAGGTAGAACGAGGGCAGAATGATGACGAGGTAGCGAATCCATTTCGACCCGAACAGGGCGTAGGGCACGAACCAGAAGGTGAGCGTGACGCGCAGGAAAATCGAAATGAGCGAAGTCCTGTCGAAAAAGAGCAGCGCGATGCCGGCCGCCGCCGCAACGATGATCGGAATCGGGGTTTTCACCAAAAAGACCCAAATGTAAAAATACCAAGGCAAGCCAAACGGGGTGGTCAAGGCGTTATTCAGATAAATCTGGCCATCCAGCAGATAGCCGTGATGCTGAATGGTCTTTTGCTCGCTGTAGCGCAGCATCGCGCGCAGATCCTTGGGCGAGAGAACCACTGGATTGCACAAGAGGAAAACCAGGCCCATCACGACAAGCATGCGCCGGAAATAGGGCCCCATGTCGCGGCTGCGGATTCCCACCTGATTGGCGATGTGCCAGATGAGCACGATCAGGCCGAACTGGGCAATCGTTAGATAATACGCGGCTTGGCCCATGCCGAAGACGGCTCCCGAGAGCAGAAACCATTTTTTCGATTCGCGGTCGGTCTGGGCGAACTTCCCGCGGTTGTAGCACGCGAACGCGGCAAGCGTGAAGAAAACGAACAGATTTTCTTCTTTGAGAACGCGGTTCAACGAGACCGAAAGCGGCGAGACGGCCCAGAAGACCGCGCCGAGGCCCGCGCCCAACGGCCCGATCATTTGCCTGCCAAGCCAATAGAGAATGAGAGCGGTGAGCGAACCAAGCAACGCGATGGGAAGGCGCAGCCAGGCCACATCCCGCACGTGCGGCCAGCCATGGCCGAGCGCCCAATGGTTGTACAGTTCGCCGGCGTCGAGGCTTCCCCACGCCAGCATTTTCATCACCATCGGATGTTCGCTGTTCACGCCGGCGAAATGGCCATGGCGGTATTTCTGGATGGCAGTCCATTTCGCGGCTTCGTCTTCGCTCAGACTGGCCTGGCCGAGGTGGTAAAACCGCAGACCCAGACTCGTGAGCAGAAGCAGCGCCAGGAAGAGAAGCTCGATTCGCCGCCCGCGACCGCTATTCATAAGCCAGGGCATCCACCGGATCGAATCGAGCGGCGCGATAGGCGGGATAACAGGCGCCGGCGGCGGCCGCAGCCAGCGCCAGCAGGATGGCGTTGGCAATCCAGAATCCGGGAATCAGGATGGACAGCGAGGGCATACGAACGTGCAGGATGAAACGGGTGAGCCAGGTGACGCCCAGGCCAAGCAGCACCCCCAAACCGGCCATCACCAGCGTTTCTTTGAGGATCAATCCAACGATTTGCGGCCGTGAGGCGCCGAGCGCTTTCAGAATTCCGATTTCGTGCGTGCGCTCGAGCACGATCGTGTAGGTCGCCAGAAATACCACGAGAAAGCTAATCGCGACGCCCAAGCCGACCATCGAGTGGATGAAAGGCTGCAGCGCCGGCAGATGCGAGGAGTTCATCAGCGTCAGATACTCTTTCATCGAGAGAATCTGATAGTTGGGCAAGAACTTGAGCAAGGCTTGGCGCGTCGCCTGGGTGTCGCCGGTGCTATGGACGTAGAACATTGAAACCTTGTCGCTCACACCGGTGATCTGCTGGGCGGTCTGAAGCGGCATGAAAAGGCGCGCGCCGCGGCCGCTTTCGACGATTCCGCAGATGGTGAAGGGATGGCCGAGGAGGGTTACCGTCTGACCGACGTGCAAGTGATACGCTTGCGCTTGGATGTTGTCGATAATCGCGTCGTTGGGCCCGCTGAAAGGACCGCCGGCGAGGAATTTGAAGCCTCCGCCTAGGTCGTTGAAGCTCTTGTAGTCAATTCCGTAAATGATTTCGAGCGTCTTCGTTTGCACCGTCACCAGAACCGGTGAAACTTTGGCCACTCCCGGCACCTGCAGGAGCTTTGCGCCGAGGGATTCCGGCAAAGAGGCCGAGGAAAACGAGAAGAAAATGGAGGAATTCGGTGGCCGCACCAGCAGATCCGCGCCGACGCCCTCGACGCGATGGCCCCATTCCGTCACCACGCCATTGATCATGCCCACGATCAGCAGAATGAGCACCACCTGGATCGCAACCGCGACCACGCACAAGCCCGTGCGCACCGGCCGCACCTGCAGGTTGTTCCGGATGAGACGCCAGTAACTGAATTCCTTTTTTGCCATGAGCGAACGGGAAGGCGAAACCGCAGCCGCCTGCCTGACCGCGTAACTGTAGCATTCGCGCACAGCGGCGGCAACGCCGACGGGACTGGCGCGGCGTTTGCTGGCGCCTTGCGTGATCGTTGGGCGCGAGTTTTCAACACCTGTGTTGAAAACTCTGTGGAAATGGGCCTCGCGGATTTGCCTAACCGCGCGAAAAAAAACGAGCTACTGCTCTTTGCACCAATCTTGTAGCAGTTGAAGCCGGGAGAAACGCGGCGCGAAGCGGAGGGAAGTCAGAGCAATATTATTTCGGGCAATTCGGGTGCCGAAAATGCGATTCTTCCGGAAAAAATTTTTCGACGGACCCGATTTTCTTAGTACCAGTGAGTCGTGGGCCGCTTCAAGTGGATTTCCACGTGGGGATTTTTCGCTGTGACCTCGTAATATTCGCCGAATGTTTGCCACCGCGGGGCGACCACCTGGATCAACACCTTGCCCTGCGGCATGTCGGGAAACGTGGCGTAGCCGTTGTCGTCCGTTTTCAGGTCCAATTCGACTTTTTGTTTCTTGTGAAGCAGGAACAGCAGCGATTGCCTTTCCTGGAAGCGGAGATAGACGCTCGCGTTGGACACCGCTTCCTTGTGCTTCCCGCCGACCACGTGGATGCGGATGTCGATGGGAGCGTCGTCCTGCCTTTTATCCTGGTTCTTCTGGCCGGCGCGGGCGGATTGCACCGCGAGAGGCGCCATCATCATCAGAGCGGCCCCGATCAGGATCGCCGCCGTTCTACCTGCTGTACCATTGCGTTTCATTACTATCCCTCCCCCGGAAATGCTTGCCACCGGCGGCCTGCGTGGAAACTTGTCTGGTGCGCCTCGCAAAACCGGCCGAGGCCGTTGAGGCAAAACAAGCGGCGCTTCGTTCCCCACGGACGGGTCGATCCGCCCAACGAAGAATGCGTATCCTCTTGGATCGTAGCCCCTTTGGGCGAGATACCGCAACCGAAGCGTAACGGCGACTGGGCGGCGACGTAAGCGAACATTGACCGGGGCCGGACACTGGGGTAGTGTTTCGCTCGGCGCGACCGCCGTCCTCGTTTTGGAATTTGCTGCAAACAAATAGCCGCTTTGCGATCGGGATGGCAGGTCCCGTAAAAAGCCGTTTGGAGCCAGGAATTCGCCCTTCGACGAGATCGAGTTCCCGCGCACGGTGCGGCGACGCTTCTTAGTCCCGTATCTGCGGAGTGCTTTTGCCAACGGAAAAACTGGCCGGCGGGAGGTTCGCTCCACGCCTGCTCTGCGGCCAAGGAGACATGATTGCCATGGGATTTGCCACCGACGCCATACACGTGGGCCAGGAACCGGATCCGGCGACCGGAGCGATCGTCGCACCGATCTATCAGACCTCGACGTACGTGCAGGAAGAATTCGGGAAGACGAAAGGGTACGACTACGCGCGCACAGCGCACCCGAACCGACGGTCGCTGGAGCGGTGCCTGGCGAAGCTGGAGGGCGGTGCGGGCGCCTTCGTTTTCACGTCCGGGATGGCGGCGATTGATTCAGTGTTCCGGTTGTTGCGGCCGGGAGACCATCTGATCGTTTCGCGCGCGGTTTACGGCGGCGTCTACCGGTTGCTGACGCAACTGCTCGGGCAGTTTGGACTTGCCTTCGATTTTGTGGATACGTCTGACCTTCATGCGGTCGAAGCCGCGATTCGGCCTTCTACGCGGATGATTTACGTGGAAACGCCAACCAACCCCACGATGATTCTGACCGACATCGCGGCCGTCGCGAAAATCGCGCGGGCGAGGGAAATCACGCTGGTGGTCGACAATACGTTTTTGAGCCCCTATTGCCAGCAGCCGCTCGCGCTGGGCGCGCACATCGTGGTGCATTCGATGACGAAATACTTAAACGGGCACAGCGACGCGGTAGGCGGCGCGGCGATCCTCTCGCGGCAGGAAGATTTAGACCGCATCTATTTTCTGCAACGCTCGGCGGGCGCGGGGCTTGGGCCGATGGATTGCTGGCTGGTGTCGCGCGGAATCAAGACGCTGGCGGTGCGGATGGAGCAGCACAACTGTAACGGAATGGCCGTGGCGCGGTTCCTCGCATCGCACCCGAAAGTGAAGCGCGTCAATTATCCAGGGCTCGAGTCGCATCCGCAGCACGAGTTGGCCAAGCGCCAGCAGCGTGGCTTCGGCGCGATGATCAGCTTCGATCTGGGTTCGCTCGAAGCGGCGCGGAAGCTGCTGAATCACGTCCGCGTCTGCTCGCTGGCGGAGAGCCTGGGAGGGGTGGAAACGCTGATTTCGCATCCCGGCCAGATGACCCACGCTTCGATGCCGGCCGAATTTCGCGAGAAAGTCGGGATCACCGAGGGGCTGGTGCGGATTTCGGTGGGAATCGAAGACGTGGCGGATCTGATCGCTGATCTGGATCAGGCGCTCGCCAAGGTGTGAGAGACGAAATTCGAAACTCGAAAAACGAAACCTGAAATTCGCGGCTCGGTTACCGAGTTTCGGTTTTAGCGCTCGGCTTCCGAATCGAGCTTTTCCGGTGCGGCGCGAAATCCGGAGTGGTGGTCGGTCGTCGGCTGCGGAGTTGCGATCGGAACCAACTGGCCTTCGACGATGCGGTAATCGGCGTTGCGCCAGCGGACCTGGCTGCGGAAGAAACTGGCCAGCCAGAGAGTGAAGGCGAGCGCGTCCCAGACGGGGACCAGCAGCATTTTCCGCCAGATACCTGGCTCGCTCAGTCCGCGGCGGCCAATTTCCCAGGTCATAGCGGTCCGCAGCGCCGCGTAGAAACCCAGATACGCGAGGGCCGTCAGGGGCGTTGGCCTAATCGCCACTGCGGCGATCGCCCAGGCCAGCCCTTGCGTGAAAACCAAACCGATATGGCCCCAGGGACGCATGTGGCGCATGACGACGAGCCAGCGCAGGCGCTTGGCCCACAAATCGCTCATCGAGTGATAGTCGGCAACGGTGAGAATCGTGTAGGGAAGCAGCTCGACCTGGTAGCCTTGCTCGGCGATCAGCCGACCGACCAGAAGGTCGTCCGCCGGGCGATTTTCCAGCGCGGCGTAGCCGCCGAAATCGTTGAGCCGGGCGCGGCGCGTGGCGATCGTCGGCCCCAGGGCGAATTTGACGCCGTCGAGTTCCCGGGCCACCAGGATGCCGGCGTAAAAATCGGAAATCATTCCCACCGTTTGCAGCCGTTCGGCAAAGGTTTTTTCGCCGGTCGAAACGTAGAAGCAGGTCACCGCGCCCACATTTTGATGCGCCAGCGGAGCGACGACGCTGCGGAGATAATCGGGGCGGACGCGGACGTCGCTGTCGCTGATGACCAGCACTTCGTGTTGCGCCTCGCGCGTGAGCCGGGCGAGTTTCGCCACCTTGTCGTTCGTCGCGCGGCTGCCGTTGTGGAAGATGACGCGGATCTGGCGGGAGGGAAATTCGGCGCGCAGGCGCTCGACGAGCGGAAGAACGGGATCGTCACTCGACCCGACGCAGAACAGAATCTCGTAATTGGGGTAATCCTGTCGGCAGAAGCTGGCGAAATTTTCGTAAGCGTCGGGATCGAGACCCCGTATCGGTTTCAGGATGCTGACGGGTGGGGTGAACGGTGGATCGGATTTTTCCGCGGCGGGAGGGCGGCGGAAAAATCGCAGGGAGCTGTACAGAACGAGCAGATAATAAATGAAAGGAAACGCCGCGATACCCAGCAACGCGTAGTCGACCATCCTCTGGACCATCCCTCTCCTTGACGACGCGGGAATCCCGCCGCCGCCGTACCTAGCAGAATAGCAGGAATCCGCTCGGCGGGGCGAGCATGCGGCGATGAACGCTTGCTTTGGACGTGAAACCGGGCAGCGCCGTAATGTCGCCCCGCATCTTAACGTTCGCCTGGCGGCGTGGAGAAGGCGCTTTCGTTGAGTCTGCCGGGGCTTTATGATAGGCTTCGTGGCAGGCCGGAGCCTTTCCGCCGGCAAGATCGGCGCCTCTAACGCCCGCCGGCCGCCGGGGCGGCGGCATTTCTCGAATCTAGGGTTCGTTGCCAGGCTCGGGAGAATACCTGTTTGTGCGGAATCGTCGGTTTCACCCAGAGCAGTCACGCATTTGGACCTCGCCGCATTGAAACTGCGGTAGATACACTGATTCATCGCGGCCCCGACGAGCGGGGTGTTTTTCGCTCCGAGCGCGTTTCGCTTGGTTCCACACGGCTGAAAATCATCGATCTCGACTCCGGCCACCAGCCGATGTCCTCCGAGGATGGGGACACCGTTCTGGCGTTCAACGGGGAAATCTACAATCACAACGAATTGCGGCGCGAACTCGAAGGGCTGGGACACCGCTTTTTCACCAGGAGCGACACGGAGGTGGTGCTCCGGGCGTTTCTGCAGTGGGACACGGGAAGTTTCGAGCGGCTGCGGGGGATGTTTGCCATCGCGCTGTGGAGCGAATCGAAAAAGCGGCTGGTGCTTGCGCGAGACCGAATGGGAATCAAGCCGCTTTACCTGTGCAGACTTCAGGACGACATCCTGTTCGGATCGGAACTGAAAGCCATCTTCGTGCACCCGGAAGTGAAGCGCCAGATCAGCTTGCCGGGCCTGAATTGCTACCTGTCGCTCAACTACGTGCCCAGCCCGTGGACGTTGGCCGACGGCATCGAAAAGCTGCCGCCGGGGCAGTTCCTTGAATGGACCGATGGGACGGTGCGCACGCGGCCGTACTGGCGGCTGGAGTTCAGCGAGCGGACGGAATGGACGGAAGAATCCGCCAAGGAGCGGCTGGATTGGCTGCTGCGGGAATCGATCCGGGAGCACATGATTTCCGACGTGCCGCTGGGGATCTGGCTGAGCGGCGGACTGGATTCCTCTACCATCCTCCATTACGCCGCGACTCAAACGTCGGCGCGGCTGAAAACATTCTCGATTTCCTTTCAAGGGCGGAGCTTCGATGAGACGGATTACGCGCGGTCGGCCGCGGCGCGCTACGGCGCCGAACACCATGAACTCGATTTGAATCCCGAGCAGGACCTGGCGGGAGCGATCGAGGAATTCGCCTACTTTTCCGACGAGCCCAGCGCCGATTCCGGCGCGCTTCCCGTCTGGTTCCTTTCGCGGATGAGCCGGAAGCAGGTGACGGTGGCGCTGAGCGGAGAAGGCGCGGACGAACTGTTTGCGGGGTACTTGACCTATCAGGCGGACCGTCTGGCGCAAGCGGCGCGGCGCGTGCCCGCGCCGGCGCGTGCGCTGGCGCTTCGCGCGCTCGATCGATGGCCGGTTTCCGACGAGAAAATCGGCCTGGAATACAAGGTGAAGCGGTTTCTGGAAGGTTCGCTTCTGCCGCCGGGCGAAGCGCACCTGTATTGGAACGGGACGTTTTCCGAGAAACAAAAAAAGGCGTTGCTGCCGGGAGCCGATCACCAATATTTGCGCGACGCCTTGCGCCAATTGTCCCGCACGTCGGCGGTGCTGGGCGGAGTGAACCGCTTCCTGCTGCTCGACCAGAACTGCTACCTTCCCGACGACATTCTCTACAAGAGCGACCGGATGAGTATGGCGCACTCGCTCGAAGTGCGGCCGCCGTTTCTCGATCACCGGCTGGTGGAATTCGCCGCGTCGCTGCCGGAGCAATTCAAGCTGCGCGGCATGCGAAAGAAGTATCTGCTGAACGAACTGATGAAGGAAAAGCTTCCCGTCGCGATCCTCCAGCGAAAGAAGGTCGGGCTGGATATCCCGACGCACGACTGGCTGCGCGGCGCGCTAAGGCCCTTGCTCGAGGACACGCTGGCGGGCGAAGCGGTCGAGCGAATCGGGCTGTTCCGCCCCGGCGTGGTACAGTCCTTTGTGCGCCGGCACGTGGAACGCCGGGCCAACCTCGGGTTTCACCTGTGGGGCCTAATGATTCTGTTTCTATGGATGAGGAGATGGGGAATCCAGCCAATACCGTACCAGGAAGTCTGTGGAGAAACGCTAGAAAAAGTGTCGCCCTCCATCTGATCGTTTTGCTTTTCGCCGCGGCCACGTATGTAAGTTGCGCTTTTGCCGGGCCATCGCTCATGGACGACGTGGACTCGGTGCAGGCGCAAATCGCGCACAACATGCTGCAGACGGGGGATTGGGTGACGGCGCGGCTCGACGGCATCGCCTATCTGGAAAAATCCCCCCTCGTCTATTGGGCGATGGCCCTTTGCTTCTGGATCTTCGGCGTGCACGCGTGGGCGGCGCGAATTTTTGTGGTGCTCTCGGTATTTCTGCTGTGCTGGCTGACCACGAGTTTCGGCATGTGGGCGTTTGGCAAACGGGAGGGATTTTACGCGGGCTTATGCATCTCCACCTGCATCGGGCTATTTCTCTTCACGCGAATCCTGATTCCCGACGTGACGCTGGTGGCGATGATGACGCTGTCCATGTGGGCGTTTCTGCGCCTGCTGGACGAGGAAGAGCCGCATCCGCGCTTATGGGCCTACATCGGGTGGGCGAGCATGGCGGTGGGGCTGCTGCTGAAGAGCCTGATCGCGATGGTTTTTCCGATTGGCGCCGCTCTGGTCTATCTGGCCATCACGCATCAGCTCTTTCTGCGCAGGACCTGGCAGCGGCTGCACGTTTACACCGGGCTGATCCTGCTGCTCGCGATCGCCGCGCCGTGGCACATCCTCGCCACGCTCCACAACCCTCCCTACTTCGTGTGGTCGATGTACAGCGGGCCGGGAATTTACCACGGATTTCTGTGGTTTTATTTCATCAACGAACAGTTGCTGCGTTTTCTGAACATGCGCTATCCCCGGGACTACAACACGGTCCCGCGGCTATGGTTCTGGCTGTTCAATCTGATCTGGTTGTTTCCCTGGAGCGCGTATCTGGTGGGCACGGCGAAGCTTTCCTACAAGCCGGAGGATCGCGCCGGAAGGACGCGGCTGCTGGCGCTTTCCTGGGCCGGCTTCGTGATGGTGTTTTTCACCTTCTCCACCACGCAGGAATATTATTCGATGCCGATCTACCCGGCGGTGGCGCTGCTGCTCGGCTCGGCGATGGCGGCGGAAGGGAAGTGGGTTCGCTACGGCAACCGGTTGATCTCGGTGATCAGCGCTCTGGCCGCGGCGGCGATCGGCGTGATCCTCTACCAGGTGTGGCGGATGCCGGCGCCGGGCGATATCTGGAGGGCGCTCAGCTACAATCCCAAGGTATACACGCTGTCGCTCGGGCACATGGAAGATTTGACGATGCGCTCGTTCGCCTACTTGAAGGAGCCGCTGGTGATCGCGGGACTCGCTTTCGTGTTGGGCGCCTTCGCGGCCTGGCGCTACGCCGGCAAACACGTTGTGCGGGGCTACATCCTGATCGCCTTGATGATGGTGATGTTCCTGCAGGCGGCGCGACTGGCGATGATCGTCTTCAATCCCTATATGTCTTCCGAGCCGCTGGCCATGGCGCTGCGGAAGTCCCCGCCCGGGAAACTGATTCTGGACAATCAGTACTATCATTATTCGTCGGTCATTTTTTACACGAACCGCCGGGCGCTCCTGCTCAATGGCCGCGTGGAGAACCTGGAATACGGCTCCTACGCGCCGGACGCTCCGGATTACGTTTTTATAAATGACCAGGATTTCAAGAAGATCTGGATGACCAATCAGCGCTATTATTTGGTAACCGACCACCGGCAACTGGCGCGATTCGAAGGCCTGGTGGGCAAGGCGAATCTGTATACGGTGCTCGAAAGCGGCGGAAAATCACTGTTCACGAACCAGCCTGTGAAGGAAAGCAGTTCCCGGATCCAGCCGGCCCGCCATGGCGTGGGCGTGGCGTGGATGCCGCCTACGGGACACGGCGGACATACATGAACGCGGCCGAGGAAACGCAAAGTCCTTCCGGGACGCTTGTTGCCGAGAGCCCCTCTCTCGGGACGCCGCTGCGCCGCGTCCTGATGGCGATCGCGCGTTTTGGAATCGGCCTCGGGCTGTTGGTTTACTTGGTGGAATCGGGCTTGATCAGTTTCCACGCGATGGACCGCCTGGTGATTGGCTGGCCGTTCGCTCTGGGCGCGGGGATCCTGTTTTTGTGCGACATGGGGCTGATGGCCGTCCGGCTTTCGGCGCTTTTCCGGCCGCACCGATTGAAGCTATCGGTAGGATCGGCATTCCGGCTGACGATGGTGGGGCAATTTTTCACGGCGTTTCTGCCGGGGGGCGCCGGCGGCGACGTGGCGAAACTCTACTACGCGACGCGGGAAAACCGCGGGCGGCGCACCGAAATCGTCACGATCGTCCTGTTCGATCGCGCCGTGGGCATGTTTTCGCTGCTGCTGCTTTCGCTGCTGATCGCGCCGTTTTTCCCTCGCCTCATCGGATCGAGTTCCATTCTGAGCGGCCTGCTGGCGGCAACTGCGGTGCTCGCCTTGGGGCTGCTAGGGGCCGGTGCGATCGCCGTTTCCGATTTCCAGATCCGGCATCGGCTGCTTCTGTGGATGTTTGAGCGGCTTCCGGGAAAAAGCCACGTGGTGAGGATGCGAGAGACGCTGCGTTCCTATCGCCGTAACTTGGGAACACTGGCCGCAGCGGTCGGGCTTGGCTTGGTGGGAAATCTGATGGCGCTGGCTTCGACTATGCTCATCGGGCTGGCGGTGGATCCGGGCCGGATCGCGTGGCCAATGAGTTTTCTGATTCCGCTGGGAGACGTGGCGAATTCCGTGCCTTTGACGCCGGGGGGGTTGGGAGTGGGCGAAGCGGCGTTTGGGCTGCTGTTTTCGCTTGGCCGGATCGCCCGCGGAGCCGATATTCTGCTGGGTTGGCGCTTGGTGACGGTGCTGGTGGGTTTGCTTGGGCTGCTTTACTACCTGCAGGGATTGCGGCGGTGCATTTCCGAGAGCGATGCCGCATCGCTCAAGATGCCGGCATCTTCCACGGAATAGACGCGACAGGGTCGAGCGGCCGCGGCGCCGGGCGAGCTTCCACGCGACTACGGAAAATGGGCAAGACCCGAAAATCTGGCGATGGCACTGGCTTCGGCACCCGTGGGCACGTAAAATCGGATGCGTGGCAGCGACCAGAATAGCGAACGAGGCGGAAAGCCTGCTTCACCGCGAGCGGGAACGCCGACTGCGAACGAAAACATTCGTCTTTTTACTGCTGATGGCGCTGCTGGGTCCTTCGAGCAATGTGATGTTTCGGGTCGGGATGCAGCACGTGGGAACGCTGCATGGGTTGACCCCGGCCGGCGTGCTGCTCTACGCCTGGCGCATTTTCACGAACGGGGTGGTGGTGCTGGGGATCGTCACGCGGATCCTCTTCACGATTGCCAGTTTTCTGGTTCTTTCGTGGGCGGACTACAGCTTCGTGACCCCGGCCTCGGCGATCAACTACGCGATCGTCGCCCTGATGGGACATTATTTGCTGGGAGAATCGGTGAGTCCGGCGCGCTGGGCGGGCATCGTGCTGATCTGCCTGGGAGTGGGGCTGGTGGGGTTGACGCCGACGAGCACCACGCAGGCCATCGTGCATTCAGCGGCCGAACCCTGAAACCCGATTGAGGGAATCCGCATCGAAGTGCTTGGGTTTTGCAGGCAAATTCTTTGACGCCGGCGGCGGGCCGGAAACGGGGAGCCATTCATGCGTATCGCCGTGCTTGGAGGCGACGGTTACTGCGGTTGGGCGACGTCGCTCTATCTTTCGGAAAAGAATCACTCAGTCGCCATTCTCGATAACTTCGTCCGCCGGGAATGGGACAAGGAACTCGGGGCGCAGACGCTCACGCCGATTCGTCCGCTCGATGAACGCGTGGAGGCCTGGAGGAAGATCAGCGGCAAAACGCTCGACGTTTTTGTGGGCGACGTGACGGACTACGGATTTCTTTCCTCCGCGCTGAAGGAGTTTCAGCCCGACGCGGTGGTCCATTTCGCCGAGCAGCGCTCGGCTCCCTATTCGATGATCGATCTGGAGCACGCGGTCTTTACGCAGGTCAACAACGTTGTCGGGACGCTGAACCTGCTTTTCGCGTTGCGCGAAAACTGCCCCGATTGCCACTTGGTGAAGCTCGGCACGATGGGCGAGTACGGCACGCCGAATATCGACATCGAGGAGGGCTACATCACGATCGAGCACAACGGCCGGCGCGACACGCTGCCGTATCCCAAGCAGCCCGGCTCCTTCTATCACCTTTCCAAAGTGCACGACAGCCACAATATCGCGTTCACCTGCAAGATTTGGGGTCTGCGCGCCACCGACCTGAATCAGGGCGTCGTTTACGGCACGCTCACCGACGAAGTGGCGCGCGAGGAAGCGCTGATCAATCGTTTCGATTACGACCAGGTTTTCGGCACCGTGCTGAACCGTTTCTGCGCGCAGGCGGCCGTCGGCTATCCGCTCACCGTTTACGGCAAGGGCGGGCAGACGCGCGGCTTTCTCGATCTGCGCGACACCGTCCGCTGCATCGAGCTGGCGTGCCTGAATCCGGCGACGCCGGGCGAATTTCGCGTGTTCAACCAGTTCACCGAGCAGTTTTCGGTGCTCGAACTGGCGCAAATGGTGCAGGCGGCGGGAGAAAAGCTCGGCCTGAAGGTGACGATCGATCACCTGCCCGATCCGCGCGTCGAGGCTGAAGCGCACTATTACAACGCCAAGCATTCGCGTCTGGTGGATCTGGGCCTGAAACCGCACCTGCTTTCCGAAGCGCTGCTCGATTCACTGATGAATATCGCGGTCCGCTACCGCGATCGCATCGAGCCGGCGCAATTCGAGCCGCTGGTGGATTGGCGCCAGCCGTCCAACCCGCTCGCGCTGCGCGGCAAGCGGCGGCGCACCAGCCTGGTGGCAAAGACGACAAGGAAAGCATCGCGGAACGGAAAATCGCGCCCGCAGGTGCCGGCCTTTGCCGGAACCGATTCACCCTCGGAAGACGCCGCGCCGAAAGGCACGTTTTCCTCCCAATAGACCGATTGGGCTGAGAATCCCGGATGCCGAGTCCCGCAGCGCCCTCGCGCGCGCGGCGGCAGGCGTTTCCTACTTGCTGCTTCGCCGACGCGGCGCGCCGGCGAGCCATTGCTCCATCCATGCGAGGTAGGCGCGCGAGCCCGCGACGATGGGCAGCGCGATGATTTCCGGAGTTTGGTAGCTGTGCAACTGGCGGACGCGCCGTTCCAGCCGGGGGAAAACGCTTTTCGCCGTTTTAATGAGGAGCAGTGTTTCCCGCGCGCGTTCCACTTTTCCTTGCCAGCGATAGACGGACCGGACGCTCGCTTCGAGCACGTTGACGCATGCCGCCAGGCGCTCCTCGACCAGCGCGTGGGCGATTCGCTCGGCTTGGCGCCGGTTTTCGCACGTCACCATCGCCACCAGTTTTCCGGTCATCGGCTTTTGCTCCTTGGCACCGCTTCTTTGCAGTCTGCTCTCAGGCCGAGCGATTCGTCGCCGCTGCCGCCGCGCTGACGTTACTTCTTCGCGCTTTGGCGAACGCGAAAGATTCCGCGGCCGCCTAGCACGGCTATACAATACCAGCCGATGATGTCGCCTGCGGGGACCGATTCCGGCCGAGTGCGTTGCCGCGGAACGATCGGCGACGACTTCACGTTTGCCCGAGTGCGCCTGGCCGCCGCGGCCTTTGCCCGCATCGTGCGCGGGCGCGGCAATGCGCCGGCGATTTTCGTCGCGGGAGATACGCGGTTTTTCTCCGAGGATTTCGCCCGTGCGGCGGCTCGCGCGATCGAGGCGGAAGGCGTTCACGCCATTCTGGCCGACCGGTTCGCCCCTCGCGCGGCGGTGAGCTTCGAAATCCGGAGCCGGCATCTGGCTGGCGGCATTTACGTGACCGGCGGCAGCCGGCCGGCGGAACAAAGCGGGCTGAAATTCTTGAGCCGCGACGGCTCGAGCGATCGCGCGCTTGAGCGGGAAATTCTGGAGCTGGCCGAAACGCTGCCGGAATCGCTCGGCAAACCCAGCGCAAGCGAAACGGCTGAGCTCGAAACGGCCGATCCCTCGGTCCACTACCTGGAGCGGCTGGGCGAGCAGGTGCGATTCCCCGCGATTCGGCGCGCCGGGATTCGGTTGATTTTCGACGCCATGCACGGATCCGCCGCGGGCTGGCTGGACCGACTGGTGGCGCAGCGCGGCGTTCCGTTGGAGTTGCTGCGCGGGGACCGCGACGTCCTTTTCGATGGCGCGAGCCCGAGTCCCGTCGCTGCGAATCTGAAATCGCTCGCTCACCTCGTCCGCGCGGGCGGGAAAACGCTGGGCTTCGCCGTTTCGGGCGACGGGGCCCGGTTCGCGATGCTCGATTCGGAAGGCCGGTATTTGATGCCGGGGCAGATGGTCGCCCTGCTGTACGATTTTCTGGTGGAAACGCGCGGCTGGCGGCTCGATGCGGCGCGCAGCGTGGCGACTTCGCATTTCGTGGATGCGGTCGCAAGCAAACACGGGCTTTCCGCCGTGAAAACGCCCGGAGGGTTCCGGCACTTCGCGCCGTATCTGCTCGGCGGACGCGTCGCGCTGGCGGGCGACGCCGACGGCCGGCTCGCGATTCGCGGGCACGTTCCCGAAAGCGACGCGATTCTGGGCGCTTTGCTAGCGGCGGAAATGGTGGCCGAGCGCGGACCGCTCGAAGCGCAGTTGGAGGCGCTGTTTCGGCGCGTTGGGCGCGAGTTCTGGCCGGTGCGGCGGGACGTGCCGATGGACGATGCCGCGCGCGAGCGCCTGGCGCAGCGCCTGGAACCGGATCCAAGGCAATTTCTGGAACGGCCGGTGACGCGCGTGGACCGCACGGACGGCTGGGAAATCGAATTCGAGGATGGCTCGTGGATGCTGCTGCATCCGGCGAAAGGCCCGCATCTGGAAATTCACGCCGAAGCTGCTTCGCACGACGTGGCGACTCGCCTGGCAAAGGAGACCGAACGGTGGATGCTCAATTGAAACCGAAACGCTCGCGCCTGGAGCGCATCGTTTACATGGCGCTCGCGCTGGCGCTCGTCGCGCTCGTGTTGGACGGCATTTTCGGCCCGCACGGCACGTTCGCGGCGTACCGGCTGAAGCTCCAGGTGAATCAGGAGCAGCAGAATTTGAAGCAGCTCGACCAGGAAAATCAGGTTTACGCGGAACAGGTCCGCAAACTGAAGACCGATCCGAAAACGATCGAGCACGTCGCGCACGAGCGCATGGGCTTGGTCAAGCCGGGTGAGCTCATTTTCCAGCTCCCGCCGCAATCGCCCAAGCAGCAATCCGCCGCGCCGAATGCCAGCGGCGCACCGCAGCAACCCGAGAAGCGTTAGCGGCGCGCGTACGCGCGGCACGGAAGTTTTCCGCTCATTCGCTGGCGGGAGCCGCTTGGCCGGTGAGTTTCCGCAGGCGAGACCAAAATTCGGCTCCCCGGCCTTTCCATTTGGTGCGCGCGACGGACAGCGCAACCATCGCCGTGAAAATCGCAACCAGGCCAAGCGTCGCCTCGGGAATGCTCGACGCCCTCTTCGGCAGAATCGAGAACCGGCCGTAGACGAATTCGATGTGAACCCAATACACGATGAGCGAAGTGGTGCCGAGCTGAACGAGCGGCCGGAAACCGCCGGTGAGCCGGTTAAGGCCAATGCGCTCGGCTAAAACGGGCGTCCAGTGGCACCAGGCGTAGGCGAGCGCGACGATCATCACAAGAACGCCGACGCGCGCAAGGAAGAAATTCGGGCTGGTGTGCCAGAAATCGTAAACGGGATAAATTTTCCCGGGCAGCGAATCGAGCCAGAGCGCCAATCCAAAAAGCCCCGCGCCGAATGCGGCGAAAGCAAAATGTGCGCGGACGGGATATTCACGCGCGGGCTGGGAAATCAGGATGAAGCCGAAGACGAGGCCCGCGCAGGCGAACGCGGCCCAGGGAAATATCGGGAAAAGCCAGGGCTGCGGCTTCGCGAAGGTGTGCACGCCGTTGATGTAGGTTTCCAGATACCACGGCAGCCAGCGTGGCTGCCAGGTGGTCCACAGGAGCGGCGTGAGCAGGCTGATTGCGGCGGCAGCGAGCGCGGCCACAAACGCGGTGCCGCGGCGCGTGCGGCCCAGCCAGTAAATCACGCCGAGCAGCGCGATTGAAACGCCGATTTCGTTGAGAATGTCGACGCGCAGCAGATCCGTCCACGGCGACCACGGCTGGCCGAGCGCCCATTCCTGCACGCGGAAGAGCAGACCCAGGCCGAGAATTTCGCCGCCGCGGCGAATCGTCTCCCAGGTGATGCGATGGCGAGGAACGTTGCGGCTGAGCTTGCGATCGATCACCAGCGCCACGGCCACGCCCGCCAGAAACAGAAAGAGCGGCGCGGGCAGAGTCCCGCCGAGCTGCGACCAGCGAAAAAACGAACTGGCGCGCGCCGGCGGGCCGAGCCAGGAATCGTAGCAATGCGTCTGGAACATCAACAGGCAGGCGAATCCGCGCATCCAATCGATGTGTGTGAGCCGGAGTTTGGCGGTCGGCGGCAAATGAGGGTCGCTGCTTTTGGGATCGTCCCACCCATCTTACACGATGGCTCAGCGGCGCGGCGGCGTGACACAATGGCAGCCGGAAACGCGCGACGGGCGACGGCGCGAGGGGGAGCGCGAAGGAGCGGATGAACGGGAGCCGAGCAATTCCCATATGGGGCGCGGTCGGCCTGTGGGCCGCGCTTTCGCTTGCGATCACGTTGCTCGGGCTCTTGCGATTCGGCTACGGCGGCGAACGCTACGCCTGGGCCGCGCTGGTGATTTCGCTGCTGCTCGCAGGCCAGATTTTTCATGCGGCGCGCGGCTTCACGGAAAACCTGAAAAAACTGCTTGGCCGCGCGGGCGTGACGTTGCTGCCGTTGCTGCTGGGCGCGGTGTACGTTGCCTATCTCCTCGGCACGGGGGAATTTTCCTGGCTGCGCATGCTCGGCGGAATTGCGTGGATCGAAACACCGGCCTTGCTCGCGCTTTCCGCGCGCGGACGACGCGCCGGCGCCTGGCAGGACTACGCGGTGATGGTGGTGCTGTGGATGCCGATCGAATTCGCCTGGGGACGCTACCTTTTTCCGTATCCCGGCGAAGCGACGCACACGCTGGAAATCCTGCTGGCGCTGAACGCAGGGACGATCGCCTTTCTCGATTTGCGGGAACTCGAAGGCATCGGCTACACAATCGCATGGGGACCGGGATTCGCCGCGGCTGTCGCGATCAATTTCCTAGTTTTCGCGGCGATCGCGATTCCGCTAGGCGAATGGATGCATTTCATCGAGTGGGCGCCGTCGGTCGCTCGGTTCAAGGAACTGCCGATTTCGGCGTTGGGCATTCTGTTTTTCACCGCGTGGCCGGAGGAGTTTCTGTTTCGCGGCGTATTGCAGAACGTGCTTTCGAAAAGTTTTCGCAGCGAAACGGCGGGCTGGATCGTCGCGTCGTGCTTGTTCGGACTCTCTCACATCGTCCACGGATTTCCCAACTGGCGCTACGTGCTGCTGGCGGCGATTGCCGGGCTCTTCTACGGCCTCGCGTGGCGGAAAACGAAATCGCTGACCGGAGACGCGCTGGTCCACGCGCTGGTGGACACGGTGTGGCATTTGCTGTTTTGAACGCGCGCGGGGCGGGGCTGCCGTGTGTGGGTATTCGCCGGAGGGCGAGCAACGGGACGGGCCGATTAAGCATCTTCTCGTTGTCGGGCGTGGCGTGGAGTTCATGGTTTTTTCGTTAGCACCGTCATATCGAGAGGAAAATTGTAGATGCAAGTGACGAAGGGGAAGTTCGTTTCGCTCCTGTTGGGTTTTGCGGTTTGCCTGTTGGCCGCGGTGCCGTTGCGCGCGCAAACGGCCGGGGCCACGCTTACGGGCGCAATCGCGGGGCCTTCCGGCGCCGTGCCGAACGCGACGGTGACCATCAAAAACGTGGCGACGGGAAAAACACAAACCGCGCAGGCGGACGCCCAAGGGCGGTATGCCGTGGCGAACCTGGCGGCGGGCGGATACGAAGTGACGGTGACGGCACTGGGATTTTTGAAAGCGACCTCGACGGTGACGCTCGCCGCCGGTGGATCGAAAACGCTGAATTTCCAGATGACGCCGTCTCTTTCGCTTTCTTCGCTCGGTTTTTCCTCTTCGGTGACGCGGGGAAGCGCGAAAGAGCAAGCGCTGCTGAACAAACGCTCCCGCATGCTGCAGATTCATCAGAAGCTCGGTTTGATCACGTTTTTCCCGCTCGTCGCGACGGTGGTCACTTCGTTTCGGGCGCACGGTCGCCATACGACCGCGGCCGCGCGAGATTTGCACATCGGCCTCGGCTCCGCTACGGCCGGTTTGTATTTCGCGACGGCGTATTACGCCATCTTCGCTCCCAAGCCGAAAGGGTTGAAGCGCAGCGGGCCGACGCGGTTTCACGTGGCGATGGCCTGGATTCACGGCCCGGGCATGATTCTGACGCCGATTCTGGGCGCGATGGCGGAATCGCAGTTGAACAAGGGAGAAAAACTGCACGGCATCGCGAAATACCACGGCGATGTAGCGCTAGTCACCGCTGTCGCGTACGGTTTGGCGTTGCTTTCGGAAACGAAACCAAACTGGATTCCGGGCCTCGGCCACAAAGTCGCCGCGCTGTTGCCGTTTCATCACCATCAGGGCATTCGCGATGCAATGGCTGGCACGCGAATGACGAAACACGAGCGGCAGGTGTTTGCCGCGCTCGCGGCCACGAATTGATCCTCACTGTGAATTCATACGAAGGCAGGTTGCGATGAAATTCAAATCAGCCGCATTCCTCGAAATGAAATGGATTGGCATTTTGTGCATTCTGTTTGCGTTTGCCGGCCCCGCCCGCGCCCAGACGACCTGGATTCTGAAGCAGTCCACGCTTACCTATCACGTGACCCATCCGCTGCACCACGCGGCCGGCGTCAGCCACGCGGCGCGAGGGAAGGGCATCTGCAACGGCGGGAAGTGCACGTTTCTGGTGGCCGTGCCCGTGGATTCGTTCAAATCGGGCGATACGAACCGCGACCTGCACATGCTGCAAATCACGCGGGGCGCGCAATATCCGATGGTGGTGGTGCGAGGGAAATTGCCGGAAAACGAGCTGAAAAACGGCACGCTTCACGCCGATTTCCAGATTCAATTCGCCGGGCAGACGGCCAGTTTCAAGCAGGTGCCGTTTCAGGTGAAGCGGCAAGCGAACGACGTGCAGCTGAACGGAACGATTCCCGCCACGCTGACCGATTTCAAAATTCCCGCTCCGGAATTGCTCTTCGTGCCCATCCGGAATCAGATTCCGGTGACGGTGCAGATGACGTGGCAGGAGCAAAAATAGAGCAACGCAGCAGTTGTACCACCGCACGTTGCTAGAGGCGCTTTTCCCGAAGGCTGGAAGCGGTGCGGCGGGCGAGCGCGCCAGTTCAGATTCCCGCGGCTCGCCGCGCCCAGCGGCCGATTACGGGGTACCCGGCCCATTCGCCTCGCATGGCTTTGAGCGTGAAAAGGATGCCCAGCACGAAATTCAACACACAAGCCGTCACTGCGAAAATCCATACCACCCCAAATCCCATGAAAAGCGCGATGGGGAGGTTCTGTCGGGCGTGGGAGCCTTGCGCCGGAATCGTTGAAAGCACGGCGAAGAAAAACGTAGCGAAAATTGCAACGTAGAACACTCCGAAAATGATCTGCCAGAAAAGCGCTTGAAGCGCGATTCCTTTTTCGTCAGGAAGATGATCAGCGGCCCGATCCACCAAGTGACGATCACCAACGCGTGGGAAAGCCCCGCGTACGCCTTTTCGTCGCTCGTCAGCTGTGCCGGAACTTCTGTTAGAGCTTTTGTAGTGTCCATCACTCCTCCCCACGTCTGTCAGCCGTCTTGTCCAGCGACCCGTAGCATACTCGCATTCCAGTGACGAGGGTCACATGAGGTGTCGTTCATGCAGCGTCTCCCCCGTTACTCTTGGAGCCGCCGCGGGCGCGCTGGTTGGAAGAGGCTTGACCCGAGCGCGGGCGGGGCTATAATCCCGGCCAAGAAGATGTCCGAGAGCGAAGGCAAGAGCGTAAGTTGCACCACGGCTTCGTCGCTGTGTTACTGGGCTCTGGTGTTTGTGATCGTCCTTGGGCTGTTTTCGTTGGCCAAGCTGGTTTGGCCGGAACTCCGAATCTACTCCAATGCGTTGCTTTTCGCCGCCGCGGGCATTGCCTGCGTGGTGAACTATCGCCGCAACTGCACCTATCATTGCGCCATCACCGGGCCGCTGTTTCTGATCGCGGCGGTGGTGCTCGTTATCGGCGTGAGAAGAGGATGGGAGATGCCGGCCGTGCTGGTATGGGCGGTGGTGCTGCTTGGCGTGGGGTTCGCGCTGCTGCTCGAACGCCGATTCGCCGCGCTGCGATAACCGCCGATTTTCGCGGAACTGCCGTGGCGCCGATTCAGCGCACCACGCCGGCGAGCGGACTCGAAGCCGTGGCGTAGAGCTTCTTTTCGATGCGGCCCGCGAGGAACGCTTTGCGGCCGGCTTCGACGGCATGGCGCATCGCCTGCGCCATGAGCGCCGGCTCCTGCGCGCCGGCAATCGCCGTGTTCATCAGCACGCCATCGTAGCCGAGTTCCATGGCGAGCGTGGCATCGGAAGCTGTGCCGACGCCGGCATCCACCACGAGCGGAACTTCCGTGATGCGCTCGCGCAAGATGCGCAGATTCGTGACGTTCTGGATGCCGAGCCCCGAGCCGATCGGCGCGCCCAGCGGCATCACCGCGGCCGCGCCCGCGTCCACCAGCTTGCGCGCGACGATCAGATCGTCGGTGGTGTAGGGAAGGACGACGAATCCTTCGGCGACGAGCGAGCGCGTGGCGGCGAGCAACTGCTCGGTATCCGGAAACAGCGTTTGCTGATCGCCGATCACCTCCAGCTTGACCCAGTTCGAAAGGCCCAATTCGCGCGCCAGATGCGCGGTGCGAATCGCTTCATCGGCCGTGTAGCAGCCGGCGGTATTCGCCAGCAGGAAATAGCGGTCGCGATCCAGATAATCGAGCAGCGTTTCCTTCGGCCGGTCGGCCAGCTGAATGCGTCGCAAGGCGACGGTGACGACGTCGGCGCCCGAGGCTTCAATCGCCTGGGCCATTTCCCGCATGGTGCGGTATTTTCCCGTTCCCACGATCAGCCGCGAACGGAACTGGCGGCCGTGAATGACCAATGCATCTTCCATGTTCGGCTCCCAAGAAAACGATTGTACTCCGGCGCGAGCGCCGCGTCCCGTCGGTAGCGGGCGAAGGGAAAGTCGTGGAGGGAGCGGATTGATCTTTCGCGGCGCGTTCCCGCCCGCGCTGGCGATGCTGATCCGGCCGCTACTTCCCAACCGCCGAGCAGCCGGGCAACAGGGAGATTTTTCAATTTTGGGGGCGCACCCCTACGCTGTTTGCCTATACAATCCGGCTATGCTCAAGGCAATCGCGCTAATGGCCCTCGCCTGCTCGCTGGCTGGGACCAGCCCTGCATCAAGCGCGACTAGACCAATTAAGGACGAATCGCTGCGGATGGATGTTCTCCGCGCTGTTTTCCCTGGAGCCACAATCTCCCTCGAGGCCGGACGCTCGATCGATGATTCGTGGAGTCCCGCAGGGCACTCTAAGGAGTTCCTGTTCCCGGATGCCTTGGCAACCGAGAGGGTGTACCGCGTCGTCGGTCCGCCTTCAGGAACGGCCGAACGGTGTGCTGCATCGAATGTGGTCAACGAGACATTATCTTCGAAAACCCGGGAAGTTCGTTTCGAGGTATTTCGCTGGCCGGGAGCTGCCGATTCGAGTTCGCTGCTGGCCGTCCTTCAATATAAGTTTCTCGGGGCGGATCCACCCATGTCGTGTCCCTCAATAGCCCGCCTCGCACGCATAACGGATACGGCCAGAAAATGGCGCGAATCCACCGGTCTCGACCTGGATACAACCCACCACACCTCAATCCAGCGGATCGAGTTGACCAGCTTGGACGGGCGCCATTCTCAAGAACTGCTGATAGAGCCAGACTGGGGCGCTGCCGGAGTCATCGGAACCAATTTAGTCGTATTCTCCCTGAGTCGGGGCAGATTCGGTCAATGGCTGAACGTGCCTTCTCGCGTTTATTCTTCCACGGGTGGGGACAGCTTTGTGCAAACTCTGGACCTCCCGAGGACCAGAGAAGATGATGCTGAACGCTTCTGCTTCCGAAAAGTCACCTTCGCCAGAAATGGTCTGTGGCTATCGCAGCCGGTCGAAACCCATCCATATTACCCGCGCTTTACGGGTCGGCCTGCCAAAGTGCGGTTCTACATGGTCCCGTAGGCAACCCGCCGGATCCCCGACTAACGGTCAAGACGGAATTTATTCCGGGCCAGGGCTCCCGAGAACAACTCCCGGCAGCGCCCACTTGGCAAAACCGTTCCGGGCACATTGCGGCCCGAATGGCGCGCGGCGCTACTCATCCCGGCCGGAAAGCGCTTCGTCCGCGTTGGCAAACAATTTTTCGATTTCCGCTTGGTAGCGCTGCTCGACGATGCGCCGGCGCAGCTTGAGCGTATAGGTCATCTCGCCTTGATCGAAAGCGAAATCGCGGTCGAGCAGCAGAAAACGCTTCGGCCGCTCGTATTGGGCGAGCGGCTCGCTGAGCCGGCGAATTTCCTCGCCCAAGAGGCGCTGCGCCCAGGGACTGGTGGCGATTTCGGTGGGCGTCGAAAGCGTCACGCCTTCCTGGCGGGCGCGGACGCGCAGCGTTTCGAAATTCGGGACAACGAGCGCGGCGACGAATTTCCGGCGGTCGCCCAGGACGCAAGCATTGGAAATGAGCGGGCTGGTCCTCAGCAGATTTTCGATCATCTGGGGCGCGATGAATTTCCCTCCGGCCGTCTTGATCAGATCCTTTTTGCGGTCGGTGATGACGAGAAAGCCGTCCTCATCCAGATGACCGATGTCGCCGGTGGAAAACCAGCCGTCCGAGGAAAGCACCTCGGCGGTTTCTTCGGCAGCTTTGTAGTAGCCCTTCATCACGCACGGGCCGCGCACTTGGATTTCGCCGTCGGCGGCTACGCGCACTTCGACGTTGGGAATCGGCTTGCCGACGCTGCCGGGACGGTGGTCGCGGAACGAGCTGGCGCTGACGATCGGCGATGTTTCCGTCAAGCCGTAGCCCTCGAGGATGGGCACGCCAACCGACCAGAAAAATTCAGCCAGTTGGCGCGAGAGCGGCGCGCCGCCGGAATTGAAAAATCGGATCCGGCCGCCCAGCCGCCGCCGGACGCGGCTGTAAACGAGAAACCAGGCCAGGTACCAGCGGAGTTTTTTCTTGAGTTCGAGCGGCTTGCCGTACGCGCGCCACTCGACCGATTCATGCGCCACGCGCAGGCCCCAATCGAACAACTGGCGCAGTTGGCCGCCAAGCCGCTCGCGCGCTTCGAAGATGCCGGCGTAGCTTTTTTCGAAGAAACGGGGAACGGCGGCGGCGACAGTGGGACGCACTTCGACGAGCGCTCCGGCGACCTCGTCCATGCGCTCGACGTAGGCGAGCGCCACGCCGCGGAACAGCGCGATGTAATCCATGATGCGCTCGTACACGTGTGCGAGCGGAAGAAACGACAGCACCACGTCGGTTCGCCGCATATCCACCAGGCGCAACGTATCCAGCGCGTTCGAGGTGAAGTTCGAATGCGTCAGCATCACGCCTTTCGGCTCGCCGGTGGTGCCGGAGGTGTAGATGATGCTGGCGAGATCGGAAGGCTTGACCTGCGCCGCACGGCGCGTGTAGGCGACGATGTCGTGCGGATCGGCGCGGCCCATCAGTTCTTCCCAGCGGCGGATTTCGCGCGGCAGCGGTTTGCCGTAAGCGGCGACGACGATCGTTTCGAGATGAGGCGCGTGCTCGCGGCAGGCGAGCAGGCGTTCAACCTGGGCCGGGCCGACGGCGATGGCGGCTTTGGCCTCCGAATGATTCAGGATGAAGAGGATTCGCTCGGCGGATTCGTTGAAATAAATAGGAACTGTGACGCCGCCCAGTCCCAGGATGGCGAGATCGGCGATGTGCCATTCGGGCCGATTCGGCGAAAAAAGAGCGACGCGATCGCCGGCGAAGATGTGCGCCTGCTCGAGCGCGGTTGCCAAACCGGCGACTCGGCGCACCACCTCCCGCGACGGCGTGGCAATCCACCGGCCGCCCTCCTTGTGCAATTGCGCCCGCGGGTTCGGATAGCTTTCGGCCGCGGCGAGGAAGCTTTGCACGATCGTCGGGTATTTCACATTGCCGCCGCGTGGCAGAGTACCGCACGCGGCGCGCCGGCGCAATCGCCGCGATTCGTCTGCTTCGAGTCTCGAAACACCCGCCGGGCTGCGCTAAGATGGGCCGCGAGCAGTTTTTTCCTTCCGAGGTGAGGCCATGAGCCAGATCGCCAGTGAACATCCCTCCGAGGCACGCGCCGTCCGCGCGCCGCGCGGCCCGCAGCGCACCTGCAAGGGCTGGAATCAGGAAGCGGCGATGCGCATGCTGATGAACAACCTGGATGCCGAAGTCGCCGAACGGCCGGCCGATCTGGTGGTGTACGGAGGATCGGGGCGCGCGGCGCGCAGTTGGGCGGCGTTCGACGCGATTGTGCGCGCGCTGACGGAACTCGGAAACGACGAGACGCTGCTGATCCAGTCGGGTAAGCCGGTGGGCGTTTTCCGGACGCACGAATGGGCGCCGCGCGTCCTGATCGCAAATGCGAATCTGGTGGGCCATTGGAACGATTGGCGCCATTTCGGCGAACTCGAACGCGCCGGACTCACGATGTACGGTCAGATGACGGCGGGGAGCTGGATTTACATCGGGACGCAGGGAATCCTGGAAGGAACGTACGAAACGTTCGCCGCGGCCGGGCGCAAACATTTCGCCAGCGACCTGGCCGGAAAACTCGTCGCCACGGGCGGCATGGGGGGGATGGGCGGAGCGCAGCCGCTGGCGGCGACGATGGCCGGTGCGGCGATTTTGTGCGTGGAAGTGGATCCCGAGCGCATCAAGCGCCGCGTGAAAACGGGCTACTGCGACGTCATGGTGAATTCGCTCGACGAGGCGCTCCGCATTTTGAAAAACGCCGTGCGCAAACGCGAAGCGGCTTCGGTGGGCCTGGTGGGCAATTGCGCCGACGTGATTCCGGAGCTGGCGCGGCGCGGTGTGGTGCCCGATCTGCTGACCGATCAGACGAGCGCGCACGATCCGATCAACGGATACATTCCCCAGGGGCTTTCACTCGAGGAAGCGGCGGAACTCCGCCGGCGCGATCCGGAAGAATACCGGCGGCGCGCGCTCGATTCGATCGCCGAGCACGTGCGCGGAATGCTCGCGCTGCAAAAGCTGGGCGCGGTGACGTTCGATTACGGAAACAACATCCGCACGATGGCGTTCGAAGCCGGCGTGAAGAATGCGTACGATTTTCCCGGCTTCGTTCCCGCGTACATCCGGCCGCTCTTTTGCGAGGGCCGCGGACCGTTCCGATGGGCTGCGCTATCCGGCGAACCTTCCGATATTCACCGCACCGATCAACTGGTGCTCGAGCTGTTTCCCGAAAACGAGATTCTTTCGCGCTGGATTCGACTGGCGCAGAAACGGGTGCGGTTCCAGGGACTGCCGGCGCGGATTTGCTGGCTCGGCTACGGCGA
The DNA here is from genome assembly GCA_021818865.1 of Acidobacteriota bacterium. Classification (GTDB taxonomy): domain Bacteria; phylum Acidobacteriota; class Terriglobia; order Acidiferrales; family UBA7541; genus JAKASX01. Next base: position 32,564 of record JAKASX010000003.1, read on the forward strand.
GCGCGACCGCTTCGGCGTGGCGATGAACGATCTGGTGGCGCGCGGCGAGCTGAAAGCGCCGATCGTCATCGGCCGCGATCATCTCGACACCGGTTCGGTCGCTTCGCCGTTTCGAGAAACCGAGGCCATGCGCGACGGCTCGGACGCCATTGCCGATTGGCCCTTTCTGAATGCGCTGCTCAATACGGCGAGCGGAGCGAGTTGGGTTTCCATTCACAACGGCGGCGGAGTGGGCATCGGCTATTCGCAACACGCGGGGCAGGTGGTGGTAGCCGACGGCACGAAAGAGATGGCGGCGCGAATCGAACGCGTGCTGACTAACGATCCCGGCATCGGCATCGCGCGCCACGCCGACGCTGGCTATCCCGAAGCGGCGGATTTCGCCCGCGCGCACGGGATCAAGATTCCCATGTCAGAATAGCGTGTCGACGGACGAAAGGAACCGGCACGGCCAGGATTGGCCGTGCTACCGGAAACGGTTTCGTGCCCGACCCTCCGGGTGCGTGCGGAGAAGCGAAGTTCAGTGGCCGAGAATCTCCTACTGACGAATATCGGGCAGCTCGTGACCATGCGCGGACTGGTGCCGCGGCGCGGGCGTTCGCTTGCCGATCCGGGCCTCGTGAGAGACGCGGCCGTGCTCGTCGAAGACGGCCGTGTCGCGGCCGTCGGAGCGCGGCGCAAGATCGAGCGGATGCGCGAAGCGCTGCGGGCGCGAAAGATGGATCTGGGCGGGCGCGTGATGTTGCCGGGGCTGGTGGATTCGCACACGCACCTGGTTTTTGCGGCGAGCCGCGTGGAGGAATACGAAATGCGGATTGCCGGCGCGAGCTACGAAGAGATCGCGCGAGCGGGTGGCGGAATCCGGGCGAGCGTGCGAAAGCTGCGCGCGATGCCGGAACCGGCGCTCGAACGGCTGGCGCTCGGCCGCCTGGCGCAATTCGCGGCGCACGGGACGACGACGGTCGAGGCAAAGAGCGGTTATGGGCTGGACCTGGCATCGGAACTGAAAATTCTGAGGGTGCAACGATCGCTCGCGCGCAAGCAGCCGCTCGAAATCATTTCCACGTTTCTCGGCGCGCACGTTGTGCCTCCTGAATACGCCAACCGCCAGCGCGAATACGTCGAACTGCTGACGCGGAGAATGATTCCAGCGGCTGCTCGGGATGCCTTGGCCGAATTCTGCGATGTATTTTGCGATCGCGGGGCATTTTCCGTGGAAGAGGCGCGGCGGATTCTGACGGCTGGGCGCGCTTGCGGCCTCTATCCTCGCTTGCACGCCGAGCAACTAGCGCGGACGGGTGCGGCGCGGCTGGCGGTGGAACTCCGCGCGGCGAGCGCGGATCATCTGGATCAGGTGACGCGCGGCGACATCGAGCTGCTGGCGAAATCGAGCGTGGTTTGCACGCTGCTTCCCGGCGCGAGCCTGCATCTTGGCGTTCCGTTCGCGCCGGGCCGAGCGCTGGTGGACGCGGGTGCGATCATCGCGCTGGCCACTGACTTCAATCCCGGAACGAGTCCCACGTTGAGCTTGCCGATGGCGATGTCGCTCGCTTGCGACGGGATGCGGCTGCGGCCGGCGGAGGCGATCGCGGCGGCAACGGTGAATGCGGCGTATTCGCTCCGGCGGCACGACCGGATCGGCACGATTGAGGTTGGCAAACAAGCCGACCTGGCCGCATTCGACGTGGCTGACTACCGCGAAATTCCTTATTATTTTGGTGTTCACCTCGCCTGGCTGACGATCAAACGGGGAAAGATTCTCTACGCGCGCGAGCCGAAGCAGATCTGAGCCGCAGCGAGGCGAACGGGAGCCGTCTGCCAGCCATTCCGGCCCAGGGCGCATCTGTTTGTGAAGGGAGAAAGCGCAGGCCGGCGCGAGGAAGGGAAGCGAATGCCGAAGATTATCGAGTGCGTGCCGAATTTTTCCGAAGGGCGAGACGCGGCGAAAGTGGACGCGCTGGTGGCGGCGATGAGCGCGGTCGCGGGAGTCGCGGTACTCGACCGGGAAATGGATGCCGACCACAACCGCTCGGTGGTGACGCTGGCGGGCGAGCCGGAAGCGGTGGCCGAAGCGGCGCTGCGCGGGGTGGGCAAGGCGCTCGAACTCATCGATCTGACGCGGCACCAGGGCGCGCATCCGCGGCTGGGCGCGACGGACGTGGTGCCCTTCGTGCCCGTCGAAGGCGTGACGATCGAGGATTGTGTCGCGCTGGCGCGGCGCGTGGGCAAGGAAATCTGGCAGCGGTTCCGCATTCCCGTCTATTTCTACGAGGCCGCCGCGCAACGGCCGGATCGCGTGAACCTGGAGGACGTGCGGCGCGGGCAATTCGAGCGCGTGCGCGAGGAAGTGCTGGTAAATCCGGACCGCGCGCCGGACGTCGGCGAGCCGCGGCTGCATCCGACGGCCGGGGCGACGATCGTGGGAGCGAGGAAATTCCTGATCGCCTACAATATTAATTTGAGCACGCCGGACGTTTCGGTGGCGAAAAAGATCGCCAAGGCGATCCGGTTTTCGACCGGCGGATTGCGGCACGTGAAATCCATGGGCGTGGAACTGAAGGCGCGGAACCTGGCACAGGTTTCTATCAATTTGACCGATTTCGAGCAGACGCCGATTCATCGCGTGTTCGAGATGGTCCGCTCGGAAGCGGCGCGCCATGGTGCCGCGATCGTGGGTAGCGAGATCGTGGGCCTGGTGCCGCGGCGCGCGATCGAAATGACGGCCGATTTTTACCTGCAATTCGAGAATTTCACCGCCGATCAGGTGCTCGAAAACCGCATGGCGCAGGCGCTCGCCGGCCAAGCCACGCCGGCGGCAGGAGTGGGACGCCTCGAAGCGATGGCGCGGCCGTTTCTCGACGCGCTGGGCGAGCCGACGGCAACGCCGGGCGGAGGGTCGGCGGCGGCGCTGGCGGGCGCGATGGCGGCGAGCCTGGGGCGAATGGTGGCCGGACTTTCGCGGAAAAAGAAATCGCAAGCGGCGCACGTGGACGAGCTGACGCGGCTCTTCGAGGAATTCGGCGCGGCGGCGCGTGAGCTATCGGCGGCGGTGGACCGGGACGCGACGGCATACGACGGGGTGGTCGCGGCGGCGCGGATGGCAAAAGCGACCCCTGAAGAACAGCGCAAGCGTGCCGAAGCGCTCGATTCGGCCACGCGGCACGCGGCGGAAGTTCCGCTCGAAGTGGCGCTGCGATCGGCGGGTTTGCTCGATCTGCTGGCGCAGCTCGAACCGGTGGCGAGCCAGGCGATGAAATCGGATTTGAAAGCGGCCGACGCGCTGGCGCGAGCGGCGGCGCGCGGCGCGATGGAGAACGTGGCGATCAATCTGGAATCCATCGAAGACGCCGGGTACGTAGCGGAAATGAAGAAGCAGGCGGCGGCGATCGAAGCGCGGTGCGAACGAGCGCCGGCCGTTACCGCTCCCTGAGCGGCAAAAAGGGGATACGAAGATGAGGAAGAAAGCGGCGTGGGGGCTGGCGCTGGTTGCGGCGCTGGCGATCGGGATCGTTCCGGCGGCACGAGCGAGCACGCTCGATACGCAGGTGGTGGCGCTGTTTCCGAAAAGCGTGGGCGAATTCGCTTACGCGGACATGAAAGCGGCGCAGCGGCACATATGGTTTCCGCAGCTGGAGCAGCAGATTCTGCCGGCGCGCTTCCGCCAATTCGAAACGTTTCTGAAATCGGCCGGCATCGATCCGACGACGCAGGTGGAACAACTTGCCTTCGCGGCGATTCCGGCGAGCCAGAAGAACCCGGAGGAAGTGCTCGGCGTCGCGCTGGGTGAATTTCAACCGGATACGGCCGAGGCCAACCTGAGACGGCTGAAGCTGCCGACCAAGCGCCTGCACGGCTACACGCTTTACGCGTTCGGCTCCGGCACGAGCCCTTATGACATTTTCTTTTTCTTCCTCGATTCGAACACGGCGGTTTTCGGGCAGGGCGACGCGATCAACAAAATGCTGGCGGTACGCTTCAACGGCGAACCAAGCCTGCTTTCGAATAACGAGCTGTATCCCTTGATCGATCAGGTGAACGGACAAGGGCTGATCTGGGCGGTGCTGAATCAGCACTACACGAGGCTCGGATTGCGGCAGCTGCTGCCGGAAGTGGCGCAGGCGCAGCAATCGGCGCTGCTGTTCCAGAAAATCCATTCGATGATCATCAGCGTGGACGATTCTTCGGGCATCGACACCAAATTCGAGGCCGTTTGCACGACGCCAACCGATGCCGACAATCTGGCGGCGCTGCTGCAGGCGGGCATTCTGTACCGGCGATATCAGGCCAGCCAGTCGAATCCGGCTCTGGCGAAGTTGCTGGACCAGGCGCAGGTCGCGCCGCGGGGCGACCGGCTGGATCTGGAATTCGATCTGAGCGAGAGTCAGATGGTCGCGCTGATCGCGCAGCGGACGTTCGCGGTTTCCATGTAGAGGCGCGGCAAACCGGCCCGGGCGTCAGGAATGGGCGTGGGAGGGATGGGCGCCGGGCAGGAACTTCACGAGTTTCAGGCGCGTTTCGACGGCGCCGGTTTGCTCTTCGACGCGATCGATTCCCGCCAGCTTCCGCGCGGAGGCCCATTCACCGTGGCCGGCGCCCGGCCGCTCCAAATCGATTTCGATCCGGTTCGGGTGTTCGCCGATGCGAACGGTGACGGTTTCGTCGGCAGCGAGCGTGGCGAGCGCTTCCTTTAGCAATCCTTCGGTGGTGGCGACGAGCGCCGCTTCCTCTTCCGGAGGCAATCCCAGATGGCGGGACGTATGCTCGATCGCTCCACGGACGGCGCCCACCGCGCGTGAGTCGCTCGGAACGCGTAATTCGGTTTGGCAGTGTTCAGTTGGGGTCATGGATTGCCAATCAGCGGCCGTTTTCACCAGGCCGTTCCCTTCGGATCACCCGCGCCGCCGGTTTCCGGCGGCCCTTCCCTGCGCCTCGCGGCGCATTTGCCCGTGACCGGGAACTATATGACAGACGCAGCCGGTTGGACAACTTCGGAAAGGGGGTTTTTGTGAGGTTGGGCAGGGATGAGCCGGTTTGCGGAGGCGCGGACGCGGGTCGAACAGCGTGAATTTGCGCTTTCGCTTTCGATTCGCTTGCGTGAAAGCCCCCGATGGTCGTAGTCTGTAAATCTGGTGTGAGCAGGGATTCGCTCCCCCCTGCGGGCCGTAAGGTAAGGAATTGTTCCGGGCTCCTCCGCAAGGGCGTCACACCGGAACGTGGCTCGGGAGGCTTCGGATTTCTCCTTCGCCCTTCCAGTGGAGCGAACGTGGCCGGTGCGGCGCCGGCCGTTGTCGCATTTCCCTCACCCTTTTCTCTTCCACGAGTTTTCCCGTAGTCGGTTTCTCGTCGTCGGCCCCAACATATTTCCCTTTTGAGGTGAGCTGATGGTTATCGGTGTTCCCAAAGAAATCTTTCCCGGCGAGCGGCGCGTCCCTCTGATACCGGCGGTGCTGCCGAGTCTCGCAAAGGCGGGTCTGGAAGTGGTCGTGCAAGCGGGGGCCGGGGTCGAAGCCGGCTATCCCGACGCCGAATTCGAAGCGAAAGGCGCCAAGATACTGCCGGACCGAGCCCAGGTGTTCGCGAAGGCCGACGTGATCCTGCAAGTGCTTTGTTACGGCGCGAACGACCGCAACGGCGCGGATGATCTGCCGCTGCTCCGCCGCGGCCAGGTGCTCATCGGATTCCTGCGGCCGCTGGGCTCGAAGGAGATCGTCGGCCGACTGGCCGCGACGGGCGTTTCGGCGTTTTCGTTCGAGCTGATGCCGCGCATCACTCGGGCGCAAAACATGGACGCGCTGAGCTCGATGGCGACGATTTCCGGTTACAAGGCCGTGCTGCTGGCGGCCGACCGGCTGCCGCGGGTGTTCCCGATGCTGACCACCGCGGCGGGTACGATCACGCCGGCGCGCGTCCTCGTGATCGGCGCGGGCGTGGCCGGGCTGCAGGCGATCGCCACGGCGCACCGGCTGGGAGCGATCACCTCCGGCTACGACGTTCGCCCGGCGGCGCGCGAGCAGATTCAGAGCCTTGGCGGCCGCGTGGTCGAATTGCAGCTGGAAACCGCGCAGGCGGAGGACAAGCGCGGCTACGCCACGGCCCAGGACGAGTCGTTTTACCAGCGCCAGCGGGAACAGCTCGGCCAGGTTGTGGCGGCAAGTGACGTCGTGATTACCACCGCCGTTGTTCCGGGCCGCAAACCTCCCTTGCTCATCACCGCAGACGCGGTGCGCCACATGGCGCCGGGATCGGTGGTGATCGACATGGCCGCCGAGCGCGGCGGCAATTGCGAATTGACGCGCACTGGCGAAGTCGTGGTCGAAAGCGGTGTCACCCTGGTGGGGTATTTCAACCTGGCCAGCACCGTGCCGTATCACGCGAGCCAGATGTACGCCCGCAATGCGGTCACGTTCCTGCAACACTTGGTGAAGGACGGCCAGATACCGCTCGATCGCGACGACGAGATCCTCCGGGAGACGCTCGTTACGCGCGGGGGCGAAATCGTTCAGCCGCGCGTGCGCGAGTTCTTCTCGCTCCCGGCGCTGGGAAAGAATTAAGGAGGAAGGCGAATGCCGGCGGATTTCATCATTAGCTTGTACATCTTTGTGCTGGGCGGATTCATCGGGTTCAGTGTGATTACCCGCGTTTCCCGCCTGCTCCACACCCCCTTGATGTCTCTCACAAATGCTCTGGACGCGGTCGTGGTCGTTGCAGCCATGATCATCGCCGGCCGGCGCGAAACGGAACTGGCGGTGATTCTGGGCACGATCGGCGTGGCCGCCTCCTTCAGCAACGCCGTGGGCGGATTCATCATCACCGAGCGGATGCTGGGCATGTTCAAGACAGGCAAGGCGAACAAGTCATGAATCCCATCGTTCAACAGCACGTCACCGATTTCGTCTACCTGGCTTCGATCATCCTCTTCATCCTTTCGCTCAAGTGGCTCAGCTCTCCCGCGACCGCCCGCCGCGGCGTGCGCGCGGGCGAGATCGGTATGGCGATCGCCATCCTCGCTACGCTCGCCGGCGCTGGCATCGTCCAATACACGTGGATCCTGGTCGGACTGGCCGTTGGCGGGGCGGTGGGCGTCCCGCTTGGCTTGGTGAAGACGACGGCGGTGCCCCAGCGAACCGCGCTCAGCCACGCATTCGGCGCGCTGACCGCGGCGCTGATTGGCATCTCGGAGTATTACATCCAGACGCCGCACGTCCCTAAATTCGGCATGATCGAGATCGCGCTCGAAGTGATCATCGGCGGCCTCACCTTCACCGGCAGCTTGATCGCCGCAGGGAAGCTGCAGGAAATCCTGCCGCAGCGCCCGATGACGTATCGCGGACAGAACATCGTCAGCCTGACTGTGCTCGCCGCCGCGATCGGCATCGGGATCACGCTGATGTTCTGGCAGGACATTTCGTGGCTTTTCCCTGTAATGGTCGTCATTTCGTTGTTGTTTGGCATGATGCTGGTGATGCCGATCGGCGGCGCGGACATGCCCACCGTAATCGCGCTGCTGAACTCCTACGCCGGCTTGGCCGATGCCCTGCTCGGTTTCGTGCTCAACAGCAAGGTGCTGATCGTCGCCGGCGCGCTCGATGGGGCGAGCGGCTTCATCCTCGCGGTGATCATGTGCAAGGCGATGAACCGTTCCTTCACCAACGTGCTCTTCGGCGCGTTCGGCCAGCTGCAAACGGGCGCGGGCAAAGGCGTCGAAGAGCGCACGGTGCGCTCGGCCACGCCGGAAGACGCCGCCGACATCCTGAAAGCCGCAAGCAGCGTGGTGATCGTGCCGGGCTACGGTATGGCCGTCGCGCAGGCGCAGCACAAAGTGCGTGAACTGTACGACCTCCTCACCAAGCAGGGAATTAACGTGACCTTCGGCGTGCATCCGGTGGCCGGGCGCATGCCGGGACACATGAACGTGCTGCTGGCCGAGGCCGATATTCCCTACGACAAGCTGCTCGACATGGACCAGGTGAACGGTGATATGCCGCAAACCGACGTCGCGCTCATCATCGGTGCCAACGACGTCTGCAACCCGGCTGCGCGCACCGATTCTTCCAGCCCCATCTTCGGCATGCCGATCATCGACGTGGACAAGGCGCGCACCGTGATGGTGGTCAAGCGAAGCCTCAATCCCGGCTTCGCCGGAATCGATAACCCGCTGTTCTACATGGACAAGACCCTGATGCTCTTCGGCGATGCCAAAAACTTCATCGGCGAAGTGGTTCGGGAACTCGGTCCAGGCTCGCACCTCTAGGCTGCACTTTCCGCGAGCGCATGCTCGCGCCGGCATCCGGTCCTCGGCCGCGTGGATTGCGGCCGAGTGACCCCGTCGGGAAGCCACGCTCCGGCACGGCTCTCGGTGAACGGCGGATGCGAGCCGGCAAAGCCTGCGCCCTGGAATTTTGGGCAAGGCGGCGCAGGGAGGTGAACGTTGGGCTCGGCACTGACGATCGATCGTTGGCAATTCGCTTTTACCGTCACGTTCCACTACATCTTTCCGCAGATCACCATGGGGCTGGCGCTGCTCATCCTGATCCTGAAGACGCTCGCGCTGCGCACCGGCGAGGAGCGGTACAACCGGGCGGCGCGATTCTGGCTGCGGATTTTCGGCATCAGCTTCGCGCTCGGGGTGGTCACCGGGATTCCGATGGAATTCCAGTTCGGCACGAACTGGGCGCAATTTTCCCGCGCGGTGGGCGGCGTGATCGGCCAGACGCTGGCGATGGAGGGCGTTTTCGCCTTCTTCCTCGAATCGAGTTTTCTGGGACTGCTGCTCTTCGGGGAAAAGCGGCTGAGCCCGCGAGCCCATTGGGCCTCCTCGCTGGCGCTTTTCCTGGGTTCGTGGCTCTCCGGCTATTTCATCATCGCGACGAACGGATGGATGCAGCACCCGGTCGGATATACGCTCGGATCGAACGGACAATTTTCGCTCGCCAGTTTTTGGGCGCTCGTCGGCAATTCCTGGGCCGGCTGGGAGTACGCGCACAACATGCTGGGCGCGGTGGTGACCGCGTCTTTTCTGATGGCCTCAATCGGGGCCTTCTACCTGCTTTCGGGCCGCGAGCGCGTCCACGGCGAGCTTTTCGTTCGAACCGGCGTGATTGTGGGGCTGGTGGCGGCGTTGCTGATGGTCTTTCCGACCGGCGATAGTGAAAGCAAAATGGTGGCCACGAATCAGCCCTCGACCTTCGCCGCGATGGAGGGGCTGTTTGATTCGCAAGCCGGCGCGCCCATCGCGATTCTGGGCCAGCCGGACATGGCGAAACGCCGGCTGGATAATCCGCTGACGATCCCGCGCGTCCTGAGTTTTCTGACGTATCGCCGCTGGGCTGCGGAAGTGAAGGGGCTGGATGCGATTCCGGAATCGGAATGGCCGGATCAGGTGCCGCTCGTCTATTACAGCTATCACATCATGGTGGGGCTGGGGACGATTTTCGTCGCGGTGCTGGTGATTGCGGGATTCTTGCTGTGGCGCGGGCGCCTGTTCGATTCGCGGGCGATACTGTGGGCGCTGCTGCTGTCTTTGCCGTTTCCCTTCATCGCGAATACGGCGGGTTGGATCACCGCCGAAGCGGGCCGCCAGCCATGGCTCGTCTATTCGCTGGTGCGGACAAGTGCCGGCTATTCCACGCAGGTTTCCTCGGGCAACGCGCTATTCACCTTGGTCGGATTCCTGGGCATGTACGGCCTGCTGAGTCTGCTGTTTCTCTTCCTCGTGTGGCGGGAAATCGAGCGCGGACCGGAGGTGGCATAGCCATGGGCACGGTCTGGTTTTGCCTGGTGAGCCTGATGCTGGCGGTTTACGTCGTGCTCGATGGATTCGACCTGGGCGCCGGCATCCTGCATCTGCTCGTGGCGAAAACGGCCGAGGAACGCCGCGCCGTGATCGCTACGATCGGCCCGGTATGGGACGGCAACGAGGTGTGGCTGCTTGCTGCCGGAGGCACGCTGTATCTGGCGTTTCCGGTGCTCTACGCATCGAGTTTCAGCGGCTTCTACCTGCCGCTGATCATCGTGCTCTGGCTGCTCGTGCTGCGCGGAACGTCCATTGAATTTCGGAATACGCTCAAAAGCCCAGTGTGGACTCCGTTCTGGGATGTTGTCTTCAACCTATCGAGCCTGTTATTGGCGCTCTTTTTCGGCGCGGCGCTCGGCAACGTGGTGCGCGGCGTTCCGCTCGACGCGAACCATTGGTTCTTCGAGCCGCTCTGGACGAATTTCCGCGTCGGCGCGCATACGGGCATCCTCGATTGGTACACGATTCTGGTTGGCCTCGCGGCCGTTGCGGCGCTCGCGCTGCACGGCGCGCTCTGGATCGCGCTGAAAACGGAAGGCGCGATCGAGCAGCGCGCCGAGCGCCTGGTGCGGCCGCTCTGGGTGCTGGTGGTGCTGCTGACGTTTGCGATCACGGCCGCTACGCTCTATTTGCAGCCGCAGGTGGGCATGAATCTGCGTAGTCATCCGTGGGGATTTCTTTTTCCGGTGATCGCGGTGGTCGGGCTGGTGCTCGAAATGTACTTTTTGCGCCGAAGCCGCCTGCGCGCGTTTCTCGCTTCCTGCGCGTATCTGGCCGGCATGCTTTCGAGCGCCGCGTTCGGCCTCTATCCTGACGTATTGCCGGCGCGATCGGAACCCGCGCTCGCACTGACGGTCGAAAATGCGCAGGCCGCCCCGCATGGCTTGCACGTAGCCCTTGTCTGGTGGATTATCGGCATGATTCTCGCCACCGGCTATTTCACCTACACCTATCGCCGCTTCGCCGGCAAAGTGCGCTCCGGCGAAACCTACGGCCACTGAGGCCTTACCGCGCGCCTCACGGCGATCTGCGGCCCTCCAACCCAAGAGGAGCGAGGGCCATCTGTGGGGGCCGCTACCGCGCGGCGCGAGTTGCGGAAACTACTCCTCACGCATCAGCATGGAAGGGTCGATTGAAAGAGCTCGGTGCGCGGGAATCCACGTCGCAAGCAAGCCCACAACGAGCATAGCCAGAACCACGCCTAGCAAAACAAATGGATCGTCCGGCGTGGCCTGATAGACGATGGAAGCCAAGACCCGACTCGCCAGAATTCCAAGCGCCAGTCCCGCGGCGGAGCCGAACGCAAGCAATTTGAAAGCCCGCCCTAACGCCGCCCGCAAGACCTCCCTCCGCTGCGCTCCAAGAGCGATGCGAATTCCCAGTTCGCGCTTTCTCTTGCTTACCGAATATGCCGCCATCCCAAAGATGCCCGTAACCGATAGCATCGCGCCCATCAGCCCCAAAATGCCGAGCGATGCCGTCGCCATACGCGGGGCAAATAATGCGCCGTCCATCTCCTCATTCCATGTCTGAATGAAGATAGGCAGGCCTGGGTCGAGGCCGCGCAGTTTGCTTCGTATCGCGGCCGCGAGCTGCTGAGGATCGTCACTCGACCGTACCACGAGCCACGTATCTCTTGCGGGTGATTGTAGGATAGGGAGAAACATCGCCGACTGACGGCGCTCGCCGAGGTCCGCCGAGTACTTCCCATCTTCGACTATGCCGATCACCTTTGTGCGGGTTCCATTCCACATCTTGAAATAATTGCCCAGCGCGTTCGCTGGCGAGCCGAACAGTTTCCGGGCGAACTCCTCATTCACCACGGCTACACGCGCGGCCCTCCTGTCGTCCCGCCATGTAAAGGTTCTTCCTTCTAATAAGGCTGCGCCTGCCGCGCGGAAATAGCCGGGAGAGACATCATACTGGAAGGCGATCGCAGCGGCATTAGAAGGCGACAAATTTGCCTTGGCGTTCGTGAAGACGGCCGTGCGGTCCCAATCCACACTCAAAGGCAAGATACTGACCAAACCAACCGAGGCTACCCCAAGAATGGTTTTCATGGCGCCGATCATGCGCCTTTGCATGGCAGGCGCTGTGTCCCTGCTATAGCCGGCCATCTTCAGATCGGTTTCGACCAGCATCGCGTTTCTCGGCTCGACGCCGAGACGCGCATTGAGCGACCGCTCGAGTCCGCGCACGGCAACAAAAGAAGAAGTAACCAGAACCGCGCAGAGTGCAATCTGGACAGCCAACAACAAGTCGAGGACAGTAATCCTGCGGCTTGTGTTGATGGGTGATCCTGACCTGATGATTCCGTATGGGTTCTTCCGTAGGACTTGCCGAACGGGCACCGCCCCGAAGAGGAGCCCGCTTGCTAGACTGAGCAGCAGCGCCGCCGTGTACACGTGCCAGCCCGGATTTACCGGGACATTCAGCGGGAACTGCGGAAACGGGTGCCACGCGCTGATCCAATGAAGCAGGACCACGCTGCCCCACAGGCCCACTGCGCCGCCCGCCAATGAAACCAGAATGGCTTCGGTTAAGAGCTGGCGAAGCAGGCGCCTGCGAGTTGAACCGAGAGCCAGGCGCATGGCCATTTCACGGGAGCGGTCCGCAGCGCGCGCCGCAAATAGGCTGCCGAGGTTGGCGCACGCGGCGAGCAGGATCAAGCCCGCCAGCAGCATCAATCCGCCCAGAAACGCCTTGACGGCGCCCCCCAAGACGCTGGCTACACCCACATGGACCAGTCGAAAAGTGATCTCGGCCTCGTCCTTTGGATAAATCTTCTGTAGCTGCCTGTTAATCAAGTTCAGATCGGCCGCTGCTTCTGTTGGGGAGATTCCCGGCTTCAGCCGCCCGAACAGTTCGAACACCCAGTCGGAGGCGCGCGCATTCAGCAGGTTTTCGCCGTCAATCTGTTCCTGATCGATAATGGGAACGAAAAAGTCGGCCGGGAAAATCTGCAAGGTTCCTTGGAACCCGGGCGGGGCCACACCGATGATCGTGAATGGATGCTCGTTGAGCTGAACCGTGCGTCCAATCGCACTCCGATCGGCTTGAAAATGGCTTTTCCAGTATGCGTACGTCAGAACGACATAGGGTGCGCTGTCGGGACCGTGTTCATCGGAGGCGTGGAAGAAACGACCTAGATATGGTCGCAATCGCAAGGTACCGAAATAGTTTCGGCTGACTTCATAGCCCCAGGCGCTCGACGGATTCTTGCCGGTGTCGAGCCCAACTTCGCAAAAATCGGCAGCAGCCAAATTTTCGAAACTGCGGTTGAGGTCGCGGTAATCGACATAGTTCGGATAGGATTCGCTCGCAGTCGCCTGGCCGACGTGCGTTAGGTCGTACAGCCGCTGAGGCTGTGGCACGTCCAGGGGCCGCAGGATCAGGGCATTCAGCGCGGCAAACACAACTGTGTTTGCGCCGATGGCTGCGGCCAGCGTCAAGATGGCAACCAGCGTAAAGCTGGGGGATTTGCGCAGCATGCGCGCGGCGTAGCGGAGATCCCCCCAGAGATTCTCGAACCACATCCAGTGGCTGCACTCATAGAAACGCTCCCGCGCCTGGGTGACGTTGCCAAACGCGCGATGCGCCGCCGTTCGTGCCTCCTCGTGGCCGAGCCCTTGCTCTTCGAGGCGCTCCATCTCCAGGTTCAAATGAGCCTGAACTTCCGCGCTGAAATCTTCGAGCTTGCGCCTGCGCCCGAACACTCTCACCCCTCCGCCGTCTCCGTTCCCAGAATCCGGCCGATGGCCCTAGACAGCCGCTTCCACTTCGTCGTTTCCCGGACCAGTTGTTTGCGGCCCTTCGCAGTCAGCGAATAGAACCGGGCCTTGCGGTTGTTTGAAGACGTCCCCCATTTCGCGCTGATCCAGCCGCGGTCTTCCAGCCGCCCTAAGGCAGGGTAGAGCGCGCCATGTTCGACAAGTAGTTCCTGCTGCGACGTTTGCTGAATCGCCCTGGCAATTCCTTGACCGTGCTGCGGGCCGAAGATGAGCGTGCGCAGGATCAGCAGGTCCAGCGTTCCCTGCAGCAGTTCGAGCCTTTCCTTTTCTTCTTGGGTTGACATCTCACCCGAATGGTAGACGCCTTCGGGTCAGATGTCAACCCACAAAATATGCCGCAGCCACCTCTTCTCGATTTGATGCAGCGCCCCCGCCCCGATTCACGACGCCCAAGGAGTTTCGAGGCTGGCGAGGTCCATCCCGCCCCGCCAAGCACGACCGCTAAGGGCTGAGGGTGTCCTGCGCGTCGCGAATTTTCCAGTGCGATCCCTCCTTCACCATCACCCAGGTGGAGATGCCCGGTCGGGTGCGCGCTGCCGCGCCATGGGACGATGCGTCGGCGCTCACGCTCCAGGTGATGTGAACGACGACGATATCCGGCTGTAGGAAACGCAAAGAGACATCATTGGTGGTCCAATGCCTCGCGGAGGGATTGGCGGATGCGAGTCCCGTAAACCAGTCACGAAACTGCTTCCGGCTGCGGAGCCAGAATCCCTGGAAATTGACGTAGTCGGCATCCTCGGTCAGCAGATCGGCGAGCGCCTCGGCCTTGTGATGATTCCAATCCTGCTGCCAATAGGTGGCAACGCGGCGGATGGCGCGTTCGTCTTTTTCCGGATTCTGCGCGCGCGCCGGTATCGCGGCGCAGAGAATTGCCGCGCAGAGCGCCAATCCCGTTTGTTTCGCGATGAAATGCATTTTGTGCGTGCCTCCTCGTTCGATGCCCCGCTCGCGCCGAGACTACAGACGTCCCGCTGGTACGTCAATGGCGGCTGGCGCTGGGCCTGCCGGTGGAGATCAAGATGGACTCGGGCGCTGCGCCGGCGAGAAATTGCAGACGCGCCACGGGCTTGCGCGACCATCCCGCGCCTGGCGCGGCTTTCATCCAGAAAGCGTTCGGCATGAAATCGAGCGAGATGCGCGCGCCGGGCCGCGCCGAAAACCACAATTGCACCCGATTCGAGCCGGCACGCTTTGCCACCAGCCAGCCATTCACACCGAGCGTCCCGGCCACGGGGCTTTTGCCCAACGTAAATTGGAACTTTTGTTCGCTTGGCCAGTTGACGCGGCTATTGAAAACGAACGCCGTTTCGCCCACGCGAAAAATCGCGGCGCGACCGGCGACCGGAGCGGGGCACTTGCGATCCGGAATTGAATGGAGCCTGTGAGTGGATCGAAATTCCGGCGGCTCGAATGGAATCCAGTAGCATGCTCCTGACTGCGGCACTTCCTCGAAGGGATATTCGATGCCAAGCGTGGTGGCGAATAGCGTCCTCAGCGCGCGTGGATAGCCTTTTCGAAATGCAAGGTCGGCCGGCGCGATTTCGTGCCGGAAAGGCACGGCTTTGGCGACCGCGCTTTCCGTCGGGATCGTCCGCGAAAGAAGCAGGCGAGCGAGCGGCAGAAAAATATCCTGAAGCGAATGAGCATCGCCGAGGCCGGAGGAGATCGCGTCCGCGCCGGGCTCGAAAGAATACACGGCGGCGCCGGCGCTCGCGCCCACGAGCGCGAGCTGCTGAAAAATCACCGGCGGTGCATCTGTGCGCAGCCCCTGTTTGTAATCGAGCTGCGTGCCAAGCTTCCGGAATCCCGCTTCCACCCAATACCAACTCTCCGGCTGCACTCCCCACGCGCTCACCGTGCCGCGAAGCCACAAGCCGAGCAGGCCCGCGGGAGCGAGATTGGGAACGAAGCCGCCATTCATTTTCCAGACGGGAATCAAGTAGCCGCGATGCGCTCGCAGGAAAGCGCGAAACGCGCGATTGGCCAAGACCGTAAGCCAGATGTTTTGGCCCCAATTCGCGTCGGCCCAGATGACGGGCCTGCCCGTTTCAGCGCCTATGGCGATGAGCCGTTTCAGGTAATCGCGCACTTCGGAATTTTCGATTCCGCCTTGAATGGCCTGCTCGCAGATGTAAAACGCCTTCAGATTCGGAAATTCGCGCGCCCAATCGAGAACGCGCGCGAGCGGCAACCGGTCCCAGCGCCCCGCAATGATGTCGTGTGGACCATTCACTTGCAACGCAACCGGAATATCGCGCGCCTTCGCCCGCGCAAGCATCTCCGGCACGTCTCCAAAGGGACCGCCAATGCGAATGAGAAGATGCGGACGGATATCGGCAGGGAAATGCGGCAGCGGATTTTTCGTCCCGAGCGAGCCCCATTCGATCACAAAAAACGGATTCGCGGCGGAGGGCGCGAAATCGGCGGGAATCGCGCGCGGAGCGGGATGCACGGTGAACGCCGTCCACGGCGACCACGGCCCTGCGGCGTCGCGCAAACTAAACGCGCGCACTCGCCACGCGTAGCGGCCCGGCGCGAGCAGATGCGGCGGCGAAGCGCGCATCGCGTTTGTGGTGAAATAGGAAGCCAACCGCAAACTGTGAATTTTGCCGCCGACGCGCCGCCACTCCAACTCGTAGGCGCTCGTCGTCGCGCTCGATCGGGCTTGCCAGAAAAAATCCGCTGCCGCGGGCGTGGGAGCGTCCGAGGCGTCAGGCGAAACGGGAAGCGGCGCGGCGGGGATGATCCGAAGCGCCGGCACGATCTTCAGTTCGGACAGACGCAGATAACCAGGATTATCGCCGGGAATGCCGATTTTAATTCCGATGCGCGCATCCGCCGATCCCGCCGGCGCACCGACCGGAAATTGGAATCGCCCCTCTTGCGAGCCGTCGTAGAGGATGTGAACGCGGCCCTTGGAGCCGTAGGGCACAGCCAGGGCGAACGTCCAGCCTTGTTCGGTGACGGCACCGTGGTTGAATCCCACGACGACGTACGCGCCGGGCGCCGGAACCTGCGTCCAGCAGGTGACTTGACGCGGCGCGAATTGCGGAAGCGACTGGGCGCGAATCACAAGCCATTTGCCCCGGTGCGTGACGCTGGCGCCGGGCGAAGCTTGCCATGCACAGGAACGCAGATCGATTGCCGCGTCGGCGTTTTCGTTGGCCGTCGCTTGCGCCCACGTGGCCGTGCACATCGCCCACGCGAGGCCCACCGCGATGGGTCCCGTGATACGGCGTAGCGCGAACCGCGTGGAACCAAGCAAGGGCGTCAGCGCAGCGCGAGCGTTTCCTTCAGCGGAAGGTCGCGCGAAGACGAGCCGACGAGGATTTCGTATTCTCCGGAATCCTCTCGCCAATTGTGAACCGCCGTGTGGTAGTAGGCGAACGCCGAGCGCGGCAGCGTGATTTCGATGTGGCGCGTTTCGCCTGGAGAAAGTTCCACGCGCGCGAATCCCTTCAGCGTCTTTACCGCGCGCTCAATCTTCGGATGCACCGGATGAATGTAAACCTGCGCGACTTCGGCGCCCGCGCGCGCGCTCGTGTTCTTCAGATCGAACGCGACTTTGACGGCCGAGCCATCGCGCGCGATCGAAAGATGGCTGAACGCGAACGTCGAATACGAAAGGCCGAAGCCGAAGGGAAATAGCGGTTCGATGCCGGCGTGATCGAACCAGCGGTAGCCGACGAAAATGCCTTCCTTGTAATCCACCGTGCCGTCCTTGCCAGGGAAGTAGTGCTCGGCCTCGGCGTCGCCCCACGCCTTTTCAAACGTCGCGGGAAGTTTTCCTGAAGGATTCACCTGGCCAAAGAGAATCTGCGCGACGGCGCGGCCGCCCTCCTGTCCGGGATACCACGCCTCGATCAGTGCGCCAATTTGGTTGACCCATCCGGTCATGTCGACCGCGCCGCCGGAATTCAGAACGACGATCGTGCGCGGATTCGCCTGCGCCACCGCTTCAATCAGACTGTTTTGTCCCTTGGGCAGGGCGAACGTGCGATCGAAACCTTCGCTTTCCGTCTTCTCGTCGAATCCGATGCAAACCACGGCGACATCATCCTTTGCCGCCAGCGCGCGCTCGGCGGCGTAGGGCCCTCCCGTCGCCGGTTCCTGAATCGGCGGAAACGGCATGTAGTCCACGCGAATGCGGGGCTCAGCGAGTTCGACGAGTCCTTCGAGCACGCTCGTCGCGCGAAACGGCGCCACGTGGGAACTCCCCCCGCCGCCGGTGACCGCGGGATTCGCATTCGGGCCGAAAACGGCGATCGAGTGCACGCGGCCCGGATCGAGCGGCAACAGGCCGTTCTCGTTGCGCAACAGGACGATGCCTTCCTGCGCGCCCTGGAGCGCGACCAAGCTCGACGCGCCGGAATAGCGCGAAAGGTCCGGCTCGAGCTGCGGCCGGTTGAAAAATCCCATCGAAATCGCGGCGCGCAGGATGCGGCGAACCTTGCCGTCGATCGCGGACATGGGAATTTTCCCGCTCTGGATCGCGGGCAATAGCGTCTTCGCGTTCATATACCGGGGCGAAGGCATTTCCAGATCGAGCCCGGCGAGCGCGGCCTTCACTCCCTTGTGCGTCGCGCCCCAATCGGACATGACGAACCCGCGGAATCCCCATCGCTTTTTCAAAATATCGGTTAGAAGAACCTTGTTTTCCGCGCAATGGTTTCCGTTCACCGGTTGTAGGCGGCCATCACCGCCCACGCGTGGCCCTGGTCGATCGCCGCGCGGAATGCGGGCAGATAGATTTCGTGCAGCGCTCGTTCGCCAATGATTTCGTTGATGGAGCCGCGATTCGTTTCCTGATTGTTGGCGGCGAAATGTTTCACCGTGGCGATTACGCCTTCCGATTGAACGCCGCGGACGAACGCGGCAGCGATCTGGCCGGCGAGGTATGGATCTTCGCCATAGAATTCGAAATTGCGGCCGCCCACAGAAACACGCTGAATATTGACGCCCGGCGCGAGCAAAATGTTCACGCCGCGCGCCCGCGCCTCGAGGCCCATCGCGCGGCCCATGCGATCCGCTAGCTGCGGGTCCCACGCTGCGGCGAGTGCAATGCCGGCGGGAAACGCGGTGGATGGACCTTGATTGCGCAAACCCATCGGGCCGTCGGACATGCGAAGCGCCGGAATGCCGAGCCGGGGAATCGCTGCGGTGAAGAATCCGTTCACTCCACCGAGCATGCGGATTTTTTCGTCGAGCGTCATCCGCGACAGCAGCGAATTGACGCGAGCTTCGACCTGCGCGGGCGTGAGCTCTACCGGTTGCGGCGTGCGACGTCTGGGCCGCGGCGCAGCGACGGAGGTTGCGGTGCAGAGCACGGCCACCGCCAGGAGGAATGTCGTTCCTTGCGCCATCCCCAACCACGCGTTGCGTTTCATTTTCGACGCCCCCCTGAACGCTTCCGGAGGGCAAGCTAATCCGTCGCGTGGCGGAAGTCAACCGTGTCGCGCAGATCGCCGGTTTGCCTTCAGGCAGGCCCTTTATGGGCCGCCGAATTTGTGGAACCAGGCGAGCGTCTCCATGATTTTCGCCACCTGGTGGCTGGGAAAACGTTCAATGCCGTGCGGTTCGTTTGGCACGGCGATCAGCATCGTCTGGATTTTGCGCAGCTTCAGCGCCACGTAGAACTGCTGTGCTTCGCTGATCGGCGTGCGGTAATCGGAAAGGCCGGTCATCAACGCGGTCGGCGTTTCGACGTTGCCCACCAGATTGATCGGCGAGCGCTCCATGTATTGCTGCCAGCATTGCCACGGCGGGCCGGGGAACCAATATTTCGAGCCGAGGATCGGCAGATCGGCGTCGAGAGCCCAGCTGTACCAGTTGATCACCGGATACATCGCCATGGCGGCGCGGAAGCGCGTCGTGTGATCGACCACCCAGCAGGTCAGCACGCCTCCCCCGGAACCGCCGGCGACGTAGAGGCGATGAGGATCGATAAAGCCTTTCGCGATTGTGGCGTTCACGCCGGAATTCAGATCCTCGAAATCGTGCCCCGGATACGCGTGGTTGATCAGATTGGCGAAGGCTTCGCCGTAGCTCGTCGAGCCGCGCGGGTTCACGTAAACGACCACGTAGCCCGCGGCGGCCCAGATCTGTTTTTCGATGTCGAACCGGTCGCCCCAATTAGCGAACGGCCCGCCGTGAATGCTGAGGAAGAGCGGATATTTGCGCGCGGGATCGAAATTCGGCGGCGTGATGTACCATCCCTGGATTTCGCGGCCGTCGTAGCTGGATTTGAAAGTGAATTCGTGGCCCTGGCCGAGCGTCTTGTCGGCGAGGAATTCGCGATTGGGATTATCCACGATGCGGATTGCACCAGGACGCGAAACATCGCCGACGGCGATCGCGCCGGGCAGATCGATCATCGTGTAGGGAACGGCGAAATGGCCGTCGCGGGCGACGGAAAAACTCACGCCAGCCGTGTAGGTCGTGTCGCCTGTGCCCAGATGCTGCGCGAGAACGTGGACTTGGCCGCTCGAGGAAATGAGCGCGAATTTCGAATCGGCGTGATCGGTGAAGGCCGCGTAGATGCCGCTGCCGTCCGGCGCCCAATGCGGCTCGCGAATATCGCGATCGAAACTTCCGGTGACCACGCGGGAATCCGAACCGTCGCGATTCATGATGTACAGATGCGTGGTCTGATGGCCCACGTAGCGGTCGTTGAATCCGGTGTACGCGATTTTCTCGCCGTCGGGAGAAAGCGCCGGCGCATTATCCGGTCCGAGCCGGTTGGTGAGCGGTTTCCAATCGCCGGTTGCGACAGAAATCTGGTAGACCTCCGTATTCAGCATGTCGTAGCTCGCGTGTGGGCGCAGATTCGCCGAGAAAATCAGATCCTTGCCGTCGGGCGTCCAGCGCGGCGCGCCGCCGCCAAACGCTCCGCTGAAGTTGTAGTCGCCGCGGGAAACCTGATGCAGGCCGGAGCCATCCGCGCCGACGACGAAAATCTGGATGTAGCCGTTGGGGATGCGGCCGCGGCCGTTGAATCGCCACACTAATTTATGCGCCAGGAGCGGCTGCGGCTGCCATTTCGCGCCGGGCGGCGGCGATGGCAAATGAGCGAGAACGGTGGGCGAGCCGGGAACGAAGCTGGTGAACGCGATGTCCTTACCGTCGGGCGACCACGAGATGCCCATTGGCGGATGCGTCAGGTGCGTGATTTCGGCGGTTTGCCCGGTATCCATCCAGCGGACGTAGATTTGCGGATGGCCGTCGCGATCGGAAATGTACGCGACGCGCGTGCCGTCCGGCGACCAGCGCGGAAACGAATCGCTGAAATCGCCGGTGGTCAGCGGACGGTCGTCCCTGCCGTCGTAATTCACGATCCAGAGGTTCGAGCGCCAGCGATCGTGAAAAATATCGGCGAAGTGGCGCTCGTAGACGATTTTCGTTCCGTCGGGCGAGATTTGCGGATCGGAGTCGTATCGGACGTGGAAGATATCCATCGGAACCAGCACGCCGGAGGGCGCGGCAGCCGGACGAGGCTGGGCAGCCGCCGTGAGAACGGCGAACGCGGCGACGATGATCGCTGCAACCAAGGGGGCGAGTGGCCGGATGCGGATGCTGGACACGGAGAGCCTCCTCAAGTGAAATACGAAAAGCCGAAAAACGAAATTCCAAAAACGAAATTCGAAACTCGCGATCGGCCCGTCCGGCCCCACGGCTACTGGACCGTCGGGGCGTGCTGCTTCAAGATCTGGCCCAACAGGTTGGGCCGGCCGGGAATCCGCCTCAGATGCGGATAGCGCAAGCCGCCTTCGTACTGGATGCTGTAGCTGCGCACCTGGTCGTCGTTTTGCGCGACCACGCGGATGGGCAGGTTCGCCTGCCCGCTCGCCCGAATCGCGTCGCGCAACGCCGCCGGCGACCACGGACGCCCATTCACTGCGAGAATGCGCATGCCGGGCGCGAGGCCCGCGTCGTAGGCGGGCGAGCCCACGTCAGCATCCTCGATCTGTCCGTCGTCCTCGACCGTGATGCCGATCGTGAACGTGCAATCGAGGAAATGATCGGCGGTTTCCATCACGTCCTGGCGCGTATTCGGGGTGGTGTTGTAGACGAGCATCCATCCCGAATCGAGCAGGCCCTCAAGCGGCGCGTGGCCGCCGACAGCGTCGAGGCGCTCGCGCAGCAGTTTCGCCCAATCGTAGGGAGCGACCTCGTTGAGCGCGGTCACGATGTCCTGGAAATCGTACGGCTTGAGCGCGGGCGCGCCGCCCGGTCCGCCTTCGAAGAGGCGAAGGAAATCATCGAGCGATTTTTTGTCGCCGGTGAGCTGGCGGATTTTCGTATCCACTTCAAGCCAAATCAGCGCGCCTTCGTCGTAGAAATCGGTGGACCGGCGCCAGTTCTCCCACTCGGGCGAAGCGGCGTAGAGGAACGGCGCGGCATCGGCGGTGTCCTGCAAGGGACGCCACGCGCGCCCCGAGCGGTGATCGAGCGACGCGGCGACGTACGCCCACAATTCGCGGCAATCGTGCGGCCGGCACAGTCCGCTGCGCGCGGTCAGCACGAACGAGAGATATTGCGTGAGGCCTTCGTAAACCCACAGCAGATTGTCTTTCATCGGCTGCTGGTAGTTTTTGTCCACCAAACCGATCGGTCGGCGGTATTTGCCGTTCCAGGAATGCGTGAATTCGTGCGGCAGCAGCGTTTCGCTGGCGGCCGCGAGCGCGGGATCGGTGAGCATATGGCCAAACGTGCGATCGTCGCTCGATTCGTGGTGTTCCAGTCCGAAATGGGCGATGTAGTCGCTGAGTGTGAGCAGGAAATGGTAATCGCGATAATGGCGCGAGCCGAACATCGCTCCGGTTTCGGCGACCAGTTGCTTGTAATGCTCGACGAGCGACGGGCTCATATCGAGTTCGTCCGGCTCGTCGGCGACGATATCGATTTCCTGCGGCGGACCGCTCGCAAGCGGAACGACGCGGGAATATTCGCCCATCTGCACCGGCGAATCCACCAACGTATTGAGCGGCGCGGGCTGGAACACCACGAAATTGCCGGTGACTTGCTGGACGGGCAACGCGGTGTGGAATTGCCAGCCGAGCGGCATGCGCAACGTGGCGTCGTAAACGATCTTGCGGAAATCGTAGCCGGCGGGGTAGAGCAGCACCTGGTTCCAGTTCATCACCGCTAGATGTGGCGTCACGGAAGCGCCGGAGGAAAAGCCGTTCGGGGGTTCGCTATTCACGTAATCGAGTTCGGCGACCAAAGTATGCACGCCGGCGGGGATGGTCAGATGAAACGTGTACATCTGCACCAGATCGCGCCGCCAGGCGATCGGTTTGCCGTTACCAGTGAATTTCAGGCCCATGAGGTCGGCGATCGGACCGCTCGGCATGTGCTCGCCGGGAATCCATTCGGGGTAGTAAAGCTCCATCGGGCCAGGCGTGACGGGAATTTCCAGCCGCGCGTGAAAGAGCTTGCGGCCGGGCGCTTGCGTCGCGTCGACAAAAAGTTTGACTGGGTCGGGCGGAACCTGCGCGCCGAGCCGTGGGACGGAGAAAATCGCGATGGCGCCCAGCAGCGCTAGGAGAAACCGCCACGCGCGGAAATCGGATTTTCGCTGCATCGTGCCTCCTCTGCTGGCGCGCCGTTCAGGCGGTGAATTCGGAGGGCGCGGTGAAGGGAAAATCCCCTCGCCCGGAAAAACGCGCGCTGCGCCTGCCGAAGCCAAACGGCATGGCTCAATTTCCGGCGTGCACGCCGAGTTGCCAGAACAGGAAACTCAGGATGTTCGTCATCTCAGCGATTTGCTGGCCGACGGGCCGGCCGCCGGAATGGCCGGATTTCGTGTCGTAGAGCAAGAGAATCGGTTTGTCGGGGCCGTTCGCGGCATCGGCTTGCAGGCGCGCCGTCATTTTCCTCGCGTGGAGCGGCGCCACGCGCGTGTCGCCGTCACCGGTGATGAAAAGCACGGCGGGATAATGCGTGCCGCGGTGAATATTCTGATAGGGAGAATATTTCAGAAGATATTTGAACTGCCGGGGATTTGCCGCCGAGCCGTATTCGGAAACCCACCACGGTCCGCCCATGAATTTCTGATAGCGGAGCATATCGAGCAGCGGATACATGCAGACGACAGCGCGGAACAGATGCGGCTCCTGCGTGAGCGAAACGCCCATCAGCAGGCCGCCGTTGCTCATACCGATAATCCCGAGTTTTTCAGGATTGGTGTAGCGATTGCGGATGAGCCAGTGCGCCGCGCCGTAAAAATCGTTAAAAACGTTCTGCTTCTTCCCCATCATGCCAGCGCGATGCCACGCCTCGCCGAATTCGCCGCCGCCGCGCATGTTGGCCACCGCGTAAATTCCGCCGCGCTCGGCCCAGACGATCGCTTCCGGACTGAAACGCGGCGTCAGGCTGATATCGAACCCGCCGTAGCCGGTGAGCAAGGTCGGAATATGGCCGTTCGGCTCGAGTCCCTTTTTGTAAAAGAGGAACATCGGGACGCGCGTGCCGTCTTTCGAGTGATACCAGACTTGGCGGAGAACGAAATCGGCGGCGACGACGGGCGCCTGCTGCTGCTCGATCGCGCGCAGCCGTTTCGTGGCCATGTCGTAATGGTAGATCCTCGGCGGAATCGCGGAGGATTGATAGCTGAACATCACATCGCTCGATTGCCAGCGCGATTCGACGCCGCTGACGCTGCCCATCGCCGGCAGCGGAATTTCGCCCTCGAATTTTCCGCTGGGAGCGAAAAGTTTCAGGCGGTAGGAAGCGTTCACCAGATAGCGGACCAGCAGCTTGCCGCCGGCGAGCGAGAATCCCTCGATCGGATCGGCGCTTTCAGGCACAACGTCGCGCCAGGCCGAAGGCGCCGTATTGCCGGCGAGGTTCACCGCGACGATCCGGTGGTCGGGCGCGTTCCAATCGGTCATCAGATAAAGCGTGTTTCCCGCGATTTCTGGAGTGAAATAGTTGGTTGCGCTGTGCGCGATCAGGCGGAAGGCCGAATTTTTCGCGAGCAGGTTTTTCACGTAAATCGCGTTCCCGCCGCTCGTCCCCTGGCTCACGTGCGCCAGCAGCCAATGGCCGTCGCCGTAAACGTGGGCCGAAATGATGTATTGGCGGTTGTACGTTCCGCCAAAAACGCGCCGATCGGCCGAAGACGCCGTCCCCATGCGGTGATACAGAATGCGCGGGCCGCGGCGGCCCGTGGTGGCGTAGTAGAGGCCCTTATCGTTGCGCGTGAATCCAATGCCGAAATAGAGCCGGTGCGCGAACCGGTCGGGAAGGTTCTGCCGCGTCGCGACGTTCATGACGTGGAGCGTGACCTGATCCTGCCCGCCGAGCCGTACGCCATAGAGCATGTAGCGGCCGTCGTCGCTCGCGCCGAGCAGCGAAACGCTGGTCGAGTGATCCGCGCTCATCGGGCGCGGGTCCACCAGGACTACGGGCTTGCCGTCGAGTCCCTGGCGCATGTAGATGAGGAAAAGGTCCTGATGGGCGCCGCGCTGCATGTAGAAAAAGCGGTGGTTGCGCTCAAACGGCACGCTCGATTGGCGTGTGCGCATCAGCTTGCCGAGTTCCGCGGCGATCGCTTTCCGTCCCGGTAGCGTATCGAGCGTGCCGGCGGTGCAGCGGTCCTCGGCGGCAATCCATTTGCGCGTCGCGGGACTGTATTGCGCTTCCAGCCAGCGGTAAGGATCGGCAATGCGGACGCCGTGAAGAACGTCGACGACGTTATCGCGCTGCGCCGTGGGCGGGCAGCCGGAGGGAAGCTTCTGCGCCGCGGCAGGTAGCGCGAAAACGAGCGCAAAAAGCGCGCAGATGAATGCCGGCGCCAGCACCACGCGGCTCCGTGTGAAAAATCTGGAATCGCCTCCCGCTAGCTTTGCGAAGAACTTTGTGAAGAACATTGCCAAGACCTCCCGAAATTTCGTGCAGCGCCGCGCAGTGGCGCAGGATTTATCCCGCGCCGATCGAGCCCCTCGCCAGTTCGTGCGGCATCCTAATTCCCGTGAAGGGCACGGTTTCAACCGTGCCGTAAGTCGCGGCCACCAATGCACGGCTTCAGCCGCTGAGGGCCGCACTTGCGACCCGCCGCGTGGAACCTTCATCCGCTGCCGATCACCACTCGGAGCATCCCTTCGCGCTCATGCGCCGTCACGCGCCGGCGGGCGTCGCCGTTTTCCGCGGCGGGTTGAAAAAGGGAAGCGGAACAACGCGCGCGCCCACCCTATGCCGCACCGCTTCCACCGTGTATTCGAATTCCAGGCGCGTGCCGGGCTTTTCCTCCCCCTTTTCCACGCTGGCGAGCGCGATCAGCTTTTTCAGGACGGGTGACCACGCCGTGGACGTGGCTTTGCCCACCTGGCGCCCGGCGCGATAAACGGGCACGTGGACGCGCGAAGCGACGGTCGGCGCTTGCGGCGGCAGGCCGGCGCGCTCGCACAGCTCCTCGACTTCCGCCCAATCCATTTCAAGCCCGACCAGACGGCGGGCGCTCGACCGGCGTTCCTCTTCGACGAGCGCGGCGCGGCCGACGAAAGCTTCTTTCTTCAAATCCACCAGCCGCCCCAGGCCGATTTCGAACGGCGAATATTTTTGCGATTCGATGAGGGCGCGGCGGCTGCTGATGTATTCGACGTCCTGCAAAATCAGCCCCGCTTCGATGCGCGCCACGTCGAGCGCGAGCATTCCCGCCGGTTGCGCGCCGCAAACGGCGCCTTGCGCAGCAACGGCATCCCAAACGGCGAGCGCGCGTTCGCGCGGAATCCAGATTTCGTAGCCGAGATCGCCGGTGTACCCGGTTCGCGAAATTTCCACGTCCGTGTCGGCGATTCGCGCGCGCAGCAGCCGGTAATAGCGCAGATTCGCCAGTTCCGGTCCCGCGAGCGGCCCGAGCAGCCGCGCGGTAAGCGGCCCTTGTACCGCGAGCGCGGCTAGGCGCTCGCTCACGTCCTCGATCGAAACGTCCATCCCCACCGCGTTTTCACGGAACCAGCGCAGATTGGGTTCGGCCGCGGTCCATCGATAGGTGGAATCCCCGAGCCGCGCGATCGTGCCGTCGTCGATCACCTTGCCGCGCTCGTCGCACCAGCAGCAATAGAACATCTGCCCGACGGCCAGCCGCGCGGCGTCGCGCGCGACCACGCGTTGAATCAGGCGCAAAGCGTCTGGACCGCTCACGTGATATTTGTAGAGCGGAGAGACGTCGATCAGCGCCGCGGCGTTCCGAATCGCGTTGTATTCGTGTTCGTGGGTGGTTTCGTAGGAGCCGGCCGCGTAGTAGCCCGACCAGTCCCGGAAATTCAGGCTATCCGACAGCCGGAACGTCCGCTCGTGAAATGCGGTGCCAACGGGCAAGCCGGAACTCCTTTCGCCGAGTTGGCGCGGATTATACCGAGCGCCGTCGTCCGCCTACAAGACCCATCACGCGGACCACGTCATGCTGAGCGAAGCGCCTGCCCACCGGCTTTTGGGCAGGAAGCTTCCCGGCGCTATGTTTCCTTACTGCACTTACCACGCGGCGCCATTTTCGGGACCCTTCCCGACGAAATGCGTCGGGACTCCCTCCGATCGTCGGCCAACAGCTTCGGTCAAGGTGACAACACCCCGGATTCCTAAAGAATAAACTGTCATGCTGAGCGAAGCGAAGCATCCCGAGGCTACGCCGAACCACCCGCGTTACCCCTCTCACCATTTGCGGGGCCCTTCCCGACAAAAAACGTCGGGACTCCCTCCGGTCGTCGGCTGGCCGGGCCTCAGGGAGCCAGGAACGGTTACTGTAGTTTGGCGTATTCGGATTTGGCTTGCTGCAAAACGGGGATATTGGGATCGGCGCGCTGCCAGAGGGCGAGGAAATCCTGATACTGTTTGCGCGCGCCGGATTTGTCGCCGGAAAGCGCGCGGCCTAAGCTCCGGCGTGTCTGCGCCGATGCCGTGCGGCGTTGCATGGACGGCACTCACAATGCACGCCAGCCTCAGAAGCGCCGCTATGGCTTTTACCGCCCGGTGAAAACTCAGTCAGCGGCTTCCAAAGTTTTACATGAGGAGCACAGCTTCTCTTCCACACCGCATTTTTGTACGAATTTTAGTCATGGCGCTGTCACAATAAACCTCGATTAACCCGCGACCGGGGCCGGATACAGCTCAACGCATTTTGCCGTGGGCCCTCTCTACCTGACTGTCTATCTTGAAGGCTACAGCATTATGGGTTACGCCGTACACGTACAAAAAGTCAGGGTCCGGCGCCAGCGTCGCCTCGTAGTTCTTCCCCGCCTCAGGCATGTAGCACGAATCGCCCCCCTCGGTCCACTCCAGTTCGTATCGGACCGTCTTGCTTTCGGCTCGGACATCAATGACTAAGCCCTCTCGCACCACGCTGCTGACGTGCAAGACAAATCTTGGCCGGCTCTGTGCTGAAACCGAGGAAGCGACTGTTGCGGCTATCGCTAATACGAAGCCAAAGCGGCAGAAACGGCAGAGCCCCTTTGCGTCCATCGCAGGGCGACCGCCGATTGATTTTCGCATCTGGGGGCTCCCTCGCGAAGACTTCGGGGGCACTATATCACCACCCCTCCTGCGTACTTTCCACCGACCTGACTCGCACCGCGGCATGAATCGGCGCCCCGGAGGCGCGCATCCTCGGGGACGTAGACCCGGCCCCAACTCGCCACGCTTGTTTCTACGGCGCCCGGTGCCACCAGAGTCCACACACCTGCCTGGCACCCAAGGGACGGGGTCCGGCCCCAGGGCCGCCCGTCCCAAGTCCGGTCAACAGAGCAAATCTGCCAACCGTACCTGGGCCTTTCCCCGCGGGCGCAAAGCCGGTAGAATCGCGGCACCTTGGCTACGACCTACGACGTCGTGGTGATTGGCGGCGGGCACAACGGCCTGGTCCACGCGGGTTACCTTGCGCGCGCGGGCCGCAAAGTGCTCGTGCTCGAGAGCCGGCCGGTGCTCGGCGGCGCGGCCGTCACCGAGGAAATCATTCCTGGTTTTCGTTTTTCGGTATTTTCCTACGTCGTCTCGCTGCTGCGGCCGGAGATCATTCGCGATCTCGATCTGGTGCGCCACGGCCTGGAAATTTTGCCGCTCGACGGCACGTTCACGCCGCTCGAGGGCAATTATCTGTGGCGCGTGGACGATCACACGCGAACGCGCCGCGAAATCGCCCGATTCTCCGCGGCGGACGCGGAAGCGTACGAGGATTTTGGGCGCGCGATGGTGCGCGTCTGCCGATTCGTGCGGCCGTTTCTGGGCGCCGCGGCGCCCGATCCCACCTCGTTTTCGCTCGGCGACCTGGAACGGTTGCTTTGGCTCGCTCGCCGCTATCAGGCGCTCGATTCCGAGGACAAATTCCAGCTGGCGCTGCTTTCCACGTCGAGCGCGGTGGATTTTCTGGATAGATGGTTCGAAACCGATCCGCTGAAAGCGACGATGTCGGCTTCGGGCATCATTGGAACGTTTCTCGGCGTGCGGTCGCCGGGTACGGCGTACGTTTTGCTTCACCATTACATGGGCGAAATTGACGGAACGTTTCGCGCCTGGGGATTCAGCCGCGACGGCACCGGCGGCTTGTCGCGCGCGATCGCGTTCGGGGCGCAGGCCGCGGGCGCGGAAATCCGCACCGAGGCGCGCGTCGCGAAAATTCTGGTGCGCGACGGCCGCGCCGAGGGCGTCGCGCTCGAATCGGGCGAGGAGATTCGCGCGAGTGCGGTTTCTTCGAGCCTCGACCCGCGGCAAACGTTTCTGCGGCTGATGGATTCCGGCGATTTGCCGGCCGAGTTCGCCGAGAACATCCGCCGCTACAAATTCCGCGGCTCTTCGGGCAAGGTGAATCTGGCGCTCGACGCGCTGCCGGAATTCACCTGCCTGCCGGGAGTCGGCTCGCATCTGCGCGGCGCGATTTCGATTTCGCCGAGCGTCGAATACATGGAACGCGCCTACGACGACGCGAAATACGGCCGATTTTCGCGCCAGCCCTACGTGGATGTCGTCATTCCCACGCTCACCGATCCGCAGCTCGCCCCGCCGGGCAAGCACGTGATGAGCTGCTTCGTGCAATACGCGCCGTATCAACTCGCCCAAGGGAGTTGGGACGCGCGGCGCGAGGAATTCGGCGACGCGGTGATAAACGCGATCGCCCGCTTCGCGCCGAATCTGCCGAACATCATTCTGGGCCGACAGGTGCTCACGCCGCTCGATATCGAGCGAATGACCGGATTGAGCGAAGGCAATATTTTCCAGGGCGAGCTTTCGCCCGAACAGCTTTTCTTCCAGCGGCCGGTGGGCGGATGGGCGAAATACCGCACGCCGGTGCGCGACCTTTTCCTTTGCGGCTCGGCGACGCACCCGGGCGGAGGGATCATGGGCGCGCCAGGACGGCTCGCGGCGCTGGAAATCTTGAAAAAATCCCCCGGCAAGGGAGCCTGAGCGTGGCTGCGGCAAACAAGCGCGTGGTGATCGTCGGCGCCGGTGTGAACGGCCTGGTGGCGGCGTGCCTGCTCGCGCGGGAGGGGCATCGGCCGCTTGTGCTCGAACGCTCGGACGCGCTGGGCGGCGTGGCCGTGACGCGGGAATTTACGCCGGGATTCCGCGCTTCAATGGTGGCGCCGGTCGCCGGGCCGCTGCTCGCGAGCGTGGCCGCGGATACGCAACTCGAAGGCGTCGAATGGCTGGAATCACCCGCGCGCGTGTTTTTGCCCGCGGTGGATGGGCGCGGCCTGACGCTATGGGCCGACGAGGAGAAATGCGCGGCGGAAATCGAAAAAATTTCGCCCGGCGACGCGGCGCGCTATCGCGAAACGCGAAACGCTCTCGAAGCCATGTCCCGATTCTTCACCGCGCTGCTCGAAACGATTCCGCCGGCGATGGACGATTTGTCGAACCGCGAACTGCTGCGTTCGGGGCGGCTCGGGTTGCGGCTGCGTTCGCTCGGCAAACGAAACATGTTGCGCGCGCTGCGCTGGCTGCCGATGCCAGCGGCCGATCTGGCCTCGGAATGGTTTGAAAACGAGGCGCTGCGCACGGCAATTGCGGCGCGTGGCGTTTTCGCGGCGCGGCTGGGTCCGCGTTCGCCGGGAACGGGTGGGCGAGTGTTGTTTCAGACGGGGCCGTGGGGCGATCCATTCGCGCCGGTGGTTGCGCCGCGCGGCGGTATGGGCGCGCTGGCTGAAGCGCTTGGGCGCGCGGCTCGCACGGCAGGCGCGGAAGTGCGAACGGAAGTGGAAGTGGCGCGGATTCTAGTGACGGGTGGGCGCGTTTCGGGCGTCGAACTCGCGGGCGGCGAGCGGATTGACGCGCTGGCGGTGGTTTCCGCGGCCGATCCGGCCCGCACGCTGCTTCAACTCGTCGATCCGGCGCATCTTGCGCCGAGCGTTCTCGCCAGGATCCGCCATTACCGGATTAACGGTTCGGCGGCGATCGTGCATCTGGCGCTCGACGCGCTGCCGCGGTTTCGCGGGGTCGAAGGGAATGGCGCGCCTTCACCTGCGCTTTCCGGGAAGATCCTCATCGCCGATTCCGTGGATGCGATCGAGCGAGCGTTCGACGCGGCAAAGTACAGGAAATTTTCTGACGAGCCATTCCTCGAAGCCACGATTCCCACAGTGCTCGATCCTTCGCTTGCGCCTCCGGGGAAGCACGTGCTCACGGCCTGGCTGCAATACGCTCCCTTCGATTTGCGGGAAGGGAATTGGGAAGCGCGGCGCGAGGATGTGTTGCGGGCGACGCTGCGCCTTCTCGAAACCCGCGCGCCAGGGATTTCCTCGCTCGTCGCCGGAAGTTGCGTGCTTACGCCGGCGGATTTGGAGCAGGAATACGCGCTCACCGGCGGCCACATCTTTCACGGCGACCTGGCCATGGACCAGATGTTTTCGTTGCGCCCGATTTTCGGTTACGGACGCTATCTGGGTCCTGTTCCGGGCCTCTATTTCTGCGGCTCGGGCACGCATCCGGGCATCGGCGTCACGGGCGCCAGCGGACGCAACGCCGCGCGCGCCATTCTGGCCAATCTGCGGCGCGAAAACAGCCACAGGTAGAGCCCTGAAGCGCCGGTGGCGCGGTTCGCACGTTTGGTATACAATTTGGCTTCGCACCAACAACCCCGCCACTCGAGGAGATTTTGACCATGGCAACGGCAACCCATCCGCGTCGCGGCGAATTCCACAACGAGCCCATCACCGACTTTTCCAAACCCGAAAACCGGGAGGCGATGGAAAAGGCGCTCGAAAAGGTGAAAGGCGAATTGGGCCGCGAATACCCGATCGTGATCGGCGGCGAAGAGATTCGCGTGGCCGAAAAAATGCGTTCGACCAATCCCTCCCACCCCGAGCAGGTGGTCGGCGTCTTCCAGAAAGGCACGCCCGAACTGGCGCATAAGGCCGTCGAAACGGCGCACCGCGCGTTCGAGAGCTGGAAACGCGTTCCGGCCGCCGAGCGCGCCGAATGCCTGTTCCGCACGGCCGATTTGCTGCGCAAGCGGCGTTTTGAAATGGACGCGTGGCTGGTCTACGAAGTCGGCAAGACGTGGCCGGAAGCGGACGCGGACGTGGCCGAAGCGATCGATTTCTGCGAATTCTACGGGCGCGAAATGCTGCGCCTGGCCGGGCCGCAAAAAGTGGTTCCCGTGCCCGGCGAAAAGAACTATCTGGCGTACATTCCGCTCGGCGTGGGCGTCGTGATTCCGCCATGGAATTTCCCGTCCGCGATTCCTCTGGGAATGACGGCGGCGTCGCTCGTCACCGGCAATACGGTGGTGCTGAAACCTTCCGGCGATTCCGCGACGATCGCTTGGAAACTGGTGGAAACGCTCTACGAAGCCGGGATTCCCAAGGACGCCCTGAGTTTCTTCTCCGGGCCGGGCTCGAGCGCCGGCGAAGCGCTGGTCGCCCATCCGAAGACGCGATTCATCGCGTTTACCGGTTCGAAAGAAGCCGGGCTGCGGATCGGCGAAGTGGCCTCGAAGGCGCCCAAGGGCCAACTCTGGATCAAGCGCACCGTGCTCGAAATGGGCGGCAAGGACGCGATCATCGTGGACGAGGAAGCCGATGTTGACGCCGCGGTCGAGGGCGTCGCGGTTTCCGCGTTCGGGTACCAGGGGCAGAAATGCTCGGCGTGTTCGCGCGCGATCGTCAGCGAGAAAGTCTACAAGGAGTTCGTGGAGAAACTCGCCAAGCGCGTCGCGACGATCAAGGTCGGCCCCAGCGAGGACCCCGCGAACTGGATGGGCCCGGTGGT
Source organism: Acidobacteriota bacterium (assembly GCA_021818865.1). GTDB lineage: Bacteria > Acidobacteriota > Terriglobia > Acidiferrales > UBA7541 > JAKASX01. The sequence continues at coordinate 65,351 of JAKASX010000003.1, forward strand.
GAACGAAAGCGCCATGAAGAGCATTCAGGAATACATCGAGGTCGGCAAGAAGGAAGGCCGCGTGATCGCCGGCGGCAACCGCGCCCCCGGTAACGGCTATTTCCTCGAACCGACCGTCATCGCGGACGTGAAACCCGATGCCCGCATCGCCCAGGAGGAAATTTTCGGTCCCGTGCTCGCGGTGATTCCGGCCAAGGATTTCGACGACGCGCTGAAAATCGCCAATGGCACCGAATTCGGCCTCACCGGCGCGGTCTATTCGAGGAATCCGAAGAAAATCGAGCGCGCCGCCGAGGAATTTCACGTCGGCAACCTCTATCTGAACCGCAAGTGCACCGGCGCAATGGTCGGTGCCCATCCCTTCGGCGGATTCAATATGTCGGGAACCGATTCGAAGGCCGGCGGCCAGGATTACCTGCTTCTGTTCCTGCAGGCGAAATCCGTCGCCGAAAAAGTGCAGAAAAACTGACGAAGATCGCAACTCGAAATTCGAAAAACGAAATTCGAGGAACGAAATTCCAAGGCGCGCGGGCCGCTCGGCTCGCGCGCCTTGTTTCGTCTTAGGGCGTTCGCAAGGTTAGGGCTGGAGCAGGGTGGAAAGCGTGCCGCTCTGCGGGTTCGTCACTGCCGGCCGCGCCTACTGTGGCGTGCCCGCGTCGCCCGCAGGAGGCAAAATCTGCTTGTTGGGCTTCAGATGGAATCCCCAGCGGAAGATGGCATAGGCCACGGGCCCTCCAGCCAGCAGCACCGGCGCCCAGCGGAAAACGTACGGTTCGCTGCCAGCCATTTTCACCGCGCAGAGCGCGGCCACGGGCAGCACGACGTAGGCAAGTCCCAAACCACCCCAGGGAATCCGGAAACGGCGCTTCACATGAGGCCATTTCCGCCGCAGCCGCCACGCGGCCAGCACGGTGAGCAGTGAAGTCGCGATGCGAGTCCAAATATAGACATTCACCAGATTCACCACCGGCCAGCCCGCCAGTATGCAATAAATCACTGCGGAAACGACGATCGCCCGTGCTGGCGTTCCATAGCGCGAATGAATCCCGCTCAGCCAGCGCGGCAGATAGCCGTCTTCGGCCATCGCTGCGGGAATCCGCGTGGTGTAGAGGATCGTGCTGTTCGAAAGCGACGCCACGCCCAGAATCGACGCGCCCAGCATCGCCGCGCCCAGCGCCGGTCCTCCCACCAATCGCGACGCCGTGACGATGTAGCCGGTGTGCCAATCCTGCCAATTGCCCAGCGCCGCGAGCGCCAGCATCGCGGGAAGAACGTACGTAACGACATTCAGCGGCGTATTCAGGAAAAGCACGCGGAGAAAATTCCGCTGCTGGTCTTCGATTTCCTCGGTCACCGTGGAGAGCTGCTCGTACCCGGCGTAATTCCACATCGCCAGACCCAGGCCGGTGCCAAATACCGCGACGAGCGGCTTCCCGGGAGGAACAAACGGCACGAGCGGATTGAAGTGCCAGTGTAAAAGACCCGAAACGCACAGCCAGACCACCGGACCGAGAATCACCACCTGCAGCGCCGTGCCCACCCATCCCGCTACGCGAATGCCTCTTACGTTGAGCCAGGCGAAAAGCGTCAGAACGAGCGAAGCTCCCGCCCACGTTTCCACGCGATTCATCGGAACGTAGTTCGCGATGTAGTTCATCAGCATCACGCCGTAAACCGTGTTGAGCAGAAACGTTCCCGTCCAGTTCCACCAGCCGCACTGAAAGCCCCAGAAATCGCCAAACGCGGCGCGCACCCAGCGGTAGAACCCGCCTTCGACGGGCAGGATGCCGTTCAGTTCGGCCGCGGCAAACGAAATCGGAATGCTCCAGAAAAACGGCACGACGGTGAGGAACAGAATCGCCATGCCCGGTCCGGCGCTGCGAAAAATGGATTCGTAGCCGAACGGTCCGCCGGCGGTGTACGCGTAAAAGAGCGCGAGCAGCGGAATGAAACCGACCTGGCGCAGGCGCGGCCGATGGGTTTCATTCGGGCCGGCAGGCGCGGAGGAACCCATCGTTTCGCTCAGGCGAGCGAACCGATCGCGGCGATGTGATCGGGAGTGGTGCCGCAGCAGCCGCCGAGGATGCTCGCGCCACGTTCACGCCAGGGAGCGAGCGCGGCCCGGTACCGTTCGGGCGGGTATTCGTCGGTGAAAAGCCATTCCGGCGGATCGAAACGCCCGATGTGCGGATACGCGCCCAGCGGAAGCGACGTGCGGCCGGCGAGCCGTGCAAGTCCGGCGGCGATATCGGGCGGCGGTGCGCAATTGAGCAGAATCGCACCCACGCCGAGCGGTTCGAGCGCGCGCGCGGCCGATTCCAGCGTCTCGCCGGTGAAAAGCTCACCCTGCTCGTCGCAAACGAAACTCACCCAGATGGGCAAATTCGCGTGCCGCGCTTCGACGGCGGCGATGCGTGCTTCCGTGATGCTGTTCACCGTTTCGAGAAGAACCAGATCGGCGCCGGCGCGTGCCACCGTCTCGAAAATTTCGGCGTATTCGCGCTCGGCGCTCTGTTCGGTGGGCGCGAGGTCGGGCCGGAAACACCATTCGAGCGTGGTGACTGCGGCGGCGACGGCGACGGGGCGTGCCGCTGCGGCGTGATCGCGCGCTTCCCGCGCGAGTTTTACCGACGCGTCGAGCAGACGCGCGGCGCGGCCGTCGAGATCGGCCGAGCCGATGTGACGGCGATGCGCCTGGTCGCGGAAATGGCTTTCGATCGCGCGCCGGGAAAGCTGGAAACTATTGGTGCTGATGACGTCGGCCCCGGCGCGAATATAATCCTCGTGAATCGCGCGAACCAGCGCCGGCTGATTTTCCAGTTGATGATCGGCCCACGTGACGTTGCGCCGAAGAATTTCCGTGCCGATCGCGCCGTCGAGCACCACGAGCCGCCCGCTCGCGAGCTTCTCGTGAATCGCCTGATAGCTCATCGTGCGCCTTTCCCGTTCTCCGCCCCGATGCCTTCAGGGATACGGGACGGTCCGTATTGTCAGAATCAGACCGCGGCCAGCGCGGCGGCGAGAGCGCGAATGTGCGCGGGACCCGTGCCGCAGCAGCCGCCGACGATTCGCGCGCCCGCGTCGCGCCAGCGCTGCACTTCAGCCGCGTAGGGATCGGGCGGCCACGATTCCGTTTCGACGAATTGGGGATGGAATTCGAATTTCCAGCTCGGCGGCGAAAATTTTCCGATGTGGGCGAATGCGCCAAACGGCCCGCGGCAGAAACCGCTCATTCGTTCGACGGCGCGAGTGAGATCTGCTGGCGGCGCGCAATTCACCAGCACGGCTTCGGCTCCTCCGCCTTCCATCTCCTTCACCGCGCGTTCGAGCGGTTCGCGTCCCAGCAATTCGCCTTCGGGTCCGAGCACGAAACTCACCCAGACCGGCAGGTTCGCTTCGCGCCCGGCGCGAAGCGCGGCGCGGGCTTCGCCGATGGTGTTCATGCTTTCGGCGAGAAGAAAATCCACGCCGGCGTCGGCGAACTGTTTGGCCATTTCGGCGTGTTCGGGGAAGGCCGCGTCTTCGGCAGGTGCGAGGTCGGGACGAAAGCAATGTTCGAGCGGCGAAATAACCCCGGCGATGGCGACGTCGTTTTCGCGCCCAGCCGTTCGCCGAGCTCCGCGCGCCAGTTCGGCGCTTTTCGCGACCAGGCGCGGCACCAGCGTTTCGAGTCCCGGCGCGCCGATGTGCCGCATGTGCTCGCGGCTGCGGAAAACGTTCAGATAGACGCGGGGATTCAGTTGGAACGTGTTCGTGCGTAGCACCTGCGCGCCGGCAGCGAGATATTCCTGGTGCAGGCGAAGAACCGCGTCGGCGTCGGTGAGCAGACCGTGCTTGCGCCAGCGCACGCCGCGGCGCACGAGTTCCGACCCCATCGGGCCGTCGAGCAAGACGGATTCACCGCGCTCGATTCGCTGGCGGATTGTTTCGCGAGCAGCCGCCATAGGTGGGCGCATCATAAGGGATTGCCTTGCCGCACGCAAGAAGCAGAATGGAGAAACTCGAAACGCGAAAGACGGCCCGGCACGGGGCCTGCCACACTGGTCTTCAGCCCGCGGGCGGCTATTCGGCGCGGAGGGTATCGGCCGGGTGGATTTTCAGGATGCGGATGGCGGGAATCAGGCTCGAAAGTGCGGTTGCGACGAGAAAACCAGCGGCGACGAGAAGAAGACTCACCGGATCGCCGGGGCGAATGCCGAAGAGAAAGCCGCGCAGCAGTTTATCAGCCGCGTAGGTGACGCCAGCGCCGGCGATGGCGCCCAAAGCGACCCACCGCAAGCCAGGTGCCAGCGCCGTCCACGCGGCACGAGCGGAAGTCGAACCGAGCGCGATGCGAATTCCCATTTCGCGCGTACGTTCCGCCACCAGATTCGCGATCAGACCGTAGATGCCCAAAGCTGCGAGAATCATTGCCAGCGCGGCGAGCGCGTCCACGAGCGAGGCGAGCAGACGCTGTTGGTCGAGCGCCCGCGTTTTCAGGTCGTTGAAGGAGCGAATGACCGGAGAGGGAAGCAGCGGATCGGCGGCATGGACCGCGTTCGCGAGGTCGCGAGCGGTATCGCGCACCGGAAGCGCGCTGCGCACAACCCAACTCGGCGAAAACCAGACATGAATCACTTGTAGAAACTGACTGCTGGTTTGCGCAGCAGGGATGAAGATTTCCGGGTAATCGCTGACCGGAGCGAAATTCCCCCAGCCGGGATTGCCGCCCGCCACGTTGCCCACCACGCCGACAATTCGCATGCGCCCCCTCGCCGTCCCACCCAGTTCCGTTCCCAATACCGGTCGCCCTTTCAAATAGTGGCTGACAAAGGATTCGTTGACGACGGCAACACGTTCGGCGTCCGGTCCATCGGCATCGGTAAATGCGCGGCCCTGGAGAATCGGGATCCGGAGCGCGGAGAAATATTGCGCCGTGATGTAGACCTCGTTCGCCATGTGGTCTTGCGTTTCGCCGGCGAAGCGAAATCCGCCATTCAAAGCGCGCTGATAAGGGAGGGTAAGCGCGACCGCAGCGGATTCGATCCCCGGCGTTTGGTCGAGCCGGTCGATCACCGTGTCGAACAGATGATTCACGCTTTTCGTCGTGGCGTAGCGCGCGTCTTGCAGGGAAAATTGCGCTGCAATTACGTGATCGGGATTGAAGCCCGCAGGAAAATTCCAAAGAAAGAGAAACGCCCGCAACAGCAGCACCGCGGCCATGAGCAACGCGATCGCGAGGGCCACTTGCGCGGCGACCATCGCGCCGAGCGAGAAATGACGGCGACGCCCGGCGATGGTTCGTGAGCCGGTTTGCGCCAGACGCGGATCGCAACGCGCTGCATGCCAGGCGGGAAAGAGCCCGAACGCGATGGCGGCCAGCAGCGTAAGCAGGAATGTGGCCGCGACTACGCGCCAATCGAGATCCACATATTGAAGGAACGGAAAGGCGCGCTCGCCGAGTCCCTGCAGCGCGCCCAGACCGATGTAGCCCACGCCGAGTCCCGCTATTCCGCCCGCCGCGCCCAGCACCAGGCTCTCCATTAGGAGCTGCCGTAGAATTCGCGACGGCGTCGCGCCGAGCGCCATGCGAGTGGTGAATTCGCCGGTGCGGCCCGAAGCGCGCGCCAGCAGCATGCCGCCGACGTTCACACACCCGAGCAGAAATATTCCAGCGACGGCAATCCAAAGCAGCCGCAGCGGCTGGCTCAAATCCTCCGTCATCGCCTGCCGGAGCGGGACCAGGCCCAACCGAACGTGCGAGTCGGGGCCATACGAGCCGCGCTGGCGAACGGCGCTGGTGAGCAATGAGAGTTGCGTTTCAGCCTCTTCGAGCGTGGCCCCGGAACGCAAGCGCGCAATCACGCCGTAATTCGAGCCGGAACCTTCTCCCGTGGTGGATGGTCGCAATGGCGTCCACAAATCGTCTCCGCTGCATCCGCAGCCGCCCGTTCCCGCCCATTGGAAATTTTTCGGCATCACGCCAACCACGGTGTAGGGCGCGCCGAGCAGCAGAATCGAACGGCCGAAAACGTGAGGATCGCCATCGAAATACTTTTGCCACAGCCGGTAACTGAGCACGACGGCGTTGGGACCGCCGGCGCGGTCTTCCGCGGCGGTGAATTCGCGGCCGATGAACGGAGCAATGCCGAGCACGCGGAAAAAGCCGGCCGAAACGCGCCCCTGGCGAACGAAAACGCCCGCGCCGTTCACATCCATATTCACCCCGCCACCGAATCCGCCGCCGTAGACGGCGACCTTGATCGCGGGGACGCGGTCGCGCACGAGTTGGCACGTGATTCCATCCACGCTCGTTTCGTAAGGGTTCGGATCGTTCGGAAAGAGAGTGACGAGGTGAAACAGCCGCGAAGATTGCGGATAGGGAAGCGGACGGACCATTGCCGCGTTGACGACGGAGAGAACGGCGGAATTCGCGCCGATACAGAGGGCAAGGATGAGGATGGTCACAAGAGAAAATGTCCACTTTTGCCGCAAAAGGCGAAGAGCGTAGCGAAGATCCTGCATCCACATCGCCAACTCCCGTTGCCGAAGCGTTCCGGACACTAGCGGGCAACCGGTATCGGTTCCCTGAGCATGATATACGCGCGCGGGGGAAATTGGTTCCCACGCGCGGGGCGCGAGAGCATCCGGTCTCGCGCCGCCGCGGCTAGCCGATCAGCTGCCGATTTCGAGCGTGGTTTTGATTCCGGAAACCTGGCGATCGAACCACTTCGCGAAATCGGTCCAGGGAAGCCGCGTGGTGATGAGTTTCCCCAGAGCGCCGGGCCATTTCTTTTCGGCCGCTTTCATCGCGCGGATCGCTAGGCGGTAATGCGTGGGGCTGGCGTTGACGCTGCCGAAGACGACGTTGTTGCGCAGCACGAGGTCGCGGTTGATTTCCGCCGCATGCACCAACTCGGTTTTATCGCCTCCGGTGACGCTGAGCAGGCACAGAATGCCGTCCGCGGCGAGCATCTGCATCGCGGCGAAGCCCACGGCGGAGCTGCCGGTGCATTCGAGGATGATGTCGGGTGCGGGAATCTGCGTCGCGAGTTTGTCGAGCGGGGAACTGGCGACCGAGTGATAACGGCAACCCATCTGTTTGGCGATTTCGGCGCGGATATCGGTTTCCGGCTCCATGCTTACGACGATCGTATCGAGATCGCGCACCCGCAGGGCCGCCGCGCCGAGCAGGCCCACCGGGCCGGCGCCAAAGACGACCGCGGTGCGCGGCGTGGACGGCAGGCGTTTCTGAATCTGGAGCGATTCGGCGACGCCCTTTTCGACGATGGTCATCGGCTCGAGCAGCACGCCGATTTCGCGAATCGCCTTGTCGATTTTGAAGAGGAATTCGGGCGATTCGGCGTAGCGCTCGGCCATGTAGCCGTGCCGGCCCTTGATTCCGCGCTCGGTGTAATGGCCGCTGGTGCACAGGTCGGCGCGGCCGTGCTGGCAATTGAAGCATTCCGTACAGGGACGCCGAACCGACGCGACCACGGTGTCGCCCGGTTTGAATCCCTCCACGCCGCTTCCCACTGATTCCACCACGCCGAAATTTTCGTGGCCCAAAATCAGGTAGCTGCTTCCGGCGGGCGCTTCGCCGTAGAGCGCGGCGTTGATTTCGGCGTCGGTGCCGCAGAGGCCGACGCGCAGCACGCGGACCAGCACTTCGCCGGCTTCGGGCACGGGATCGGGAGCGTCCTCGAAATGCAGGCTGTTGGCCTTTCCGGGAATGACGGCGATAGCTTTCATGGCGTTTCCTTTCCTCGTGAAGTATCGAAACCGTTTTGCAACGTTGCGTCTCGGGCACGGCGTTCCGCGCCATTGACGCGTTCGAGCGCGCTAATCGCCCGGCCGAATGTCGAAAATGTGCGCGCGGCCCGCGTCGAGCCGGATGTAAAGGCCGGTGGCAAGTTCCTCGCGCGACCGCGGATACGCTACGTCGTGCAATTCATCGCGCAGCAGGAAACGCGCGGCATCCGCGCAAGCCTCCTCGCCCAGCGCGACGCGAGCCTGCGCGGCGCTTCGCGTGGGATTGGCTGCAACCAGTTTCCAGCTTTGCGCCGTGCGCCACTCATACACGATGAGATTTTCGTGGCTCTGGTCGCCAGCCGGTTCGGGCGCGAGCAGCCTCCACGCGCCGCGATGAAATACATCGGTATCGGTCAGGCGAAGCAGGCGTTCGTAGAGAGCCTGGAGCGCGGTATCAACTGGCTCCTCTGGCGCGCGGCCGAGTTCGACAGGCAATTGGATTTTTTCGCCCTCGATCTGGCCGTGGAAAAAGAAACGCATGCCAGGCGCCGTCGCTGCCAGCGTTGCCGCGGCTTCGATGCGATCGGGCGAAAAAATTGCGGCGGCGCGTTGCTCGTCGTGATTTTCAAGGAAGCGGGCCATGCGCTGTTGGCGCGCGAAATCGGAGCCAAGCGCCCGACGCACGCCGTCGGCCGAGCCGTCGCGCAGCGCATCGTAGAATTTTTTGTCGTAGGTGAACGCGAACCCCAGATCCTGCAATTGCATCTCGGTGTCCCAATACACTTCGGCCAGCCAGACGATGCTGGGCGCCGCAGCCAGCACTTCGCCCCAATACTCTTCGCGTGGCGCGGGTTGCGCGGCGAGCGAACTCCACGTCCGGGCGAAAATACCGTTCAGTGCGAGCATGGCCATATCGCAACGCACGCCGTCGGCGTGTCGCGCGATCCGGCGAATCGTTTCAGCGGCTGCTTGACGCAAGCCGGGATCGAACAGGTTCAATTGGGCCGTATCCGGCCACGGGGGAAAGTAGGGATCGCGGCCGTGCGCCAGAAATCGCAATTTGCCGGATTTTTCTTCAATCAGAGCGAACCGCTCGGGAGCAGCGCGGAAATCGGATTCCCGGCCTTCGAGGTAGAAATGCAGGTTGCGGTTGGTCCATGGGTGGTCGAGCGCGGTGTGATTGGGAACGAAATCGAGCATCAGGCGGATGCCGCGCTCGTGCAGCTTTCGCCGCGCCACGGCTACTTCTCGCCAGGAACCGATGCGGGAATCGGGCCGGTAATCGGCGATGGCGTAGGGCGATCCAACGACGTCCTCAAGTTTCCAGTCCGGCAGCGCGCGATCGCATTCGCCAAATCGCGCCGGATCGCAGCGAAAAAGCTGGCGCGCGCGCGGGCTTCGGCGCCAAATGCCCATTAGCCAAACCCAATCGAAACCGAGTTGCCGGATGCGATCCCATTCGGCGTCGGGGACTTCACCAAGGTTGAGCGAGCGTCCTGCTTGGCTGGAAAGACGGTCGAGCCACGTCCACACGGGGATTTCGAGCAGATGCGGATGCGGACGCACGGAAAGCGGTGCGGGCGAAGTTCGAGCCGGCAACGGCAAAGCTCCTTTCGCGGGGTCTTTCCCATGATAAGGCAAAAGGGTGTCCGGGACAGGTTGGAAAAAGAAAAAAGCAACGCGAGACCTTCCGCGCGAATCTATTAGGGCAAGGCTGCGGGGGAGACCTGCTTGCCTTTTGTCGAAGAATCAGAATATCCACACGGCGCGGGCGAACCATAGCCGGGGATACCCGCTCCGGGACGGAGGGGTAGAGATGGTGAAGCGGTTGTTGTTTGCATCAGTAGCGGTGCTGTTCTTCGCCGGACTGACGTTCGCGGCGGGTTCGAAGGCCGCAAACGCTGCGTCGAAGGAAAAGACGTACGTTGGCGTGATCACCGATTCGCATTGCGGCGTGAAAGGCCATATGGGCAGCGCGGCGGAATGCGTGAAGGGTTGCGTCGCGCACGGAGCGAAGTACGCGCTGGCCTATCACAAGAAGGCGTACATCATTGAACCGCAGGACCTGGCGGCCAGCCATCCCGGCGGGTCGACGGTTCGCGTGCACGGCATGATCGAAGGCGACACCATTCACGCCACTTCGATCGAAGCGGTCAAGAAGTAACTCCGGAGCGGAGAACCGGCGGCTGCCGCTTCCTCGCCTCCGTTTCAGCAAAGCTCAAGAACGGGCGGTTCGCTTCGGCGAGCCGCTCGTTTTTTTGTGCGAAAAAAAATGGCTTCAGTTGCCCAGAGGCGCGAAAGCGAGTTCGTGGATGGCCTTTTGTTCGAGTTCGTGGGCTTTGGCCGAACCAGTCGCCGGACTGGCCGACGCGGAGCGTTTCACCGACCGCAGCGCGACGCCGGGCCGCGCGAGCCGCTGCAGGCGCGGCAGCACGTGGTGCAGCGCACCCATGTTCGCCGGTTCTTCCTGCACCCAAACGATTTCCCGCGCGGAGGGATGCTCGGCGAGCGCTGCGGCGAGATCGTCCTCGGGGAAGGGATAGAGCTGATCGAGGAACAGGATTGCGGTCAAGGGGTCCTTGCGGCGCCGCCGCTCCTCGCGCAATTCGTGGCCGATTTTGCCGGTGACCAGGAGCACGCGGGCGGCGTCGTGAAGTTCCGCGTCCGGGACCACGGTGAGGAAACGCTCGCGCGAGAAATCGGCGAGCGGTGACGCGGCGTCTGGATGCCGCAGCATGCTTTTCGGCGTGAAGACGACGAGCGGCTTGCGCCAGGTGCGCAGTGCCTGCCGGCGCAGCAGATGAAAATACTGCGCCGCATTCGACGGCTGGCAGACCTGGATATTGTCCCGCGCGGTCAGCTGCAAAAAGCGCTCGATGCGAGCGCTCGAATGCTCCGGTCCCTGGCCTTCGTAACCGTGCGGCAGGAGCAGCACGAGGCCCGAAGGCAGCGCCCATTTGTCCTCTGCGGCCACGATGAATTGGTCGATGACGACTTGGGCGCCATTGGCGAAATCGCCGAATTGCGCTTCCCACAAAACGAGCGATTCGGGAAAATCGCGGCTGTAGCCGTATTCGAAGCCGAGCCCGGCCGCTTCCGAAAGCGGGGAATTGTAGACCTCGAAGCGGGCCTGCTCGGGCGAGAGATGTTCGAGCGGAATGTAGGGACGCTCGGTGCGCGTGTCGTAGAGGACCGCGTGGCGCTGATTGAACGTGCCCCGGCGGCTGTCTTCGCCGGCCAGACGCACCGGCACGCCCTCCCCGAGCAAGGTGCCAAAGGCGAGCGCTTCGGCCATGCCGTAGTCCACCGCGGCTTGGCCGCGGCCCATGGCGCCGCGCTGCTCGACGAGCCGCTTCACCTTCGGATGGACGGCGAAATTCTGGGGCCAGGAAGTGATCGCCTCGGCGACGCGGCCGAGCGTTTCGCGCGCAACGCCGGTTTTCACCTCGACCGACGGCGCCCAACGCCCGCTCTGATATTTCGACCAGTACGGGGGCAGTTCGTGCAGCACCGGCGTTTTCGTCAGTTTGGCCGCTTTGGCGAGCGCTTCTTCCAGTTCGTGGCGCGCCTTCGCGACGACCGGCGCGGGATCGACGCCGATGCGCTTGGCGTAGAGTTCGCCGAGCGGCGGATGCTCCTTGATTTTGGCGTAGAGCACAGGCTGCGTGATCGTCGGATCGTCCACTTCGCTGTGGCCGTGCCGCCGGTAACCCACCAGGTCCACGACGACGTCGGTGCCGAACGTGCGGCGAAACTCCTCGGCTATGCGGCCCACGCGGACGATGGCGTCGGGGTCCTCGCCGTTCACGTGGAAAATGGGAATCGGCAGGCGGCGCGCGAGGTCGCTCGCGAAACGCGAGGAATGCAGGTCGGCGGGACCGGTGGTGAAACCAATTAAGTTGTTCACGACCACGTGAAACGTGCCGCCGACGGTGTAGCCCTCGAGATTCGCCATGTTCAGCGTTTCCGCGGTCACGCCCTGGCCGGCGAAGGCGCCGTCTCCGTGCAAAACGATCGGCACCACCTGTTCCCGGCCGTCCGGTCCGAGCCTCATCTGCTTGGCGCGCACGCGGCCCATCGCCACCGGGTTCACCGCCTCCAGGTGGCTGGGATTCGAAACCATGTGCATTTCGAGCGAGCGGCCGCCGCGTGTGACGTAGACGCCGGTGGCGCCGCGATGGTATTTGACGTCGCCTCCGCCGAGCACGCTGCGCGGATCGACGTCCTCGAAGCGGGCGAGAATATCCACGGCGGGCCGGCCGACGATGTGCAGCATCAGGTTCAGCCGTCCACGATGGCTCATCGCGACGACCGCTTTTTGCGCGCCGGCAGCCGCGGAGGTTTCGAGCGCTTCATCGAGCAGCGGCAGGACGCCGCTGGTTCCCTCGAGCGAAAATCGTTTGGTGCCGATGTAGTGCGCCTGCAGCACCTGCTCGAAAACGTCGGCGCGCACCAAGCGGCCGAGCACCCATCGGCGGTCGATTTCGGGCGCTTCGCTTTCCATGCGCTCCTCGATCCAGCGGCGCACTTCGGGATCGGGAATGTGCATGAATTCCACGCCGATCGAGCCGCAATAGATCGCGCGAGCCTGCTCGGCGGCTTCGCCGTCGAGGGCGAGGTCGGGGTGAGTGGCCGGGCGGAAAAAGCCGAGTGGATCGAGATCCGCTTCCAGATAGCCCCAGCGGCGAAACGTATCAAACACCAAATCGCGTTCTTCGAGTACTGCCTTGCCTGTTTTCATGGTTGTCCGACGTTCAGTATAGCGAATTTCGGCGCGGGCGTTTCGTCGGCGCGGCGCGACGCGAGCGCGCAGCGAAGCGGCGGCGCAGGCACGGGCGTCTGGCGAGCGACGCGCGGCGGACTAAACGCCCGGGTACATTTCGAAGAAGGCTTCGATGGATTGCCCGAGCACGCGTTCGATATCTTCCTTGCCGCCTTCGATCAGGTGCATGGTGATCGAAGCGGTTTTGCCGTTTTTCAGCTTCACCGTTGCTTCCTGCACCCGCTCCACATCGTCGGCGGGAAACAGCCGCATGCCGTAGACCAGCGCAAGTTTCGCCATCTGTCGTCTCTCCCGGTTTGGGACGCGCGGCGTGGGCCGGCAGCGTCCTGTTGAGCCTATTTCGCTTGCGGCGGAGGAGTCAAATTCCGCGCTCCGTCCGGCACGGATTGAGCGATAATCGGAACATCCCTCTCGGGCGGTGGCACATCTCAACGGGAGCGGTCCCGAACGGAGTGGACTGATGAACGTGCGACCGAGCCTTTTCGCTTCCCTGATTCTGGTTCTTGCTGCAACCGCGGCCGCTCAAGCGCCCGCAACGACGGCCGGCCACGCGGCGGCCGCAAACGCGGCAACGGCGGTGCCTGCCGCGTCAGCGAAGGCCGCGCCGAAGCCGGCTGCAACCGCGCCGTCGGCGAAACCTGCGATGATCGAGGTCCCGACCGGGACGAAAATTCCCCTGGTGCTCGAAAATGCGATCTCCACACGCACCGCGCGGCCCGGCGACCCCGTCTATTTCGAAACGCTCTATCCGATTCTGACCGGCGGCCGCATCGTGATTCCCGCCGGGTCGTACATGAGCGGGGAAATTCTGAAGGCGAAAAAGCCCGGACGCATTAAGGGGCGCGGGCTGCTCATGCTGAAACTCACCCAGCTCATCCTGCCCAACGGCTATACCGTGAATCTGGCGGGAACACCGCGGGACGCCGGCACCGGCGGCGGCGAAACGATGAATCACGAAGGCGAGCTCAAAGGGCCGACCAGCCGCGCGCAGGACGCGGGCGAAATCATTCGCAGCACGGTCTACGGCACGGCGATCGGCGCGGCCGCAGGCGGCAGCCTGACGGGCGCGAGAACGGGGATGGGCATCGGCGCCGTTGCGGGACTTCTGGGCGTGTTGCTGACGCGCGGACCGAACGCGCAAATGCCGCGCGGCACGACGCTCGACGTTGTGCTCGACCACCCCGTTGAACTGCTCGCTTCGCGCGTGCACTTCACCTCGCCCGGCAAAGCGCCCGATCTGGCCGGTCCGCCGAATCGGCAGGCGCGGCGCCGAGCGGTTCCCTTCTAAACGGCGGAATCGCGGAAAACCGAACCTCGAAAAGCGAAACTCGAAACGCGAAGTTCGAATCTAAAATTTCACATCTCAAATTCCAAATGGGAAAGAGATCCTTGCGGGGATGGATGTTTCTCCCGTTGCTTTGCGTTCATCCATGGAAAATCAAAGAGAGCTGACGAGCGCGCCGGCATGAGTACCGGCCGTTCGTGGCGGGAAAATCAGGACGCGCACCTACGGTGCGGGCGACGCGAAGCGGAAGGGGCTGAAAGGATCCAGCGAAACCTCGGGTGGCTGCCCGAGCAGCCATGCGCGAGCGAGCCGTGCGGTGATCGGCGCGAGCAGGATGCCATCGCGATAGTGGCCCGTGGCGATGGAAAGATTTTCGATTTCCGTGGGTCCGAGGATGGGCAGGTGGTCGGGAGAATCGGGGCGCAAGCCGGCCCAGGTCTCCAGAATCACCGCGTTTTCGAGCGATGGAGCTATTTCGGCCGCGCCGTTTAGGATCTTTCGCAGGCCGCCCGCCGTGACGCTTTTATCGAAGCCCGCATTTTCGAGCGTGCTGCCGGCGAAAACGCGGCCATCGGGACGCGGAACCAGGTAGCCGCGCTCGGAACGGATCATCGTGCGGGGACGTGCCGCGCCTCCATCGAGAGCGGCCATCTGGCCGCGCACCGGGCGCGTGGGAGCGTAGCGCGCCACACCTTCGATAGCCGCCGAGTAGCAACCGGCGGCAATCACCACGCGAGCGGCGGAGATTTCGCCCGCGGCGGTCGCCACGCCGCGGCAACGGCCCCGCTCGATGAGCGCGCGAAAAACTTCGGCGCCTGCTTCGATGGCAACGCCGCGCCGCTCGGCGGCGGCGCGTAGCGCGCGTCCCAGCGCGCGCGGATCCACAGAAGCCTCCTCGGCAAACCAGACAGCCGCGGCTACCTCGGGATTCAGGCTGGGTTCGCGTCGCCGGGCTTCTTCGCCGGTGAGCGGCTCACCATCGAGGCCCGCGCGAGCGAGGGCGGCCAGGAATTCGCCTTGGGTGTGATTGGCGCGGCCGCCGAAGAAGACGACGAGCGAACCTTGGCGCTCGAAGTCGGTGTGAATGCCGGCTATCGATTCGAGTTGCTCGACAAATCCGGGATAGAGATCGAGCGCGGCGCGCGCGAGCGGAACGAGCGGTGGCAGATGAGGCGCTTCGGCGGAGGGCGAAAGCATGCCTGCCGCGGCCCAACTGGCTTCGGCGCCGGGTTTCTGGCGGTCGAGCAGCCGTACCTTCCAGCCCTCCCCTGCCATCTCCCAAGCGATCGCGCAGCCGATTGCGCCCCCACCGACGATCAAAAGGTCTTCGCTCATCGTTCTCCATCATATAACGGCGGGTCAGGGTATGCGCGGTGGGGCGTTCCATTACCCCCGTAACAATAAGAAAACCTCGGACAGATAGGTTTGACTGTGGTTGAGGCTGAGTTTATTCTCTAGCTTGTCCCACGGGGCCGATTGTAATCCTGCGAGCAGTCGGCTATGGCTTGCGTTGTCGTCCGAGCCGTTGCTCTAAAAAGTGAAAGCACCGCAAAAGCTACATTAGTTGGGGCAGGCGTGTGAATGGGCGGTTGTTGACAGATTCAGGAGGGAGCATGTTGAGAGGTGGCGGTCGGGTGGTGGTTGCCGTGCTGTTCGGAATGCTTGCCACGTCGGCGGGTTTCGCCGGTGGTCTCCCAAAGTCCAAGAAGGCGGCGAAAAATCCCAAAAACGAATTGAGCGTCGGTGCGAAGGCCAAAGGCGCCAAGAAGGCCAACGCACAGTCGCAGCCGCAAAAGCGGCTGAGTCCGGAAGCCTTGCGCGTGATGAGCGAAGGCGTGGGTGAGGGCGTCGGGCAGTGGGTGCCGATGCCGGGAACCGACGGCACGCCGGGTCTCTTCACGATTGACACGGGCGATACGCTGCCAAAAGGCGCGTTCGCGGTCACCGGGTTCGCACACCGTTACGGCCGGGCGCCGGGCTCCCTGACCATCCTGAATGTCGGCTGGCGCGTTGCCTACGGACTGACGAACCGGCTCACGGTTTTTGGCGGCTGGGACGCATACCGGCACATCAATTTGGCCGATCCGGGAGCGTTGAGCCTGAATTCGCTCGGCTATAAGCCGACTTACGGGGACACCATTTTCCGGGAGCCGTTCTACCTGCAAAGCAATTACCCGGTCTATTCCGAGGATTTTCCCTTCGCGTATGAAAACAACGGCGGCGTTGGCCCGGTGGTGTTGGGCGCGAAGTTCGGAATTCTTTCCGAGGAACGCGGCGACCCGGTAAGCCTCGCCGTCCGCGACGAACTTTACATTCCCACCAAGACCGGTCAAATGGCTTTGATGAAGGAAGACGGCGTACAAACCGGTGAAGTGAACGACCTGGTCGGAGTGGACGTCAGCAAGACGTTCGCGAACGTGGTCCAGTGGTCGTTCGACTGGGGCCACCTGTTCACGCGCGATCCTCGCAGCGGCGCCACCCATCTGCTCACCCTGGCCGATCAGGAGCAGTTGGGAACCGGGATTGATTTCTTCCCGAAGGACCGCATCCAGCCGATGATGGAATACGACGGAGTGATTTACGACGGCGCGGCCACGCCGACGATGACCTTCGGGCCGCGCGATCCGCTCGAAGGGATTTGGGGATTCCGCGTGTATCCGTGGCACATCGTTTCCGTTGACCTCGGCTACACCTACATGCTGAACCTCCACCAGAACCAGGACCGCAGCGGATTTGTCGTCAAGATCAACACCGAATACTGGCCGGGCAAGCCGGCTCCGGCGGACGACGTCACCGTCACTTCGACGGCCAGTCCGCAAACCGTTCAGCAGTGCTCGGGCAACCTGGTTCACCTCACCGCCCACGGCACCGATTCTCTCGGCCATCCGCTGACGTACACGTGGACGGCGCCTGCGGGCACGATCAAAGGCACCGGCCCCGACGTGGATTGGGACGCGGGCTGCATCGATCCCGGCAAGTACACGTTGACCGTTCGCGCCGAGGATCCTTACGGCAATTTCGCGACATCGTCGCAGGAAATCACCGTGACCCCCGCGCCGATCCCGCAGCCGACGATTACTTGCAGCTCGGCCCGGCCGACGATCCTGCCCGGCGAGCGCGTCCGCATCACCGCCGACGTCCAGGATACGAGCAACACCACGCTCAGCTATACCTGGCGCACCAATGGCGGCCAGATTATCGGTTCCGGCCCGTCGGTCGTCTTCGACTCGACCGGCCTGGCGCCCGGCACCTACACCATCACCGTCCGCGTGCAGAACGAAAAGGGTGGCGCGGCCGATTGCCAGGTCCAGGTGGTCGTCCAGGCGCCTCCGCCGCCGAAACCGGAAGCGAGCAAGATCGACCAGTGCCTGTTCCATCCGTTCTGGAGCACGCGCGTCGACAACGTCTGCAAGCGCATCCTCGATAACGTGGCGCTGCGCCTGCAGAACGAAACCGGAGCGCACGTGGTCGTCATCGGCTACGCGACGCCGCTTGCCAAAACCAAGCGGTCGCGCGAACTGGCCGAGCGCCGCGCGGCGGCTCGTGCGGAAAACGCCAAGAAGTACCTGATCTCGAAGGGCGTTTCCGCCGACCGGATCGAAACGCGCACCGGCAAACCCACCGAGGGCGAGCCGGCCAAACAGAACAACCGCATCGACGTCATCTGGGTGCCCGAAGGGGCAACCTACTAACGCAAACCAACCGGACGGGCTCCGTGCCGCAAGAGGCACGGAGCCCGTCTGTCTTTTCATTGCTCCTGCACTCGGCCCTTGTTAAGCTGGCCACGGGGATTCGCGGAAACGATGAGGTTACGCGTCCGTTTTCTTTTCTGCTTTTCGGCCTTGGCGCTGGCGCTCGCCGGCGTGACGCCGGGCCGGCTGCACGCGCAAGTCTGGCGGTCGATGGGACCGCCGGGCGGTGACGTCGTTTCCCTGGTGGCCGATCCGCACCATCCGAACGTCTTGTATCTGGGCACGACGGATGGCCACGTCTTCGTTTCCCACAATGATGGTGGCGATTGGCAGCTGGACGGCCGCGTCGGGCACCGGCTGGATAGCGTCGTGGACACGCTGATTGTGGACCCGCGCGATTCCCAGCGGCTTTTTGCCGGCGTCTGGACGCTCAATCCCGCGGCCGGCGGCGGCGTTTTTGAGAGCGAGGACGGCGGGCGCACCTGGCACGCCCTGGGCCTCACCACCGAGCAGGTGCGGGCGCTGGCGCAGGCGCCTTCAAATCCCAATATTCTGGTGGCGGGCACGCTGACGGGCGTTTACCGTTCGTCGAACGATGGGAAAACGTGGCGGCTGATTTCACCGCCCGGCAGCCAGGAGATTCGCAACCTCGATTCGCTGGCGATCGATCCGCGCAACCCGGAAGTGGTGTATGCGGGAACCTATCATCTGCCGTGGAAAACGGTGGATGGCGGAAAACGGTGGTTCCCCATCCACGCGGGGATGATCGACGATTCCGACGTTTTCAGCATTCTGGTGGACAAGGCGAATCCGCAGCGCGTTTTTCTGAGCGCCTGCTCCGGCATTTACCGCAGCGACAACGGCGGCCTCTACTGGGTGAAAGTGCAGGGCATTCCCACCTCCGCGCGACGCACGCTGGCCATCGCGCAGGACCCGCTGCATCACCCCACGGTTTACGCGGGAACGACCGAAGGCCTCTGGAAAACCACGAACGACGGTGCTTCCTGGCAGCGGATGACGCCGGCCAACTGGATCATCAACGCGCTGGTGGTGGATCCGCTGCGCGAAGGCCGGATCGTCATGGGGACGGAGCGGCTGGGCGTGGTGGTTTCGAACGATGGCGCGCGCACCTTCATCGTTTCCAATGCCGGATTCAATCACCGGCAGATCGCGGCCGTTGCGCTCGACCGCAACGATCCCAACCGCGTTCTGGCGCTGCTTTCCGATGCGCCCGAGCCGGTGGTGGTCACCGACGATGGCGGAAAAACGTGGCGCCCGTTGGGCAATTCGGGCCTGCAATGGGAGTCGGTGCGGCGCGTTTACGCGGCGCCGGCTGAGGGCGGGGACGCGAACCGTGGCTGGTGGGCCGCTCTTTCCGCCGGAGGTTTGAAACGCTACGATCGCGACCGCCGCGAATGGGTTCGCGCCGGTGAACTGGTCGGCGAAGCCGCCTGGACGTTTCAAAATGGCCGATTGATCAAGCCCGACCGGCGACCCTTCGACTTGGTGGTGCGCGATATGGCCTTCAGCGCGCGCGGTTGGTACGTCGCGACGCGTTACGGCCTGTTGCGTTCTCTTGACGCTGGCGCGACTTGGCGCGAAGTGCGATTCGCCCCGCTGATCCTGCCGGTGCGTTCGGTTGCGGCGACTCCGAGCGGGCGGCGGTTGTGGGTCGCGACGGAGAACGGACTGGCGTATTCGCAGGACGCCGGCTTGCGCTGGAGTTGGCACAATCTGCCGCAATCGGCCGGCCACGCAATGCGGTTGGAAATCGCCGGACCCGAAACGCTGCTCGCACTGACGCAGAAAGGCCTCTTCATTTCCTACGATTCAGGCGCCAACTGGCAACACGCGGCGCACGGTCTGCCGGAAGTGCCCATTCGCGACGTTGCCGTTGCGGGCAAAACGCTGTTGGCTTCGGTGGGAGTGGGCGGGCTTTTTGTGTCGAACGATCTGGGCCATTCCTGGACGCCGGTTCCCGGCGCGTTGGCCGATGGCTACTTCCCCGTGGTTGCCGCGCTGCCCGGATCGAAAGTGATTTACGCCGCTTCGGCCAGCGATGGCCTCTACGCGGTGAACCTGGGCGCGAACAACTCCTCCACAGTGGCCGCGACGACGACCCATGCGGCACGGCGGCAGGCTCAGCCCCAAGAGCGTTGAAACCGTATTTATAATTTAGACAATCTTCCCTTCGCTCTGATTTCGTCCGACTGCTCTACTTCGGGCATCTTAATAGGAAGTGGCGGCCCGGAATCATTCTTTGGTGTGAGACTTTTGATTGGGGGAGGACTGGCCATGAAAGCGCTACGAAACATTTATCTGGCTTTGCCCGTCGTCGTGATGGCCACCATCGGGTTCGCGGGATGTTCGAAGTCCGCTCAGAACCAGGCCCAAAATCAGCCGGGGCAGAGTTTCGCGCCCAATTCCGCTTCGTCTTCCTCGCCGGATAGCGGCTTTACGCCGCGCCGGTCGCGCTCGGGATATGCAAACGGCAGCGGGAGCGGATCCGGGTCCGGGAGCGGGTCCGGCATGGGCTCGGGGAGCGGGTCGCAGGCGTCGCAGTCGCAGTCGCAGCCACAGTCACAGTCGCAGGCTCCAGCACCGCAGCCGATGGTGGTGACGATTCCGCGCGGCACCGAATTCCGCGTAGCTCTCGACCAGTCCATTTCGAGCGCAACAGCGCAGGCCGGTGATCCCTTCACCGCGACCCTGCTCAATTCGATCAGCGAAAATGGCATGGTCATTATTCCGCGCAACGCCCGAGTGAAGGGCCACCTGGTGGCCGCTCGCGCGTCGGGGCGCTTGAGCGGTGTTGCCGAGCTTGAGTTGACGCTGGATTCCGTCCAAATCAGTGGCAATCCGGTGCGGATTCAGACGGATGCAATCACCCGCGTCGGCAAGGGCCACAAGAAGCGCGACATTTTCGCGATCGGTGGCGGATCGGCGCTGGGCGCGATCATCGGCGGCATTGCCGGCGGAGGCAAGGGCGCTGCCATCGGCGCGGCAGCTGGCGCGGGCGCGGGCACGGCCGGCGCTGCGGTCACCGGCAAGGAAAACATCACGCTGCCAGTGGAAGCCACGCTGGCGTTCCGGCTGATGGCTCCGATTCGTTTGACGAATTGAGCGTAGGCACAGCCTTTTCTCTCTTCGCACTTTCCCGTGCGGCTCCGGCGAGTTCATGGAGCCGCACCGCTTCTTGCCTAGCCACTCCCTTTGGTTCGCCTTGCGATTTTTCCTTGTCGAAGCGTGGCGGCTCGCATTAGACTGCTGGCAGTCTTGGGGAAGGCGCAAAGGACTCGGGGAGTCTTTGCCAGGGATAGCGGCTTAGGCCGCGGGATCGAGCCTCGAGAAGCTTGGCCGAAGGTAAGGGACGAGGCCCTCGGAAGTTCCTCCGTCCCGGCGGACAGATTGCGGCAGTAGGGAAGCAAGTGGAGACACGTTGGCTGTGACGCGACCGCCCCAGACGGTTGAGCGGACAAGCAAAACGAAAATGCCCGAATCAAACGCCTCAACGTCCACTCCCGTGCCGGAAACTCTGGCGCTGCTTTCCCTGCTCGTCGTTTCGGACGAGGAGACGGTGCGCGAACTCGTGCGCACGGAAGCCGTGGCGATCGGGCTGCGCGCTCGAGCCGTGGCCAACGCTTCGCAGGCGCTCGGAGCGCTGGAGCGTCAAATGGCCGATTTGCTGGTGGTGGATTTGGCCACGCCATCGCTGGGCGGTGCTGCTTTCGTGCACCAATTGCACCAGGAACAGCCGGAGCTTTCGATTTTGGCGCTGACGGAGTTCGGGCAGCAGGAAACGGGCCGCGACGCCCTGGCTGCCGGTGCGGCGGAAACGGTCGCGCGGCCGTTCGACGACGTGGAATTGCGGACGAAGATGTTCCATCTGGCGCGCGCGGTTGCGCTCGATCGCGAAAACCGCGTGTTGCGTGAACAGATGGGTGCCCGGCCCGGCTTCGGAATTCTGGTCGGTGTGTCCCCGAAAATGCAGAAGGTCTACCGGCTGATCGAACGGGTGAGCCGAAGCCTGACGCCGGTGCTGATCCTGGGCGAAACCGGTACCGGCAAGGAACTGGTGGCGCGCTCGATCCATTTCCACGGCGCGCGGAAAAACGGGCCATTCGTTCCCGTGGACTGCACGGGCCTTGTGCCGACGCTGGTGGAATCGGAACTGTTCGGGTACGTGAAGGGTGCGTTCACCGGCGCGATTCAGTCCAAGCGGGGCCTCATCGAAGCGGCGAGCGGCGGAACGCTGTTTCTCGACGAAGTGGGCGAATTGCCGCTCGAAATGCAGGCGAAGTTGCTGCGCGTGCTGCAGGAGCGGGAAGTTCGGCCGGTGGGCGCGACGTCCACCGTGACCGTGGACGTGCGCGTGATCGCGGCCACCAACCGCGACCTCAAGGCCGACGTGGAAAAAGGCAAGTTCCGGCAGGACCTTTTCTACCGGCTGAACGTGGTTCCCATCCGTTTGCCTCCCTTGCGCGAGCGCAAAAGCGACATTCCGCTGATCGTCACTCATTTTCTGGAACGCGCTGCGGGCGAGGCACGCGCGACGCCGGTGTTTTCCGAAGACGCGCTGGCGCGCCTGGTTTGCTACGAGTGGCCGGGGAACGTGCGCGAGCTGGAAAACGCGATCGCGCGGGCGCTGGCGCTCAATTCCGGGCCGCTGTTGCACGTTGGCGATCTGCCAACCAATTTGCAGGCGCCCGCTCCGGCGCGGCTGCCGCTGGATGACGAGGAAATCACGCTGGCCGAGCTCGAGCGGCGCGCCATTTTCCGCGCGCTGCATCGCACCGGCGGCGACAAGCTTGCCGCGGCGCGGATCCTGGGGATTGGAAAAACCACGCTCTATCGGAAACTCAAGGAATACTGCGCCGCCGACCTCGACGATTCGTCCCGGAACGAATCGGCTTCCGGTGCGGGTGTCGGCGAATAGCGCACGCGGGCGTTCCGCTGGTTCTGCGGGAGAAAACGGAAAAAACGCGCAACGGTGCAGCCCGGGAAGCGACCTCAACCCTTCAAAACCGCGTCGCGTTTCGCTTCGAGCAGTCTCATCACGCCCTCGACGTTCTCAGGTTTCACGCCGGCTTCAACCAGGGCTTCGCGAAAATGCCGCAGAAACGCGTCGAAATGCTCCGGCGTCAATCCCCTGGCGCGCGCTTGCGCGTGCGCGGTGGCGACCTCTTTCCCCGTATAGACCACCTTGCCGCCGAGCAGCATGGAAACGAACATGCTCTGCCCCGAACGGAGGTGCGCCATGTCCGTCGAGTCGAAAAAAGGACGCAGCGCCTCGTCTTCCAGAACTTTCCGGTAGAAGATTTCCACCGCCGCTTGCACTGTCCGCCTGCCGCCGATCATTTCGTAAAGGTTGTCAATCATAGGGGTCCTCTGAAGCCAGCAAAACAACCCGCGTTGCGCCCGAAAACCACGATTGCGCCAACACGCTTCCCGCCGAGCTTCTTAATGATACTCTTGGCAAGGTCTGGTGCCTGTGAGGCCAGCGACGGAACGCGGGAAGTGACACCCGCATTGCGCATACCTGCCTCTTTGCATCTGAAGTGGCGCACTAACGCCTCAACGACCACCACGCCGGGCTTGCCATATTGACGCCATCTTAGGCTGCGCCCGGGAACAAGTCAACGCAGCCGGGGAATGCGAAACGGAGCGCTCCCAAACAGAATCTTCCCTATGTTGTGGTCGGCGGCAGAGCGGTTAAGGAGGGCGGGAAGCCGGATTTCCCTCACCGCTGTTTCAGCGCCGAGGGCCAATTCAGCAGCAGCGAGATCGAACTGGCCGCTTCCGGATCGGCCGCGGTGGCCACGATGACCCGCTCCCCGTCGGGCGTCACGTCGTATAGCGGAGCATTCGTCATCGGCAGGCTGAGCTGAAAGAGCGGCGTGATGGATTGCACTTGCAGGGAGTTTCCCGTCACCTTCAGATCGGCTTCCATCAGGCGATTGCCCATCGTCAGGAAAAACAGCTTGTCGCCCGCGGCCCAGCGCACCATCCAGCCACCGTTCTGCGAGATTTGATACTTCCCGCCAGTTGGAGGGAACGGCACAACGAAGACCTCAGGGCGGCCGGTCTCGTAGGAGAAATAGGAGAACCAGTGCCCACCGGGCGAAAAGTCGCCGTCGTACTGATCGGCATTCACAGGCGCAGGTCGGTTTAGCTTGCCTTTCCCGTCCAGGGGCAGAATCCACGCTCCCCAGCGTTCATTCCTTCGCTGCTCCTCGTTGATGCTCAGGTAACGCCCGTCCGGCGACCAGTCGATTGCGGAAGCCGCAACGACGTCCGGACCCAATTTCAGCAGCGTCTTCGCCGCACCGGACCCATCGGCTGCCTTGAGGCAAATGGATAAGTTTCCTCCGGGCTGGCAACCGTAAGCGATGTTTTTCCCGCTGGGCGACCAGACGGAGAATCCCTGTCCCCCTGGGCTGAACGTCAACCGTGTCCCCACTCCACCCTTTGCCGGGTAAGACCACAGGTTCCACGCTGCGCTTGTCGGGCTGGCCTGGGCCGCAAGAACCTGTTTTCCATTCGGAGAAATTTTTGGCGAGATCCACGGTTGCACCCCGCCGACCGTGCCTAGCAAATTTCCGCCGCGGTCGAACCATTCCAGGTGAGCATCGGCCGAGCCGCCCTGGAATGCGAGTACACCGGAGGCGGACACGGAAAAATTATGTGCCTGGGCCAGCGGTGTCGCGTCCCCATTCAGCATTCCGTCGGCCGAATCGAACCGCTGGGCGAAAATCCTGCCGCCGCGGAGAAACAACAAATCGCCTGACGCGAATTCCGGCGAGGCGGCGTCGCTCAGGATGAGCTGCGACTTGCGCCCGCTCAGCGAGGCCATGCGAATGGATGGCTGTCCGTCCGGGCTAAGCGCGGTGTACAGGACCTGGTTGTCGCCAGGCAGAAACATCGGTGAACTGAAGTCGCTTTCGCCGCTCGCAGGTTGAATCACAGGTTGTGGCTTTCCGCCGGAAGCCGGGATGCTGTCGATCGGACCGCCGCAGTGCGGCACGAACAGGATCGCGTTCTGCGAACTCCATGCCCCACCCAGGTTCGGACAGGCGGCGTCACCCAGAGTCTGAACGGTCCCGCTCTCGACGGTCACCTTCTTCAGTTTCTCATCCGCGAAAAAGCCGAGCGAGCGTCCGTCGGCGGACCAGAATGGCATCGAGCCGCCCTCGGTCCCCGCGAGCGCCTTCGCCTCGCCGCCATCCAGCGGCCTCACCCAGATTTTCGTCACGCCCTTCTGATCGGTCGCGGCAAAGGCCAGCTCTTTGCCGTCCGGCGAAACCGCCACAGGTCCCGGGCTGAAGCCAAAGAAGCGAAAGCTGGTGCCTGGCGGCGGAGGAATGTAGGCCAGAGCCGGAGGGACGACCGTCGCACGTGGCGTAAGCCAAGCCCACACCGCGGCGCCCGCGCCAGCGAGCAGCAGGAATCCGACGAGCGCCCAGGCAATGATCTCGCGGCGGGAATGCGCCGCCGGGTGAACCGCCGCGCGAATTTCCGCGACTTCAGCAGAACCGGAAATGACTTCGTCGAGTGCGATCCGGGCTTCTCCGATGGCTTGCAGCCGCTGTTTGGCGTCTTTTTTCAGGCAGCGCCGCAGCAGACGGAGAATCACCGGAGGAGTGTTTTCCGGCAATGCCGACCAATCCGGCTCTTCCTTCACCACCGACGCCAGCACGTCCGTCACCGTCTCTCCGCCGAACGCCGGCTTGCCGGTGAGCATTTCGTACAGCACGCACCCAAACGCCCAGACGTCCGCCCGGCGATCGACCGGTCGCCCCTTTGCTTGCTCCGGCGACATATACGCCGCCGTGCCCAGAATGATGCCCGCCTGCGTCGCGAGTCGGCTCATCGTCGGCGAAGAGGAAATATCGCCTGCCGCGGTTTCCCCTTCGAGCGCTTTCGCCAGCCCGAAATCGAGAATCTTCACCGCGCCGTCCGGCGTGATCTTCACGTTCGCCGGTTTCAAATCGCGATGCACGATCCCGCGTTCGTGCGCGTATTCCAATCCTTCTGTGATCTGCTTTGCAATGGGCAGTGCCTCATCGACAGGCATCGCTCCCACTTCGCCAGCCTGCGTAGCGCCGGCCTTTAGGCCGGCGCCTCGCGGCCCCGCGCCACGCGTTCCCGGCTCGCCAATTCGCTCCGCCAGCGTTTGGCCCTCCACCAACTCCATCACCAGCGCACGCACGTCGCCCGATTCCTCGAATCCGTGAGTGGCGGCGATGTTCGGATGATTCAGTGAAGCGAGAACTTTCGCTTCGCGCTCGAAACGCCCCATGCGTTCGGGGTTGCTCGCAAACGCTTCCGGCAATACCTTCAGCGCGACTTCGCGCCCTAGCTTCGTATCGCGCGCGCGATACACCTCGCCCATCCCGCCCGCCCCAATTATGCTGACCACCTCATACGGCCCGAGCTTGCTTCCCGCACTCAGCATCGCCTTCTTTCCACCTCGTCACTCGCCACTTACCACCAGCCACTCTCTTTCAGTGCTTCTTCAGCAGCGCCGGCCAGTTGACGACCAAAGTCAGCGGCTGGGAGGTCTGCGCCTGCTTTTGGTTCGCGATCACGAATTTCTTGCCGTCGGCGCTCACGTCGTATGGCCATCCAGGACCGATGAGCGCATTCGTTTGGAATAGGGGCCTATCCTTTCCGATGATTAGCCGGGAGCCGGCTTCGGTGATACTGGCGGACATGACCTTGTCGTCCGCGGAGATATAGAAAAGCTCCTTGCCGTCGTGCGACCACAATGGCCAGTCCCCTCCGGCCGCCGAAACCTGCCATCTTTCGCTGCCATGGGGGAACGTCTGCGCGTACACCTGGGGCTGGCCGGATTCAGTGGAGAGATACGCCAGCCACTTCCCGTCGGGAGAAAGGCTCGGTTGGGAAACGGAGAACCGGCCTTGCACGACGGGAAACGGCTTCCGGTCACCGAAAGTAGGCATGGCCCAGATCTCGACGTGCGTTGTCGCACCCCTCGCCCAGCGTTCGAAGACTAGATAGCGGCCGTCGGCCGACCAAACCGGGTCATACTCGCTGGCGTTATCTACAAGCAAAGGCGTGGTCTTCCCGCTGCCGTCGGCGGCCTTCTGATAGAGATTAACGAACGTGCCTCGACCCGATTCGAAGGCGATCGTCTTACCGTTCGGAGACCACGCCGGTCCCAGATCGTTCTGGGAAAACGTGATGCGGGTGCTGATGCCGCGGGTAAGATCAAAGACCCAAATGTTGTTACCTGCCGCGCCTCCGATACTCACGGCCAGTTTGCTTCCGTCGGGCGAGAGGCGCGGCGTGTAGTAGGCCCCGGTCGTTCCCACTTGCCCGATCTGTTTGCCGTTCCGGTCAAGCCAAAGGAGTTGGGAATTGCCGCCGCCGGAGTTTCCTCCTTGAAATACCAGCGTGCCAGTCGCTGAAACGGTGAACATGGCGCGGAAAATCAGGAAATTGTCCACGACGTTTTGAGCGAGCGGAAGGGCAGGGCCTTGTAAGCGCAGCCGCTTCTGGTCGAAACGCTCGGCCATTAACGTGCCCTGCCGGATGAAAAGCAGGTATCCGGGCGGAGCGAAAACCGCGTTGGTTGTCCCTCGCAGCAGGAGTTTCGGCTGCCCGCCTTCGAGCGAGCCGACGAACGTGGCGGACTCTCCAGGGGTGTCGGAATGATCGTAGAAGAGGAAGTGCATCCCGTCGGGGAGAAACTGCGGCCAGCGATTGCTCCCGGTGTTCGTCGATTTATCGACAGCCCGGGTGGGTGCGCCTCCCGACGCCGCTACGCGATACACAGTTGCGGCGAGGTCGGGTGTGAAAAGAATCGTGCCGCTCTCGTTCCAGGCTCCTCCGCGACCGCTGGGTGCGTCGCACAAGGTCAGCGGGGGCCCGCCCGAGGCGTTGATGCGCTTTAGCTTGCCGTTGGCAAAGAATCCCAGGTCGCGACCATCCGGCGACCAAAACGGATACATGCCGCCATCGGTCTCGGCAAGCGGTAGAGCGGCTGGAGAGTTGAGCCTCTGCACCCACAGTTGTTGTTTACCGTCCGAGCCCACTGCCGCGAATGCCAGCTTGCTGCCGTCTGGCGAGAGCGCTGGCGGTCCGATAAGGTTTCCGTTGAGCGAAAACGCTTGTCCGGCGGGCGGCAGGATTTGCGAAATGATGGCGGGCGTGGGTCTTGGCGCGCGCGTTTCGTAGCGGAAGGCAAAAATTGCCGCGACCCCTGCAAGAACGAGCATGCCGACCCACGGCAATGCACGACGCCAAGGCGCCTGCAGGGCGGGTGCTCGTGGCGCGGCGGGCGACGGTGCTGCGGTTGGCTCGGCTGGGCCACTCGCGGCCTCTTCAAGCGCGATGCGCGCTTCGCCGATAGCTTGCAGGCGTTGCTTTGGATCTTTGTTAAGGCAGCGGCGCAGCAGCTTGCGAATTGGCGACGGCGTGCCCGTGGGCAGCAACGACCAATCCGGCTCCGCGCGAACCACGGCCGCAAGAATGTCGGTTACCGTTTCTCCCTCGAACGGTTTCTTGCCGGTGAGCATTTCGTACAGCACGCAGCCAAACGCCCAAATATCCGCTCGCCGATCCACCGGCTTGCCTTTCGCCTGCTCCGGCGCCATATACGCCGCGGTCCCGAGGATGACTCCCGCCTGCGTCGCCAAGTGGCTGAGCGTGGGCGAGGCCGACGGATCAGCAGCGGCGGTTTCGCCTGCCAGCGCTTTCGCCAGGCCGAAATCCAGAATCTTCACCCCGCCATCCGGCGTGATCTTCACGTTCGCCGGCTTCAAATCGCGGTGAACGATCCCTCGTTCGTGCGCGTATTCCAATCCTTCAGCGATCTGCTTTGCAATGGGCAGTGCTTCATCGACAGGCATCGGTCCAGCTGCCTCAACCTGTGTAGCGCCGGCCTTTAGGCCGGCACCTCGCGGCCCCGCGCCACGCGTTCCCGGCTCGCCAATTCGCTCCGCCAGCGTCTGGCCTTCCACCAATTCCATCACCAGCGCATGCACGCTGCCGGAATCCTCAAATCCATAAATTGCGGCGATATTCGGATGATTCAGCGAAGCAAGAACCTTCGCTTCCCGCTCGAACCGCCCCATGCGCTCGGCCTCTGTGGCAAACGCTTCGGGCAATACTTTCAGCGCGACTTCGCGCCCCAGCTTCGTATCACGCGCGCGATACACCTCGCCCATCCCGCCCGCGCCTATCGCGCTGACGACTTCATACGGTCCGAGTTTTGCGCCTGCCTCGAGCATCATTGTTTGCTCTTCAGCAGTGCGGGCCAGTTGACAACCAGCGTCAACGGTTCGCTGGTTTTCGCGCTGACCCGCGAGAGCACGACGAATTTTTTCCCGTCGGCAGCGACATCGTAAGGCCAAGACATGGCGGGGCGCGAAGCGTTCGTCTGAAATAGCGCTGATACCTTCCCAACCATCAAACCGCCGTTTTGCTCGGAAATCTCCGCCGCCATGAGTTTATTGTCCGGAGAGAGGTAATAGAGGTCCCTGCCGTCTTGTTGCCAGCGCGGCCATCTTCCCCCACCGCTCGAAACTTCCCACTTCCCGCTGCCGTGCAGGAAGGGCACAATGTAAATTCCCGATTGGCCCGGTTCGTGGGAGAAATAGGCCAGCCATTTCCCGTCCGGAGAGAGCGCAGGCGTGCCCACATTAAATTGTGGGTTCTGAAGCACGGGAAACGGTATGCGGCTGCCGAACAGAGGCAAGGCCCAGATCTCCTCTTGGAAATGATGAGGCTGCGATTCGGCGCGCTTGTAAATCAGGTAGCGTCCGTCGGGGGAAAACGATGGCAAGGTTTCGTCGACGTCACCAACGACCAGCGGAGACGTGCTTCCCGCGCCATCGGCAGCCTTCTCATACACATGAAAATGTCCACCTCTCGTCCCTCGAAATGCTATGGTCTTCCCGTCAGGCGACCACATTGGTTCCGCATCCGAGTCCGGCGGCGAGGGAAAGGTAAGGCGAGTTCGGGTCCCCTGCGCGAGATTGTATATCCAAATGCTACTTGTGCTCGCTTCGGGAGAGTACACGCTGACGGCCAGGTTGCGACCATCTGGAGAAAGGCTCGGCGACATAAAATAGCCGGGCGCTCCCACTTCGCCGAGCTTTTTGCCGCTCCGGTTGAACCAAAGGATTTGCGATAAGTCTTCAAGGATACCTCCCGCCCGGTACACGAGAATGCCATTCTGTGAAACGGTGAAATCGCCAAGCCCAAAAATCGGAGACTTCGCGACATTTTCGGCCAACTGTGTCGCCTGACCCGTCAGTTGCAGACTCGCCGCGTCGAATGGCTGCGCCATCAGCGTCCCGTGGCGAGCGAAGATCAGGTAACCAGGAGATGCGTACAGCACATCGGAGTCACCGCGTTCAATCAGCTTTGGCGCACCGCCGTCGAGCGAGCCAATCCACGTGCTTGCTTGTCCCTTTACGGTGGAAACCGCGAGGAAAAGGAAATGCTTGCCATCGGGAAGGAATTGAGGCCAAAGGTCGCCCGTCTGGCTGCTTGAACTGAGCAATTTTGTAACCTGGTGACGAGCACCTCCCGATGCAGAGACTCGAAAAAGAGGACTGACCGGATTTGGACCGAACAGGATCGTGCCATCTTGATTCCAGGTTCCTCCGGTCCCTGTCCGGGCCCTGGCAAGAGTCAGTGTGGGGCCGCCGTCAACGCCAATCCGCCGGAGTTCTCCATCGGCGAAAAACCCAATCGAGCGGCTGTCAGGTGACCAGAAGGGGAGACCCGCCCCCTCGGTGCCTGCCAACGGCTGCGCCGTCGCCGCGTTTAGCCGCCTGACCCAGAGCTCTTGCTTGCCGTCGGAGCTCACGGCGACAAACGCCAGCCATTTTCCGTTGGGCGAAATCGCCGGTGGCCCTGCGTGGCCTCTTAAGAACGCGAACCTCTCGTTGGGCGGTGAAAGGATCTGCGAAACGATGGCCGCTGCCGCCGGCTCGCTCCGGGCGAGCCACATCCTGGCGCCAAGGCCGGCCGCTAGCAGTGCGAGAACAGCGACGAGCGACCAGGCTGCAATCTCGCGCCGGGAGCGCAGCGCTCGAACGCCGGTGGGCGTTTCCTCTGGCGAAGCCCCGCCGGACGGTGTTTCCTCAAGTGTGATTCGCGCTTCGCCGATATCGCGCAGCCGTTGCTTTGGATCTTTCTGCAAGCAGCGCTGCAACAGCACGCGAATATGCGCCGGCGTACTCTTCGGAAGCAGCGTCCAATCCGGCTGTTTCGTCACCACCGCGATCAGAATGTCGGTGACCGTTTCGCCGTCAAACGGCTTCTTCGCAGTCAACATCTCAAAGAGCACGCAACCGAACGCCCAGATGTCCGCTCGCCGATCCACCGGCTTGCCCTTCGCTTGCTCCGGCGCCATATAGGCCGCCGTGCCCAAAATGACGCCTGCCTGCGTCGCCAAATGGCTCAGCGTCGGCGACGTCGACGGATCGGCAGCGGCGGTTTCGCCGCTGAGCGCTTTCGCCAGGCCGAAATCGAGGATTTTCACCACGCCATCCGGCGTGATTTTCACGTTCGCGGGTTTCAAATCCCGATGAACGATCCCGCGTTCGTGCGCGTATTCCAGTCCTTCCGCGATCTGCTTTGCAATGGGCAGTGCCTCATCGACAGGCATCGGTCCCGCTGCGCCAGCCTGTGTAGCGCCGGCCTTTAGGCCGGCACCTCGCGGCCCCGCGCCACGCGTTCCCGGCTCGCCAATTCGCTCCGCCAGCGTCTGGCCCTCGACCATCTCCATCACCAGCGCATGCACGCTGCCGGAGTCCTCAAATCCATAAATTGCGGCGATATTCGGATGATTCAGCGAAGCCAGAACCTTCGCTTCCCGCTCGAACCGTCCCATGCGCTCGGCATCGGCGGCGAATCCTTCAGGCAAGACTTTCAGCGCGACTTCGCGCCCGAGCTTCGTATCCCGCGCGCGATACACCTCGCCCATCCCGCCCGCGCCGATCGCGCCGACGACCTCGTACGGCCCGAGTTTGGCTCCCGCAGCGAGCATTATGGCTTCTTCAGAAGAGCAGGCCAGTTGACGATGAGCGTCAGCGCGTGTGTCGCCTGTGAAACCTGTGAGGCCGTCTGACCCTTCACCAGGAACCGCTTCCCGTCGGGGCTGACGCTGAATCCGTGACCCGTGCCGAGGAGCACATTGGTGGGCAGATTGACTCGGAACAAAGCCGCGACCTTGCCGACCGTCAAGCTCCCTCCTCGTTCTGAAACCGGTGCTGACATGATCATTTGGTCGGCGAGGGAGAAGTAAAAGAGCTCCTTGCCGTCCCGGCTCCATTCAGGGGAATAAGCGTTGTCGGTCGAGACCTGCCATCGCCTGCCGCCTTGGGGGAAGGCTTGTATGTAGACTTGGGGCGTTCCTCCCTGCGGCGACGTGTAAGCCAGCCACTTCCCGTCCGGCGAGAGCGCGTGCCCGGCAACGGGGAAACCGCTTTGAATCACCGGAAACGGCTTCCGGTCACCAAACATCGGCATCGCCCAAATCTCAACCCGCGAGCCAGGCGTGTTGGCGGCGCGGTTATACAGCAGGAAGCGCCCATCCGCCGACCATTCGGGGCCAAACTCACCGGCGTTGTCGACGACCAGCGGTTCCGACTTGCCGGTGCCGTCGGCGGCCTTTTCATAGATATGAGGCAGATCTCCCCGGAGGGACGCGAACGCGATCCATTTGCCGTCGGGCGACCAGGCAGGGGAAAAAGCGTCCTGCGAAACCGTCAACCGTGATTTGACGTTTCGGACAAGGTCGAATACCCAAATATTGCTGCCTCTGGTGCCTCCCACGGCGACCGCCAATTTGCTCCCATCTGGCGAGAGGCTCTGGTCCGCATAATTTCCCTTCGTTCCCACATCCTGTAACTGCTTTCCGTTCCGGTCGACCCAGAGCAGTCCGGAGTCGCCGGAGGACGAGGTTCCCTGCTCGTAGATCAGAGTGCCGTTCCCGGAGATGGCGAACATCCCACGCCATATGCTGGGATCCCACACGGCACCCACGGCGAGCGCACGGGGACGCCCGGTCAGCCGCAGCGTGGCAGCGTCGAATCGTTGCGCCATGAGTGTGCCCTGACGAATAAAGAGCAGGTATCCGGGTGGCGCGTAGACGCCGTTCGAATCCCCCCGCACCAGCAGCTTCGGTGCGCCACCGTCAAGCGATGCCGCGAGCGTGCCGGACCTTCCCGGCAGATCCGACTGCGCGTAATAGAGAAAATGCTTTCCGTCAGGCAGAAACTGCGGCCAGCGATTGGTGTGTTCGCCGGGCTCGAAGAACTTGGTGACAGGGGTCGGGGTGCCTCCCGATGCTGGCACACGATAGATCACGTCGTCGGTGGATGGCGTGAAAAGGATTGTGTCATCGCGACTCCAGGAGCCGCCTCTGCCCGCCAAGGCATCGCACACCGCAATGACGGGTCCTCCGGAAGCGCCAACCCGACTCAGTTCGTGGTTGGCAAAGAAACCCAAATTTCGGCCATGGGGTGACCAAAAAGGATACGTGCCGCCTTCGGTCCCGGCCACCGGTTGCGCCGTCCCTGAATCCATTCGCCGAATCCAAATCCGTTGTATGCCGTCGGAACCGATCGCGGCGAAGGCCAGCAACTGACCGTCTGGAGAGAGCGCAGGCGGCCCGGCCGCACTCCCGCCCAGCGCAAAAACATTGCCCGAAGGCGCCAGGATTTGCGAGACCACGGCCGGCGTGGGCTGGGGCGCCCTCTTGAAGTAGCCGGGTGCAAACAGCGCTGCGAGGATCGCCAGGACCCCGGCGAGCGCCCACGGCAAACCGCGCCGCACCGGCGATGCCCTCATCGCCGGCCCGCTGTGAGTGGTCGTCGCTACAGAATCCGCACCCGCCAGCGTCCCTTCGATCGCAATGCGCGCTTCGCCAATATCGCGCAGGCGCTGTTTTGGATCTCTCCGCAAGCATCGCTGCAGAAGAACGCGAACGTGCGTCGGCGTCGCTGCCGACAACGCGCTCCAGTCTGGTTCCTTTGTCACGACTGCGGCGAGGATGTCCGTGACCGTTTCGCCGCCGAATGCCGGTTTGCCGGTGAGCATTTCGTACAGCACGCAGCCAAAAGCCCAAATATCCGCTCGCCGATCGACCGGCTTTCCTTTCGCCTGTTCGGGAGACATATACGCTGCCGTGCCGAGGATGACTCCCGCTTGCGTCGCCATATGGCTCAGCGTCGGCGAAGTGGAGGGGCCGCTCGACGCCGTGTCGCCCTCCAATGCCTTTGCCAAACCGAAATCGAGAATCTTCACCACGCCATCCGGCGTGATCTTCACGTTCGCCGGCTTCAAATCGCGATGAACGATCCCGCGCTCGTGCGCGTATTCCAATCCTTCAGCGATCTGCTTTGCAATGGGCAGCGCTTCATCGACAGGCATCGCTCCCGCTGCACCAGCCTGTGTAGCGCCGGCCTTTAGGCCGGCACCTCGCGGCCCCGCGCCACGCGTTCCCGGCTCGCCAATTCGCTCCGCCAGCGTCTGGCCTTCCACCAATTCCATGACGAGCGCATGCACGCCGCCCGAGTCTTCAAATCCAAAAATCGAAGCGATGTTCGGGTGATTGAGCGAAGCAAGGAGTTTCGCTTCGCGCTCGAACCGCCCCATCCGCTCGGCCTCTGTGGCAAACGCTTCGGGCAATACTTTCAGCGCGACTTCGCGCCCGAGCTTCGTATCCCGCGCGCGATACACCTCGCCCATCCCGCCCGCGCCGATCGCGCCGACGACCTCGTACGGTCCAACCTTGGTTCCAGCGCTTAGAGTCATATCCGGCATCGACCGCCTGTTCCAAACGCCACCGAGTTATTTTTGCCCAGCAGCAACAAGCCTCTCCACTCGAGATGACCAATTGACAACCACGGTGGGCAGAACCGGCCCAGGCGATTTTCCCTGTGCTTCTACCAACATCGCGAAGTGCTTTCCGTCCGGCGCGACATCGTATGGAGTATAGTTGGTCTGAAGCAATACAAACCCCTGGAACAAGACTTGCGGCTTGCCGACGTGGAATGAATTTCCCTCGACGGCATAGGGAACCTCGACCAGCGCTCCCAATCCAGAGGGACCCGAACCAAGAAAGAAAAGTTCGTGTCCCGCCTTCGACCAGCGAGGATAGAGTCCGCCCGTGGCCGAAACTTGCCACTTTCCTGGGGAACTGGGAAACGGCACAACATAAATCTGCGGCGTCCCAGACTCTTCGGACTCGTAAGCCATCCAATGTCCATCCGGCGAAATCTGGGGATAAGAGCCTCCATTGTGTGCGCCCCCGGAGAAGTAGGGCTTTGCCTTTCCGGCCTGGCCGCTTGCGCTTACCGGAAGTGTCAAGATCTCACAGCAGCCTCCCTGGGGTGAAAACTCAAAATAAGCAAGCGTCCTGCCGTCCGGCGACCATGAAGTTGGAATTTGAAAATAGCCGAAGCCCGGCGTCAATGGTTTCAAGTTTCCCGCACCGTCGGAGGGGAGCCAGCTAATCCCAAGACCGTTCGTAGTGCGGCTGCAGGTGATCATTTTTCCGTCGGGCGTCCAGATCGGCTCGACGCAGCCAGCGGGGGGAAAGGTGAGCGCCGTCAAGGTCCCTCGAGCAAGGTCGTACACCGAAATGTTGTTGGTTCCGGTCTGCAAGGCGAGCCGCTTGCCATCGGGCGAAAAGGCCAGCGCGAGGTAATCGCCCGGATGTTGGATCAGCGGCGTGGACGCTCCCTTGCGGTCGAAAAGCCCAACGGTAATTTTGGCGCCAAAGGTCGCGCCCGCAATGTAAACCGCCGTCCCCGTTTTTGAAAAGCTGATTTGCGCGCTTCCGTTGGTAAGCCGGGACCGAAGGTTCTGCAAGATCGGCATCGCCGTTCCCGTCAGCTTCATATCCTTCAGATCGAAAGGAGCCGCAAACAACGTGCCCCCGGATACGTAGGTCAGAAATCCGGAGGATAGATAGCGCCCGAAATAGGCATTTTGCACCAGCACCCTCGCTTTGCCCGTCGCGAGTGAGGCGGCTTCCACCCACGCGTGGTCGAAATTGTTGTTGTCTGCCGAAGCCGTGAAAAGCACCTCTTTGTCCCCGGGCAAGATTTGCGGCCAGCGCTGGGTGACTTCATATCTTCCCTTGTCCAGTTGGGTCAGGGGTTCCGGTGTTCCGCCAGCGGCGGAAATCCGATACAAGGGACTCGTGAAGCTCGCCGTGAAAACAATCGTGCCGTCTTTGCCCCACGATGCACCCCGACTACCGCTGGCATCGCAAAGCACGACGGGCGCCCCGCCGAAAACGGAGACTTTTTCCAGCTTCCCGTCGATGCCGTCAAATCCGATCCATTGACTGTCCGGCGAAAAGAAGAGCGAACTCCCTTGCGCCCCTTCGAGAGGAACGGCCTCGGATTTGTCCATTGCACGCACGTAAATTTGGCCGTTTCCGGCAGTCCCGGCCGCATAGGCAATCCGCGAACCGTCCGGCGACACGACCACTGCGGGGCCGGCGCCCGTGATGAGTTGCTGGCCGGAGGGAATGTTCAGACTCAGTTCAATCGGCGAGGGTTTGGCGGTCTGCCTGGAAGTCCTGAGGAGGATAGGCGCGATCACCGCTGCCGCAATCCCCAGGCCGGCTACGGCCCAGGGCAGCGCGCGGCGCCATCCCGGTATCGTCTTCGCTGCGATCGCAGGCGCCGCAAGCGAACCCGAATCCTCCGCCGCGCCCGCCTGCGCTTCCTCGATCGCGATGCGAGCCTCGCCGATGGCTTGTAGCCGCTGCTTCGCATCCTTTTGCAAGCATCGCTTGAGCATCTTCCGGATTCCGGCGGGTGCGCTCGCGGCCAGTGGCGTCCAATCCGGCTCGGCGCGTATCACTGCCGCCAGAATGTCGGTGACGGTTTCGCCTTCGAAAGCGCGTCGGCCGGTGAGCATTTCGTACAGCACGCAGCCGAACGCCCAAATATCGGCGCGGCGATCGACCGGCTTGCCCTTGGCCTGCTCGGGAGACATGTACGCCGCCGTGCCCAAAATGACGCCTGCCTGC
>JAKASX010000004.1 GCA_021818865.1 Acidobacteriota bacterium
CATCTGCCGTTAGTTTATAAATTTGCCGCGCTCTGGTCTGGCCAGGAAGGCTCGCTGCTTTTCTGGACCTGGCTGCTTTCGCTTTACGCCTTCCTCGTCATTTTCCTGAATCGGCGGAAACATCCCGAACTGATGCCTTACGTCGGGATGATCATGGCGGGCGTGGAGTTCTTTTTCCTGCTGCTGAATAACTTCGCGGCGAATCCGTTTTTCATTCTGGGCAGCGTTTCTTCCACCGGCGCGCTGCAGGTGGTTTCGCAATCGAACGGCCGCGGCCTCAATCCGCTGCTGCAATACCCCTCGATGGTGATCCATCCGCCGATGCTTTATCTCGGCTACACCGGGATGACGGTTCCCTTCGCCTTTGCGCTCGGCGCGCTGCTGGCGCGCTATCCCGGCGAGAAATGGATTCACCTCACGCGAGGATGGGTGATGATCGCCTGGCTATTCCTCACCTGCGGGATTCTGCTGGGCGCGCACTGGGCGTATGCCGTGCTTGGGTGGGGCGGCTATTGGGCCTGGGATCCGGTGGAAAACGCCAGCCTGATGCCGTGGCTGACCGGAACCGCCTTTTTGCATTCGGTGATGATGCAGGAAAAGCGCGGCATGCTGCGCGTGTGGAACGTGTGGCTGGTTTTCGCCACGTTTCTGCTCTCGATTCTGGGAACGTTTCTCACGCGTAGTGGCATCGTCAGCTCGGTGCACGCGTTCGCGCAGTCGTCGATCGGCGGCTGGTTCGTCGCGTTCCTGGTGATTCTCGTTCTCGTCTGCTTCTGGGCATACGTGAAAAACCGGGACTACCTGCGAAGCGACAATCAGCTGGATTCCATCGTTTCCCGCGAGTCGAGCTTCCTGTTCAACAACCTGGTTTTGCTCGCCGCGGCGTTTGCGGTGCTGTGGGGCACGCTCTTTCCGGTGATTTCCGAAGCGGTCGAGGGCAGCAAGATTTCCGTCGGTCCGCCGTTTTTCAACCGCGTCAATTTTCCGATCGCACTGTTTCTGCTCCTGCTGACTGGCGTCGGGCCGTTGCTGGCGTGGCGGAAAACGTCGCTCGACAGCCTGCGGCGGAATTTCGCCTGGCCACTGGCGGGCGGTTTGCTGACGGGTGCGGCGGCGTTCGCCGCGGGTTATCGAAAGTTCTACCCGCTCGGCGCGCTCGTTTTGGGCGTGTTCGTTGTGCTCACCGTTGCCAGCGAATTTTTCCGCGGTGCGCGAGTGATCAGCCGGCATTCGAACATCAATCTGTTCCGGTCGGTGGGCCGGCTGACGATGCGCAACACGCGGCGCTACGGCGGCTACATCGTCCACCTGGGAATCGTGTTCGTTTTCATCGGCATCGCCGGAGCGGCGTTCAACCGGGAAAAGAAATTCGATTTGCCGCCGGGCTCGACGGCGAAGATCGGTCCCTACACGCTGTATTGCCAGAATTTCGATACCGTCAACGGCCCGAATTACACGGCCGAGCGCGCCACGCTCGAGGTTTTTCAGCACGGCAAGCCGACGATGATGCTGTATCCAGAGCGCCGGTTTTTCCCCGACAGCGGCGTGACGGAAACCATGGTGGCAGTTCGCTCCAGCCTGCTCCGCGACCTCTACGTGGTGTATTCCGGGCCCAACCCGCAGACGAATAAGCCGGTGATCCACGCCTACGTGAATCCGCTGGTGAAGTGGATCTGGCTGGGCGGCTTGGTGGTGCTGCTCGGCACGCTGCTGGCGCTGGTGCCTTCGCAGGCGCCCGGGCCGAGTCCACCGGGCGTTCCGGTTCGGTCCTCTTCAGGGGCAGCGGCGGAAGTGCCGGCGGATGCCAGCGTGCTCGAAGGGACCCACTGAGGTGCCAAGTGTCGGAGCACGCACGGCACTGCTTGTGATGGGGTTCCTTGCGGCGTTTTGCCTGGCGGCGATGGCGCAGAATCCGGCGGGACAGGCGGTTTCGCAGGGGAATATGAGCACCAATGGAGCGGGACAGCCGCTCTCTTCCACGGGGCCTCGCGTGCCTGCGTCGAATCCCGAAGTCCAGAAAATCGGTCACCAATTGATGTGCATGTGCGGTTGCGACCAGATTCTCATTGAATGCGATCACCAGGGCAGCGATCGCTGCGTGATGCACGACCAGATGATGGCGGAACTCGAGCAGCGAGTCGCCTCCGGCCAGTCGCCGAGCCTGATTCGGCAGGCTTTCGTGCAGGAATACGGACCGCAAGTACTCGTGGTGCCTCCGGCTCGTGGTTTCGATTTGACTGCGTGGCTGATGCCGATTGTCGTGGGGTTGCTGGGATTGATGCTGGCGGTTTTCATCGTGCAGCGCTGGCGCGCGCGCGGCCTGGCGCCGGTTCCGGCAGGCGCGCCACAAGCGGTGAAGGTGAGCGTCCGTCCCGAACACATCGCGCGGGCACGCGCCGAATCGGAAAAGGAGGACTACTGATGGGCGCGGCTGTTGCGATTGCCTGCGCCGCGGTCCTGCTGTGCCTTCTGGCATTCGTGTTCCTGATTCGGCCGGCGGCCGAAGACATGGCTCCGCACCGTTCCCGGCTCGATCAACTGCTCGAGCGCCGCGACGCCATCTACGAAAACCTGCGCGACCTGCGATTCGAGCATCGCGCGGGAAAATTTTCCGAAGCCGATTACGAAGAGACCCGGGAATCGCTCGAACAGGAAGCGGCCCGGGTGCTCGCAGAGATCGAAACCCTTACCGGAAGCGCACCCTCCGTCAAAACGCGGCGGGCGCGCGCAAGCGAGACGAAATGAACCGTTGTTTGCGGCTTGGCCTGGCATTTTTCGGAACTCTCCTGATCGCTGCCGCGCCCGCGATGGCCGGTACGGTGAAGGGCGTCGTGACAAACGGCACCACCGGCAAGGTCGCCGCCGATACTCCGGTGATCCTGCTGAAACTCGAAAACGGGATGCAGGACGTCGCGCAGACGAAGACCGACGCGCAGGGCCGATTCCACCTCTCGTATCCCACGATCGGCCAGCAGCCGATGTTGCTGCGCGCCGTTTTTCACGGCGTGTTCTATCATTCGCCGATTCCGCCCGGATCCACGGACGCGAATATCAACATCAGCGTTTACGATCCGACCACCGATCCCGGCGCGTTCCAGGTGCTGCACCACATCATCGCGCTCGAGCCGCGCGGGACGAACCTGCTGGTGGGCGAGGAATACGACATTCAAAACAAGAGCAAGCCGCCCAAAACCTTCTATCGCGCGAAGGGCAATTTTTCGTTCATGCTTCCGGCCGGCGCGAATCTGGGCCAGGTGGAAGCATGGGATTCCTCGGGCATGCCGGTGGTGCAGGGAACGATCGACAAGGGAAACAATCGCTACGCCATCGACTTTCCGTTTCTGCCGGGCGACAACGGCGTGCGTTTCTCGTACGAAGTGAGCTATCCGAGCAGCCAGACCACGTTGCAGCTATCGTCGCTCTATTCGGCGGGCGCGGCGATGCTGCTCGTTCCGCCCGCAGTCAATATTTCGGCCAACGGCTTTTCCGCGGCCGGCAGCGAACATGGGTGGACCGTTTACAGCCGATCGACGGTCGGGGCCGGCGTGCCGCTGACGATTTCGGTTTCCGGCAGCGGACCGCCGCCGGGACAGAACGCGGACGCGAGCGGAGGCGATAATTCCGGTGGTCAGGGCGGCGCGCCAACGCCCGTCGCGCAGGCTCTTCCCCCGCGGCTCAACGGATTGAAATGGATTTTGATTGCCGGTTTCGGTTCGCTGTTTTTGCTCGGCGCGGCGTTCCTCTGGTGGAAATCGCGGCAGCTTGCTGTTGCGCCCTCCGGCGCTGCGGTTGCCGGTGCGCCAGCGAGCGCGCCTCCTCCGCCGGTTGCGCCCGCGCCGGCGCAACCTGCCGGCGAGCAGCAATTGCGCCAGAGCGTGGACGAGATCAAGGAAACGCTTTTCCGGCTGGAACTGCGGCGTCAGGCGGGAACGCTTTCCGAGGAAGAATATCAGGTGCAGCGGCAGCGGATGGAGAAAGCGCTGCGGGATCTGGTGAAAGGCTGAGCCGCCGGGCGCGCCGGGGATAGACGCGCCAAATGCGGCTTTGCGGCGAGAGTGATGGCGACGCCGGCGCCGGCTTTTCGGAAGTTCTGTTGACCGTGGAACGAAACGCGCAATCCGCGCTCGGAGTCGCGTTCGAGCGCGTCGAGAAAAGGTACGGCGGGCTTTTCGCTCTCCGACGCGTCTCGCTTCGGATTGAGCCGGGCGAGTTCGTCGCTCTTTTCGGTCCCAACGGTTCGGGGAAAACCACACTGCTGCGCATGGCGGCGCTGCTGGTGCGGCCTTCGGCGGGACGCGTCTACCACCCCGGCGCGGAAAATCTTTCAAGCGAAGCCGTGCGCCGCCAGATCGGCCTGGTGGGCCATAAAACGCTCGCCTACGACGAACTCTCCGCGCGCGAAAACCTGATTTTTTTCGCGCGGCTTTACGGCCTGGAAAATCCGGCAGAGCGCGCCGAAGAGGCGCTGAGCGCGGTGGGACTCGGAAAGCGAGCCGGCGACGCGGCATCCACGTTTTCCCGCGGCATGCGGCAGCGTCTCGCGATCGCGCGGGCGCTGGTGACCGAGCCGCGACTGCTGCTCTTCGACGAACCGGCGACCGGACTCGACCGGCAGGGCAGGGAATGGCTCGACGAAACGTTTCAGACGCTGCACCGTTCGGGCGCGACGCTGGTGATCAGCACGCACGATGAAGCGCTTGCCGCGCTCGCCGGGCGTTCCGTCTGGTTGCAGGGCGGACGAATGATCCGCGACTCGGCGGGAGAGCCCGCGCCGCTCGCGCCGGAGGCGCGTTCATGAGCCTGGTACGCTCGGCTTCGACGGTGCTGGCCAAGGAGCTCCGCATCGAGCTGCGCACGCACGATCTGACGAATACGATTTTCTTTTTCGTGTTGATGATTGCGGGCCTGTTCAGCTTCGCGTTTTCGCCGACCGCGGCGGAAAGCCGGCGAATCCTTCCGGGACTGGTGTGGATGGCGTTTTTCTTTGCCGGGACGCTGATGCTGCAACTGTGCTTCGTGCGGGAGCAGACGAACGATACGCTGGCGGCGCTGCGGCTGGCTCCGATTGATCCGTTCGCGATTTTGCTGGGGAAAATTCTGGCGAATTTCGCGTTTCTCGCCGCCACGGAAATCATTTTCGTGCCGATTTTCAGCGTTTTTTACAACGTCAGCGTCGGCGAGGTGATCGGACGGCTCTTGCTCGTGCTGTTCTTGGGAACGTTCGGGCTAGCGGTTGTCGGGACGGTGTTTTCGGCGATGGCGGCGCAGGCGCGCATGCGCGAACTGCTGTTGCCGCTCCTGCTGCTGCCGGTGCTGGCACCGGTGCTGATTGCAGGTGTCGAGGCGACCGGCGAACTGCTCGCCGCGGGACATTCGGTAGGGCAGATGTGGGTTTCGATGCTGGCCGGGTTCGATGTGATTTTCACGACGGCGACGTGGCTTTTGAGCGGCTACCTGGTGGAAGAATAAAGCGGCCGCAGGTAGCGGACGCTTGCGAAGCCGGGACTGCGGAGGGCGGCAGCGCCGCGCGGGCTGCGAGCGAGGATTCACACGCGAGAGCGGCTCCGACGGGAGGTGCGGGATGATGTTGGGCAAAGCGGCATGGAATCTAGCCTGGTGGGCCGTGGCGATTGGGCTCGGGTTCGCCGGCTACGCGATCTTTTTCATCGCGCCGCGCGAGCTGACGATGGGCAGCATCCAGCGAATTTTCTATTTCCACGCCGCAACGGGCATTTCCGCTTATCTCTGTTTCTTCCTTTCGTTTCTGGCTTCTATCGGTTATCTGGCGAGTCGGCAACCGCGCTGGGACTGGATGGCCGTTTCGACGGCGGAAGTCGGGCTGGCCTTTGACACCGTGGTTCTGATCACCGGACCCATCTGGGCGAAGCCGGTTTGGGGCACGTGGTGGGTCTGGGACGCACGACTCACGCTGGCGTTCATCGTTGAGTTGCTCTACATCGCTTATCTGCTGCTTCGGCGGCTTTCGACGGAGATGGATCGCCGCGGGATGATTTCCGCCGTCTTTGGGATTTTCGCGTTTCTCGACGTTCCTCTGGCGTATTTCTCGGTGCGGTGGTGGCGCACGGAGCACCCGGGGCCGGTGATTGCCGGCGGTCCGAATTCGGGACTCGACCCGCGGATGTGGCACGTTTTCGCGTTCACGTGGCTCGCTTTGCTTGCGTTGATGATTTTGATGATTCGCGATCGCTATCGCCTCGAGGCGATGCGGCAGACGGTCAGCGAGTGGAAAGCGGAAGAAGAACTGGGCGTCGAAATGGCGGAGGGGAAAGAGGTGACCCAATGAGGAATTTTTGGAGTATTCTAAGTGCATATCTGGCTGCGTGGGCGATTTTCTTCGTTTACTCGGCTACCGTGGGCCGGCGCCTGACTCGGTTGGAAGAGGAACTCCGCCGTTTGAAAAGCCGCACGGGCCGCGACGAATGAACCTGGGTGCGCGCGCGGCATTTCCAGAGGGAAGGGATCGCTGA
This sequence comes from Acidobacteriota bacterium, assembly GCA_021818865.1. Lineage (GTDB taxonomy): Bacteria > Acidobacteriota > Terriglobia > Acidiferrales > UBA7541 > JAKASX01. The sequence continues at coordinate 6,489 of JAKASX010000004.1, forward strand.
AGCTTGTTCGGCCGGAGCGCCGGGCAAGCGGGTTTGCCGCAAGAACGAGGAGCCGCCGGGCCGGTAATGCGAACGGCGGTGTTTGAAGCCCGGAGCGACAGGAATCCATGGGTTCGCGAAAGAAAGTCGGGGTGGTTCTGTTTCAACTGGGTGGGCCCGACCGGCTGGATGTCGTGCAGCCGTTTCTCTATAACCTGTTCACCGACCCGGACATCATCAATTTTCCGATGGCGTGGCTGGCGCGCAAGCCGCTGGCCTGGCTGATTTCGACGCTGCGCGCCAAGCACGTGCGCGAGCATTACGCGGCGATTGGCGGAGGGTCGCCGATCCGCGAGCTGACCGAAGGACAGGCGCTTGCGCTCGCCGACGCGCTCGAGCCGTGGGTCGAGCCGCACGTGGTGATTGCGATGCGCTACTGGCGCCCTTCGACGATCGAGGCGATTCGCCGCCTGGAGCGCGGCGCGGTTGACGAGCTCGTGCTGTTGCCGCTGTACCCGCAGTATTCGCGCGCGACGACGGGATCGAGCTTGCGCGAATGGAATCACCGGTGGCGCCCGGAGCGGTCGATTCCGACGCATCTGGTGGACCGCTTCTATAACCATCCGCTGTATCTGAGCGCGCTCGTCGAGCGGATCGAGCAGGGCCTGGGGGAATTTCGGCGTCCCGCGGACGTTCACCTGGTATTCAGCGCCCACGGTCTGCCGATGAGCCTGATCGAGTCGGGCGATCCGTATCAGGGCGAAATCGAAGAGACGGTGCGGCTGCTGCTGAAGCAGGGAGGGTGGACGAACCCTTCGACGCTCTGCTATCAGAGCCGGCTCGGGCCGCAGAAATGGCTGGAGCCGTCGCTGGTGCAGACCGTCGAGCGGCTGGCCGGCGAAGGCGTGCGGCAGATGCTCGTCGTGCCGATTTCATTCGTCACCGAACATATCGAGACGCTGTATGAAATCGGGCTCGAAACGCGGGCGATCGCGATGGGCCGCGGCGTGGAGGATTTCGCTGTGATGCACGCGCTCGACAGCTCGCCGCGATTCATCGCCGCACTCGCCGATCTCGTATTGCAAGCCGTCCATCCCGAAGCTTCCGTCCACGCCGGCGTGGACACGCAAACCGGCGCGTAGCGCCGATCCCACCAGAATGCGCGGCCGAAGGGTAGGGTTCCGGCGCCGCGATTCGCAGCCTCGACATCAATCTGCCGCTCCGGTACGCTTCAGCGATGGATATTGACTGGCTACGCCGCTTTTGCCTTTCGCTCCCACACACGACCGAGCAGATCCAGTGGGAAGACGACCTTGTCTTCAAGGTCGGCGGGAAAATGTATGCGGTGCTGGTGCTGGAACCTGCTCCCGTGTGGCTCTCGCTGAAGTGCGGAACGGAAGAATTCGCCGAACTGATCGAGCGGCAAGGAATTATTCCCGCGCCGTACCTGGCGCGAGCGCATTGGATCTCGCTGACCTCGCCGGTGGTCTTGCCGCGCACTGAAATCGAGCGGTTGGTGCGCGGGTCGTACGATCTGGTCTTCGCTAAGCTTCCGCGCAAGAAACAGCTTTTGTTGGCGAAGGCGCCGGCAGGAAAACCTCGCAAAGGGAAGGCGTGACAAGGGCGCCGACGGGCTGCCCCCATTGTCCTCGAGGTTAATGCCCCCTTTTCTCCTCTTGAAAATCAGAATTTCCATGATTCGTCCCATTGACGGGAGAAAATTCTGCTGATGTGGGGCTGCATAATGGGGCGACGGATTTGTTGCGTTCTATGCCGTCCATTCAATGGGAAAACCCGATCTCGTTCGCTTGGAGGCACGTCAGACGCAACCCGACGCGCCCTCCCTTACGATCCGCGACTTGTTGGAGGCGTCTTTGAGCCATGCGGCTGTGATGCCCGAGCGACCGGCAGATGCCAGCCGTACCGCATGGCGCCAAGTCGGAGTCCGAAACAGAGAATCGCACCCGCGGTCACGACCGGCACCGACGGAAGGTGCATGACGTGGCCTACCGACACCACGGCTGCTCCCGCAAGCGCAGCAACTGCGTAGAGATCGGCCCGCAACACGACGGGGATCTCAGTCACCAGGACATCGCGAACCATGCCACCGCCAACTCCAGTCACCATCCCGAGCAACGCGGCCATCCCTGGGCGAAGCCCGTAAGCCAAGGCTTTCTGCGTGCCGACGACGGCGAACAGCGCCAGACCCGCGGCGTCGAAAACCAATACCGAACTCCACACCCGGTCGAGGAGCGGAGTCCAAAAAAATGTCACCAAGCCCGCGAGCACGGAGACTGCGAGATAGCGCCACTCGCGCAAAGCGGCTGGCGGGATCGCCCCGATCAGCACGTCACGCGTGATGCCACCGGCATTGCCTACTGCGAACGCCAGCACCAGCACCCCGAACACATCGAGCCGGCGCTTTACGGCTGTCACGCCGCCGCTAAGCGCAAACACAAAGGTGCCTCCAAGATCGAGCGCGACCAAAAAAGCTCCGGTCGAGATATGCTCGCTCACGATCATGTGCCTTAGCGGAATAGCCACGCTTGAGCGGCAACAACCAACGCTTCCACTCCTGTCTCGAGTGTGGGATGAATTGCCGGCGCAAATTGCGGGCTATGATTCGTAGGGATATCGCTGACCCTTCCGGTCTCTTTGGCTTTCGCGTATATCGCAGGATCGGTGCCGCCGACGAACCAGAATACGGATGGAGCGTGCCATTCAGTGCCGAATGACCCGAAATCCTCGCTCGCAGATGTCGGCCTGGTTTCTTGGATCCGGTTGGCACGAAAGTGTGCGCGGAACGCGTCCACCACCCGCTCGGTAGCGCCTACGTCGTAGCCGGCGGCGCGCAAACGGTTCGCCGCCAGACCTGCCGTCCGAACCTCCTCCATGGGCAGTTCGGGATGCGCGTGCAGGTCGGTGTAAAGCGTCTCCAGTTCTGGAAGCAAACCCCGCAAGTTCACAAGGACAGCGTTGGAAGAACTCGTCTTTTCAGCAGTCATTGGATTGGGTTCTTTCCGTTTGGACAATATGCAACGCTGATTTCGCATTCGCGGGTCGCGTTCCTGGTACGGGAGGAAACGCAACGCAGCATGTTCCTAACCCGGAATGCCATTTTCAGCCCAGGACCCGGCGGCTAGCATAAGCCCGACCGGCACTGAGATCAACGGACAACTGCTCCGTCTCCCATCTCGCCGCTTCCCTCTGCTCGGGCCTCATCTCTCCGCTCTACCGGCTTCGCAGGGCTGCGCTGCGGACCAGCCCATCGGCAAATCGCACAGAACAAAAACCGTGGAAGGGGACGTCTTAAGAGAACCTGGATGCACCGACGCGCTGCTCCTTGACTTGGCCGAGGGACGGGAGTAATTTCCTTCTCAATCTCGGGGCGCCACGAAGGCGTCTCTAACTGCCTGCCGTGGCTGACCCTTCCCGCAAGGAGGCTTCCCGTGGTTTCACGAGTGATCACCTGCACCATCAAACCGTCCCACATGGATGAATTCCGGACCGCTCTCAACGGGGAGTATTTGCCGCGCATTCAGGCGCTGCCGGGCTTTCTGGAGAACATCGAATCGCTCGACCCGGCGACGGGGAAATATTGCTGCCTGACCGTATGGAAAAGCCCGGCCGACGTGGCGAATTACGACAGCGGGCTTTTCCGCGAGATCGCCGCGAATCTGGGGCCGATGATGGAAAGCGCGCCGGTGGTCGAAACGCTGCCGGTGGAAAATTCTTCCGTGCACAGCGTGAAGGCCGGCGTGGCTGCGGCCTAGAAAGACAAATACCGCCCCGCCGCGCACCGGATTGGCCCACGAGCGGCCCCGGCGTCGCTCCGCGGCACTGCGACGCACATCTTCCACACGAACCGGCCCCGTATCCGAACGGCCCGACCGGCCTGCGGCGGAGTCGCCTGGGAGAGCCAAAGGCCACTCTCCAAAGAGCAAAAGGATTGTGCGTTGGGGCGCCGTTTAGAAGGTGGTGGGGGTCTGGCCTTGGGCAATGGCGCGGAGGTAGCCGAGCATCTGAGGGCTGGTCCAGTCCTGCTCGCCAATCAATTTGCGAACGAATTTTCCCTTGCGGCCGATGATGTAGGTTTCCGGATACATCTTCGTCCCGTAGGAAAGCGGGATTTTGGCGTTGGCGTCGCGATAGGTGGGAAACGTGATGCGGTGGTCGAGCAGGAATTTGTGATAAGCGGCGGAATCGGTATCCACGCTGACGCCAAGCACCGTGACGCCGAGCGGTTGGAGATCGGTGGCCATGCGCTCGAGCGAAGGCGTTTCGGCGACGCAGGGCGGGCACCAGGTGGCCCAGAAATTCAGAACGACGATTTTCCCTTGCATGTCCGAAAGACGCTGCGGTTGGCCATCCAGGGTGAAGGCGAAATTGGGAGCGGTCTTGCCGGCGATGCCGGGTTGACCGGCGTAGTAGGTGGGAATGGAGAACGCGACCAAAAGAGCCGCCGCGCCAGCGAGCGCAAGATAAGAGAGAATTCGCCTCTTCCACATAGCGTCCCTATAATAGTAAGGCAAATTCACTGGCGAAGGCGAGCCATGGTTTGCGCTGTGTCCCGGCGGGGATCGGGCCGGAGCCCTCAGTTGCGCTGGCCGGAGACTGGCCTCGCGTCGAAGACCTACCAAAGGCGGGACGCCTGTGCCACCGAGGAATTCCTGACGAGGTGATGCCCGTGGCGGATAAGCTGACGGAAAAGGACGAAGCGGCGCACTGCGCGACGGCGCCTGCCGGCACGATCGCGCATCTGGTTCGTCAAATGCTTGAAGCGATCGGCGAAGATCCGAATCGCGAGGGGCTGCGGAAAACGCCCGAACGGTTTGAAAAGGCGCTCTGCTATCTGACGAGCGGATACCGGCAGGACGCGGGAAAGCTGCTCGGCGGGGCGATGTTCCAGGTTTCCTACGATCAGATGGTGGTGGTGCGCGATATCGAAGTCTATAGCCTGTGCGAGCACCATCTGCTGCCGTTTTTCGGCCGCTGCCACGTGGGCTACATTCCGCGCAAGCGGGTGGTGGGGCTGAGCAAAGTGGCCCGGCTGGTGAATTTGTACGCGCGGCGGCTGCAATTGCAGGAGCGGTTGACGCGGCAGATCGCCGAAGCGCTGATGGAACAGATCAACCCGGAAGGAGTCGGGGTGGTCATGGAAGCCCGGCACCTGTGCATGGTGATGCGGGGGGTGGAAAAGCAGGATTCCCGCGCGGTGACGAGCGCCATGCTGGGCGCGTTTCGGGAAAACGTCCAGACGCGCGAGGAATTTCTGGCGCTGATTGGCGATGGAGGGCGGCAGCCGCGGTGAGTTTTGAGAAGGGCGAAACTCGAAAAGCGAAATTCGAGAACCAAAAAGTCGGGCGCGCTTGAGAGCGGGATTCGGCGGGGATTCGGGCCTGGTTCACGCGGAGAGCGCAGAGGGAAGGCGGGGATCTCTGAGGCGGCGTGGGACGGGGCCGGCAGGCGAACAGATTGTGAAAGAAATTCCTAGCCCGGAAGCGGGGCTTTTGCTAGAATAGCCGATTGAAAAAGAGATGAACAGCGAAGGAGCGGACGCGCGACGGCACATGGGATCGAGCAACCGACTCGAAGGGATGAAGGCGACGTTGATTGAGCAATACCGGCAGAGCGCCAGGGATACGGGCTCGCCGGAAGTTCAAATCGCTTTGCTCAGCGAGCGGATTAACTACCTCACCGAACATCTGCGGTTCCATCGTAAGGATTACGCCTCGCGCCGAGGGTTGATCATGATGGTCAACAATCGGCGCCGTCTGCTGGATTACTTGAATCGTCGCGCTCCGGAACGGTACCGCGAAATTGTGGAGCGGCTCAGTCTGCGCAAGTAGTCTCCCGGAATACCGGGAACCAGCCTGCTTTCCCCCGGCCGTCGCCGGGTTTCCCACCACAATCGCTCCGCCCGCTCGTCCACGGCATTGCTGTGGCTGAAGGCGGCTTTCCGCGCACCCCTCTCTTTTTCCCCGTTCGTCCGGCGTGGGCGGGCAGGGACAGTCTGAACGCAAAAGGAAACGATCATGGCGAATGAAGTACGAGTGAATATTGGCGGGCGGGACCTGATTTTGGAAAACGGGCGTGTGGCTCGCCAGGCGGACGGTTCCGTGCTGGCGCGATACGGCGATACGGTGGTGCTGGCGACCGCCTGCATGGACCGCAGAGCCACGGAAAAGGATTTTCTGCCACTGACGGTGGATTACCGCGAATACACGTATTCGGCGGGAAAAATTCCCGGTGGCTTTTTCAAGAGGGAAGGCCGGCCATCCGAGCGCGAAGTGCTGGTGAGCCGGCTGACCGACCGGCCGATCCGGCCGCTGTTTCCGGAGGGGTGGCGACAGGAGACGCAGATCATCACGATGGTGATGTCGGCCGACAGCGAAAACGATCCCGATGTGATCGGAGTGGTGGGGGCGTCGGCGGCGCTGGCGGTATCGCCGATTCCGTTCGCCGGACCGATCGGCGCGGTGCGCGTGGGCCTGCTGAACGGCCAACTGGTGGCGAACCCGACGGTGGCGGAGCAGAAGACGAGCCGGCTGAACATCGTGGTGGCGGGCACGGAGAGCGGGATCGTAATGGTGGAGGCGGGATCGCTGGAGGTTTCCGAGGACACGATCATCGACGCGCTGGAATTCGGCCACGCGGAAATCCGCAAGATCGTCGCGGCGATCAACGAACTGGCGGCGAAGGTAGGCGCGAAGAAAGTGGCCGCGCCGGCAGTTCCGTTCGACGAGGAGCTTTACAAGCGCGTAAAGAATGAATTCGGGGCCCGGCTGGAGGATGCGCTCGACACCTCGAAATATCCCAAGCGCGAAAGCTACGTGCTGGTGGATGCGCTGAAGGCGGAATGGACTGGCGGTTTCCCGGAAACGGAGATGGAAAAGCGCAAGCTGGCTGGCAGTGCGTTCGAAGCGCTGCTCGAGGAGATTTTCCGCGAAGATGTGCTGGTGCGGAGGCAGCGGCCGGACCGGCGCGCGTTCGACCAGGTGCGGCCGATTACCTGCGAAGTGGGCATGCTGCCGCGAGTGCACGGCTCGGCGCTCTTCACGCGCGGCGAAACGCAGTCGCTGGCGACGGCGACGCTGGGCACGAAGGAAGACATGCAGCGGCTCGACCTGCTGTTCGAGGAAGAGGCGTTCAAGCGCTTTATGCTGCATTACAATTTCCCGCCGTTCAGCGTGGGCGAAGTGAAACCGTTGCGCGGACCGGGCCGGCGCGAAGTGGGACACGGCGCACTCGCCGAACGGGCGCTGATGAACCTGCTGCCGGCGGAAGCGGATTTTCCATACGCGATCCGTGTGGTGAGCGACATTCTGGAATCGAACGGATCGAGCTCGATGGCGACGGTCTGCGGCGGCTCGCTGGCGCTGATGGATGCCGGCGTGCCGGTTCGCTCGGCTTGCGCAGGCATCGCCATGGGACTGGTGACCGGAGACGACGGCAAATATTCGATTCTGACGGATATCGCCGGCGCCGAAGACCATTACGGCGACATGGATTTCAAGGTAGCCGGCACGCGCGAAGGCATCACCGCGCTGCAGATGGACATCAAGGTGACGAATGTGAGCATCGCGATGATGCGCGAAGCGCTCGAACAGGCGCGGCGGGCGAGGCTGCACATTCTGGACATTATGCAGAACGCGCTTCCCGAACCGCGGAAGCAGGTTTCTTCCTATGCGCCGCGGCTGATCACGCTGACGATTCCCACCGACAAAATCCGCGACCTGATCGGGCCGGGCGGGAAGAAAATCCGCTCGATCACCGAATCGACCGGGGCGAAGATCGACGTGCTCGACGACGGAACGGTGCACATCTATTCCGCCGATTCGGCTTCGGGCGACGCTGCATTCCGGCTGGTGAGCGAAGTGACGGCCGTGCCGGAGATCGGCAAAACGTACCTGGGGAAAGTGGTGCGGCTGGCCGAATTTGGCGCGTTCGTCGAACTCTTCCCCGGCACCGACGGCCTGCTCCACATCAGCGAAGTGGCCGAGCACCGGATCAAGAACGTTCGCGACGAACTGAAGGAAGGCGATCAGCTCCTGGTGAAGGTGCTTTCGATCGAAGGCAATCGCATCCGGCTCTCGCGCAAGGCGGTGCTGCGCGAACAGCGGGACAAGCAGCGCGGTCAGCAACCGGAAGCGGCGCAGCCCTCGGCGTAGCGATTCAAACCCTCCTTTGAACCAAGCGCAGGGGCGCGGCATCGCGCCCCTGCAATCCCCATTCTCCTCCCCCTTCTTTCTCGCCTGACGATCTTCCTGCCCGCTTCGCGCCGCGCGACGGCCGTTCAGTGCAGTTTCTGACCACAGTTTCACCCCCGCAAGGCTGTGCGGCGGCAATGACGCTCTGCGACATCCCCGTCGAGAAGGGGGTGTTCTGAAAGAAACAATAAAAAAGGGTGCGATCGAGACAAGTCGTTCTATTGGCCGGAGGAGCAAGAGGCCGCCGGGTGTTTGGATCGCAGGCGGAAGAAGACCGGACAAAGTACTGGGAAAGAACGCAAACGGAATGGAGTGAAAAGGGAACCGCTTGGCAAATGGAAATTTCGCGAGAAGAAGCCAGGGTTCGCGGGAAGCACGTACCTTATCCGACAAAATCCGGCAAAACGGGCCGAGCTCTTCGTTGCTACCGATTGCCGCAGAAAGTAAGGTGTGAGCCGACTTCGCGACCCGCGACGGCAGCATCGGTCGTCGTGGCAACTGGCTGCCACGCCGGCAAGCGGGCCGTTCTTGGGACCCTGGCTAAGTACGTTTGGCGGTTTAACTGACTGCAGGATGAGTGTGCAGGTCGCCGCTCGCCTTCCTGGCGTCAGCGGCGTTTAACATAAAAAACTCAAAGGAGACCCCGTGCGAAAACTCTCAGCATATCTGGGAGCCGTGACTCTTATAGCAGTGCTTTTCCTTGTGGGATGCGGCGGTTCCAGCAAGCCTCCCATCACCGTTTCTCTCAGTCCGAGCACGACGCAAAACATCGATCAAGGCCAGAGCGTGAACGTCACGGCCACGCTCACCAACGATACGACCAATGCCGGGGTAACCTGGGGCCTGACCGGAGCGGGAACGCTGGCCAATCAGACCTCGACCAGCGCCACTTACGACGCTCCGTCGAGCGTCTCTTCCTCCACGTCGGTGACCGTCACGGCCACGTCGGTAGCAAGTGGCACAGCTGACGCACAGGTGAGCATCACCGTTGATCCCGCGCCGCAGGTGACCACCACTAGCCTGCCCGCTGGCACGGAAGGCACGGCGTATTCGACGACGCTGGGCGCTTCCGGCGGGACCGGGGCATACACCTGGGCTGTTTCGAGCGGATCGTTGCCGAGTTGGGCGTCGCTGAGCGCTTCCACCGGCGTGATTACGGGGACTCCTAACGCCACCAGCACAACGAATTTCGCGGTGACGGTGACGGATGCCGCCGGGGTGACCTCGGCCGCTCAGGCCCTGACGTTGACCATCAACGCACCGCCTCCATTGGCGATTTCGACGACGACTCTGCCGGGCGGAACGGAAGGAACTTCCTATTCGACCACTCTGAGCGCGACGGGCGGAATACAGCCGTACACGTGGAGCGTTGCGAGCGGATCGCTGCCGGCGTGGGCGAACCTCAACGCGAGCACAGGTGTAATCAGCGGAATGCCGAACGCTTCCGGAACGTCCACGTTTACCGTGAAAGTGACCGATTCCGAGCCGACTCCGGTAAGCATCACGTCAGGATCGCTCAGCATCGCGATTGCCGCTGCGCCGGCACTGGCGGTTTCGACCGCGTCACTGCCCACCGGAACCGAGAACACGCCGTACACGACAACGCTGGCGGCGACCGGCGGAGTGCAGCCGTATACGTGGGCCGTTGCCAGCGGATCGCTGCCTAGCTGGGCGAGCCTCGATACCACCACCGGCGTGATCAGCGGAACGCCCAATGCGACGAGCACCACTACATTCACCGTCAACGTGACCGACTCGGAAGCGACGCCGGTGACCGCGACCTCGGGTTCGCTCACGCTCACCATCAACGCCCCGAGCGGCACAAATGACGCCGAACTCAAAGGCCAATACGCGTTCCTGCTGCAAGGGTTCAACGATTCCACCGGAAACCAATTCGCGGTGGTCGGCAGCTTGACCGCCGATGGCAGCGGAAACGTCCAGGGAATGATCGACGAGAACGGTCCCACGGCGTTAACGGCCACCAGCGTCTCGGGCACTTACAGCATCGGTTCCGACAACCGAGGCACGATTTCGCTCAACATCTCGGGCGGAAGCACGTTGACGCTGGCCGTCGCGGTTGGAACGCTAAACAGCAGCAACATCGCCACGCGGGCGACCATGATCGAGTTCGACGATACCACCGGAACGAACGGCAATCGGGGTTCCGGCAACCTCTTCCTCCAGGACAGCACCAAATTCAACCTGGCGAGCATTTCCGGGCCGTATGCGTTCCAGTTCGTCGGCCAGGAAAACTCGGCGGGAACGCGACAGGTGAATACCGGCGCGTTTTCCGCCGATGGCAACGGCAACATCACCAACGGCGAGCTGGACTCGAACTCCACCGGGACGGTTTCGAACAGCACCTTCACGGCAACGATTTCGGCGGACGCGAATACAACCAGCTTTGGCCGAGTGACCCTTACGTTGGGCGGTGGTCCGACGGGAGCCGAGGTCAGCTACATCGTGGACGGAACCCGAATGCTCTCGATGACCACCGGATCTGAATCCACGTCCGGACTGACCAGCGGCGAAATCCGGGCACAATCCACAACGTCGTTTTCCACCTCGTCGCTCAACGGGGTCTCGGTTCTTGCCGAGTTTGGGCTGGGATCAACCGCAGGCGACGCTTCGGCCACAGTCGGGCTGATCACCTGGAACGGGTCGGGATCGGTCTCGGTCAACCTGCAGCGTAACGACAGCGGAACGACGACGGCCGAGACGGGAAGCTACACATATACGGTGGCGGCGAATGGCCGCGTGTCCATCGCCACAGGCTCAGGCCACCAGCCCATCCTCTACCTGGTGGGCAGCAACTCGGGCTTCCTGATGAGCACGGGCGGTTCGACCGATGCCGGGTTCTTCTTCAAGCAGTCCTCGGGGACATTCTCGACCGGCTCCGTTTCCGGCAACTACTTCATCGGAGTCACCGCGCCGACTGTCATCGGAGCCTCGGTGCTCTCCGGCGTCGGGACTTCCACGGGGAATGGAACCGTAACCAGCACGCTGGATGGAAGTTCCCCGTCTGGCTTGACGACGGCCCAGAGCTTCACTTCCACACTGACGATTGCGTCGAATGGGAGCGGGACGGACACGCTCGGCGACGTGGTCTTCCTGATTTCCTCAACTAAGGCGATCTATATGAACACAACCAACCCTGCGCCCACGATTACCATCGTCCAGCAATAGAGCCAGAGGACGCAACGGGAAACGGCCTTCGTGGAATCTCTCCACGGAGGCCGTTTTTCTTCTCGGCACTCGCTACGTCGCGCGCAACGCAGGCATGCCGGCAAGTGCAGCCTTCTACCGTCGCCAAATTTCGTCTTTCGTTCATTGCCAGGGAAATTTCCGAACCTGGCCTCCTTCGTTTGCTGCTTTGGCGGCGGCAAAAAAATCGAAGACGAGGGAAGTTAGGGTTCTGTTCGATTCGCTCGCGGTGTATACTGTCAAGAGCAGTTCAGAACGACTTTCTGCGGGTGTTACCAAAGTCCGAACGTAAGTACCGCTCCTCCGTCGGCCTCGGAGGAAGAATCTGACGTTTCGCTCTCCGCATGGAGAGTTTTTCCCGGTGCGCGAACGAGCTCGACCGCGCACCCTCTTTCACCGTCGGGATTTGCCCATGGCTCGAGAAAACGCGGACACACTACGCAATTTGATTCGCACGCGACTGCGCGGCCACAAGTTCGTCACCGTGTCGAATCGCGAGCCGTACGTGAGCGAATGGCGGAACGGTCAGCGCGAATGGAAGCGGCCGGCGAGCGGGATGGTGGTCGCGCTCGATCCGGTGATGCGAGCGACGCGAGGATTGTGGGTCGCGTACGGAAAGGGGATGGTCGCCGCGCCGGGCAACGGCAAGAGTGAGTTCGTGGACGTTCCGCCGGGAAATCCGAGTTACCGGCTGAAGCGGATCTGGCTGCCGGAAGAAGAGGAGCAGAACTATTATTCGGGATTTTCCAATTCGGCGCTCTGGCCGCTCTGCCACATCGCATACCGCTTGCCGATCTTCCACGAGAAGCACTGGCACGCTTACCAGGCGGTGAACGAGCGCTTCGCTCAAGCCGTTGCGGAAGAGGTGGGCGACGAGCCGGCGTTCGTTTTCATTCAGGATTATCATTTCGCGCTGCTGCCACGGCTGCTCCGAAAGCGCTGCCCGCGCGCCGTGATCGCGCATTTCTGGCACATTCCGTGGCCGGACCCGGAGGTATTTCGCGTCTGCCCGTGGAAGGAGGAAATCCTGCGCGGTTTGCTCGGCAGCGACCTGCTGGGGTTCCATATCCGTTTCCACCGGAACAATTTCCTCGACACGGTGAATCAGCAGATCGAAGCGCGGATAGACCGCGAGCGTTCGGCGGTGGTTTACCGGCGCCACCTGACGAAGGTGCGCGCGTTCCCGATCAGCATTGATTTCGATTCGGTGTCCTCGAACGCCATGTCGCCGGAAACCGAAGCGCGGATGAACGAGCTGCGCCAGCGATACCGCCTGAGCGACGACGTGATTTTAGGCGTCGGCGCTGACCGGCTCGACTATACGAAAGGGCTGCCGGAACGCCTGGCGGGGATCGACCGCTTCCTGGACCGATTCCCCGAATACCGCGGCCGATTCGTTTTCCTGCAGGCGGGCGTGCCCAGCCGGACGAGCGTGGCCGAATACCACCGGCTCAACGAGGAAGTGAACGCAGCGGTGCGGCGCGTGAACGAAAAATACGGAACGCCGGAATGGCAGCCGGTGATTTTCGTGCGTGAACACGTGCCGCTCGCCGAGCTGCTGGCGTGGTATCGGCTGGCGCGGTTCGTGCTGGTCAGCTCGCTGCACGACGGAATGAACCTGGTGGCGAAGGAATTCGTGGCATCGCGCGTGGATGGCGTGGGCGTGCTTCTACTGAGCGAATTCACCGGCGCGGCGCGGGAATTCCGCAACGACGCGCTGCTGATCAATCCCTACGCCGCCGACGGCATGGCCGAAGCGATTCACCGCGCGGTGACGATGGATTGCGACGAGATGCGTCGGCGCATGGGGCGGATGCGCGAACAGGTGCGGGAAAACAACGTCTACAAATGGGCGGCGGACATCCTGCGGAAACTGGCGAAGTTCGTGTGAACGCACCGCGGCGGGTGCTCGACCCGCGCGAAGCCGCCCGGCTGCGCGCGCGGCTCTTGCGCGCGCGCCGCGCGATCCTCCTCTGCGATTTCGATGGAACACTCACTCGCCTGCGGCGCGAGCCGGACGCGGTGCGGCTGGGCGCGGGAATGCGGCGGGTGCTCGAAGCGTGGCGCAACGCGGGAGCTGTGGTCGGCTTGGTGAGCGGGCGCGAATTGGCGGACGTGGAAGCACGCGCGGGCATTTCGGGAATCTGGTACGCGGGCGGGCACGGCTACGACCTGCGCGACCCGCGCGGGCATGTGATTTCGTTTGCCACGGCGCGGGATGAGGAGCGAGCCGAGCGCGTGGCGAACTGGTTGGCGGGACGGCTGCGCGGGATCCGGGGAATCAAGGTCGAGGCGAAACGCGCGAGCGTGGCCGTGCATTACCGGCAAGCTTCGCCGGCAGCCGCGCGGCGCGCGGAACAAGTGGTGCGGGAAGCGCTGGCGCGGGAGCCGAAGCTGCAGCTGATGCACGGAAAACGCATGTGGGAACTCTTGCCGGCGAGGCGCGTGGACAAATGGACGGCGGTGCTGCGCCTGCTCGAGAAGGAACGCGCGCGGAACAGCGATTTCGTCGCCTATTTGGGCGACGACGTGACCGATGAAACGGTTTTCAGGCGGATGAGGCGAGGAATGACCGTGCGCGTGGGAGGGTGCGAGAAGACCGCGGCGCGGTATCGGGCGGAAACGATCGGAGAAGTGAAGGAGTTTCTGCGTTGGTGCCTGCGCGAGCGTGAGGGAACGGAAAAGATTGCTCACAGGGCACGCAGAGTGGGGCGGAGGGCGAGGAACCGTAGAGCCGGCGCGGTCAGGTGATTGCGAATAGCGCGGCGGCGTTGCGGGATTCGACTTGGGCGACGGCTTCGGCCGAAAGGCCGGACTCGGAAATGTAGCGCGCGGCGAGCTGGTAGGCTTCGTCAGTCCAATAGGGAAAATCCGAGCCAAAAAGCAGGCGATTCGCGCCGAGCGTCTCGACGGCGCAGCGAAGCGCGGGAGGATGGGCGTTCACGGTGTCGTACCAGAAGCGGCGCGCGAGTTCGCTTGGAAGCGGAGAATCGTCTGCAAGGAACCAGCGCGATTGATGATCGAGCCGGCGCATAAGAAACGGCAAAAATCCGCCCAGGTGCGAAAGGATGATTGACAAACGCGGATAGCGCGTGGGAACGCCGGATTGCATGAGCTGAAGAGCAACGAGGGCGTCCTCGACGGGCGCGCCAAGGGGCCAGGTGAGGCGCGAATCGGCAATGGCGCTCGAACCGCAGGCCAAGCCCGCGGGATGAACGAAGAGCACGGCGCCGCGGCGATTGAGTTCCTCGAAAAGTGGATCGAAAGAACGATCGGCGATCGAACGATCGAGCGCCCAGGTGGAAACGGTGATGCCGGCCATGGCGAGATCGTCGAGGCAACGCGCGGCTTCGGCGAGCGAAGCATCGAGATGCGGCAGCGGCAGACAGCCGAAGGCGAGGAATTTCTGCGGATGGCGCTGCGTAAGATCGGCGAAAGTGCCGTTGGCGAGGCGTGTGGCGGCGACGGAACGGTCGCGGTCGGGAAAATAGGGCGCTTGCGGCGCGATCGAAAGGATTTGGTAGTCCACGCCGGCGCGTTCCATGAGCTCGAAACGGGTATCGAGTTCTGTAGAAGTGGCGCCGGCGGCGAAACGCCGCGCGAAATCGGTGCCAACGGCGGAATTGCCGTAGCGATCGAGCAGATCGAGATATTCGGCGGGGAAACAGTGGGCGTGAACGTCGATGCGCAACGCTGTGCGGCTCCTTTTGGGCCTGGAAACAGGGTAGGGGCATTGGGGCCGGGAAAGCAAAGGGAGGATCTCCAAGGGAGAGGCTCGCCGTATATCGGCGAGGACCCGGGCGCAGGCCCTCGCTCAGGCTCAGCCGCAACCGAAACTAAGGCAACGGTTTGGGGGCGTGCCGCCGGGGAGGCGAGTGGTGGCGCTTCGGGCAACCGCGGATGGGGTGATTTCTGTCATAATTCCTCTTGATGCTACACTTTCCCTCAAGCTCAGGGGGAGCCTGGCTTAGGAGCGCATGGGCGAGTTTGTCTGCAAAGTAGCCGATCCTACCGGCCGCGTTTTCCAGCAGGTGGAGACCGCGCAATCGGAAACCGAAGCGCGGAACAAGCTGGCCGACCGCGGCCTGTTCATCTATTGGGTGAAGCGGCGGCAGGCGCTCAGCTTCGAGGGGATGTTCCAGAAGCGCGAGCGGGCGGTGCGCGGGAACGACTTCCTGATCTTCAACCAGCAGTTCAATACGCTGATCAAGGCCGGATTGCCGATTCTGAAGGCGCTCGATCTGCTCGCCGAACGCACCGCGGCGCCGCGGCTGCGGCCGATTCTGGCGGACGTCCGGCAGAAGGTGCGGGATGGCGCGTTGCTCTCGGAAGCCATCGCGGCACAGGGGATTTTTCCGCCGGTATATACAAGTTCGGTGCTCGCGGGAGAAAAAAGCGGGAATCTGGCGGGCGTTCTGGACCAATACATCGCTTACCAGAAGATGTCGAGCGGATTGAAGAAGAAACTGACCGGCGTCCTGGTGTATCCGGTGATTCTGGTGATCGTGGCGACAGGGATTTTGTCGTATCTGGTGACGTTCGTGATTCCGCGGTTTGCCGAGCTGTACAAGGACATGAACGTGCCGCTGCCGGGGCCGACGACGTTTCTGCTGGAATTCGTCGGCGGGGTGAAGGCGTATTTGCCGTTCATTCTGGGCGCGATCGTGGTGGGAGGGATCGCGATTTTCGCATGGTCGCGGACTGAGGAAGGGGCGGTGCAGAAGGACCGGCTGAAACTGAAATTGCCGGCGATCGGCGACGTGTGGGTGAAATTCCAGGTGTCCCAGTTCGCGCGGACGCTTTCGACGCTGCTGGCCGGAGGGACGCCGCTGGTGGCGGCGCTCGAAACGGCAGGCCAATCGCTGCGCAGCCGGCTGGTGAGCGGGGCGGTGGAAAAGGCGACGCAGCAGGTGAGGGAAGGACAGCCGCTTTCGACGTGCCTGGGAAAAACGGGAATCATACCCGAGTTGGCGATCGACATGATCCAGGTGGGCGAGGAATCGGGCGCGCTGGCGGCGATGCTGGCCAGCGTGGCGGATTTCTTCGACGAAGAAGTGAACGAGAAACTGACGACGTTGATTTCCATTGTGGAACCTACGATTTTGGTGGTCATGGGCGGTGTGATAGCCTTTATCCTGATCGCGCTCTACCTGCCACTGTTCAGTTTCACCGTGGGAAATATGGGGGGCTGAACCGTTCATGGCGACAAACCGCGACATCGTGCGCGAAGGAAGACCCGACGAACGGGAGGAGCGGGAACGCGCGCGGCAATTGGCGGAGCGCTACCGCTGCCCGTTCATCGACCTGAAAGAGCAGCGAATCGATCCCGAGCTTTTCCGCAGCATTCCCGCCGAATTGATGTTCCGCTACAGTTTCGTGCCGCTGGAATCGCGGAACGGTTCGCTGGTGGTTGCGGCGGCCGATCCCAGCCAACTGGTGCAGAGCGACGAACTGTCGCTGCTGCTCGGTTACAAGCTGGTGTTGAAGGTGGCCACCGCTTCGCAGATCAGCGACCTGCTGAAACGCACCGAGCAGTCGCAGCGCGTGCTGGAACAGGCGACCGAGGGATTCACCACGCTGCAGGTGGTGACGGACGAGGACGCGGACGAAAACATCTCGATCGACCGGCTGACCGAGGATACGGCCGTCAATCCGGTGGTGCGGCTGGTGGATACCGTGATTTTCACGGCGCTCGAGCGGCGAGCGAGCGACATCCACATCGAAAGCCGCGACAATGAAGTTGCGGTGAAGTATCGCATCGACGGCGTCTTGCAGGAAGCGATGACGCCGCTGGCGCCCGAGTGGCATTCGACGATCATCAGCCGCATCAAGGTGATGAGCGAACTCGACATCGCCGAGCGGCGCATCCCGCAGGACGGCCGCTTCCGCGTGCGGTACAAGGGCCGTTTCATCGATTTCCGCGTTTCGATCATGCCCTCTATCTACGGCGAAGACGCCGTGTTGCGCGTGCTCGACAAGGAAAGCCTGAGCGAAAAATTCCGGAATCTGAATCTGGACGTGGTGGGATTCATCGACGCGGACCTGAAACGGCTGCGTCGTTACATCCGCGAGCCGTACGGCATGATGCTGGTGACCGGGCCGACCGGCTCGGGGAAAACGACGACGCTCTACGCCTGCATCAACGAGATCAAATCGGACGAAGACAAAATCGTCACCATCGAGGACCCCGTCGAATACCAGATCCGCGGCATCACCCAAATTCCGGTGAACGAGAAGAAGGGTTTGACGTTCGCGCGCGGGCTGCGGTCGATTCTGCGGCACGATCCGGACAAAATCATGGTGGGCGAAATCCGCGACCTGGAAACGGCGCAGATCGCGATCGCCGCGGCGCTCACCGGACACCTGGTGTTCACCACCGTGCACGCGAACAACGTCTTCGACGTGATCGGTCGGTTCATCAATATGGGCGTCGAGCCGTACAATTTCGTCGCCGCGCTCAACTGTATCTTGGCGCAGCGGCTGCTGCGCGTGATATGCGAGCATTGCAAGAGGGAAGTGCGGTACACGCGGGAAGAGCTCGAAGCAGGCGGCTTGATCGCCAGCGAGTGGGCCGACCGGCCACTTTACGAGGGCGCCGGGTGCCTGGAGTGCTCCGGCACGGGATTCCGCGGCCGCACCGCCATCGCCGAGATCCTGGACCTGACCGACCGCATCCGCGACATGATCATCGGTCGGCGGCCCACCAGTGAAATCAAACACGCGGCGCGCGAAGAGGGCATGACGTTCCTGCGGGATTCGGGTATCGAAAAGGTGCGGGAAGGCATCACCACGCTGCGGGAAATCAACAAGGTCACGTTCATTGAATAGCCTCACTGCGCCACGAACCGGGATCTCCGCCGGTCCGCTTCGGCGAATCGGACACTGGCTGAATGCCCGTCCGCATCCCGATCTGGTGATCCAGATCGCGCCGGAGCGCGTGACGGCGGCGCGATGGGGAGTGAAGCGGCTCGAAGCTTTCGCCGAAGAGCCGCTTGCGCCCGGGGCTCTGCGGCCGTCGGCGGCGCAGCCGAACCTGAGCGACGCGGAAGCGGTGGGACGCGCGGTCGCGCGCGTGGCCGAAAGGGTGAGCGGAGCGCGCCACGAGGCGGCGTTGATTTTGCCGGACACGGTGGTGCGAATTTTCTTGCTGGGCTTCGAGAGCTTTCCGCGAAAGGAAGCCGAAGCGGCGCCGCTCCTGCGCTGGCGGCTGCGGAAAAGCGTGCCGTTTCCCGTGGAAGAAACGGTGCTGTCGTGGAGCGAGCAGGCGGCTTCCGACGGCAGCCCGGAAGTGGTGACGGCGGTGGCGCGGGAATCGGTGGTGAAGGAATACGAAGCGGCGTTGCGCGGCGCGGGACTGGAACCGGGCGTGGTGATTGGCGAGACGCTGGCGATGCTGCCGCTCGTCGAGGACGGTCCAGCGGTGCTGCTGGCGCGGCTGGGCAATTTCAGTTTGACGACGGCGATCGCGGACGCGGGACGCCTCGCGCTTTTCCGCTCGAGCGATTTGAGCGCCGAGCCGGATTCCCAGGCGCTGCTCGATGAAATTTTTCCCGCGGCGGCGTTTTTTCAGGATCGCACGCAGCGAAACATCGAGCGGGTGCGCCTGGCGGGCATGGAACGCTACGGCGGGGAATTGCGCGAACGGCTGGAACGAGAGCTGGGCTGCCCGGTTGCGCCGCTGGGCGGCGACGCGGGAGCAAGGGAAGGGCTGCCGGAGGGCGCGAGCGACCTGCTCGGACGCCAGTGCGCGTCGCTCGTGGGATGGCAGCTGAACCGGGGCGCGTGAGATGAAGATACGGCTCAACGTCGCCACGCAGCCGCTCGAAAGCCATCGCCGGTTCGTTGCAGGCGCGGCGGGGCTGGGTTTGGTCGGCCTAGTGGCGCTGGTCGTACTTTCGATGAGCGTCGCGCGGGCGTGGCGAGAGAATCGCGGCCAGCGGGCGGAAGTCAGTGGCTACCGGAGCCAATTGGCTCAACTCGACGGCCAACGGCAGCAATTGGCGGTGTTTTTCGACTCGCCGCAGACGAAAACGGTCGTTGATCGAGCGACCTTTCTCAATTCGCTCATCGACCAGCGCAGCTTTCCCTGGACGAAAATTTTCACCGACCTCGAAAAGGTACTGCCGACAGGGGTTCGCGTGATGAGCATCGCGCCCGAGATGCGAAATGGTGAGGTGGACGTGAAGCTGGCGGTGGGCGCCACGAACAGTGCCAGCGCGAACGCGTTTCTGAAGGCGCTGCAGGCCTCGCCTGCGTTTAGCCAGATGCGCGTGAGAGACGAAACGCGGACGCAGGGAACCGACCAGCAGGACCAACTCCAAATCCAACTGGACGCCGTCTATTCCGGCGCGCCGGAGGGCCCGTGACGCGGCGTCGAGCACGCTGGAAACTGTGGGTTCAGGTGGCGCTGGCCGTGCTGCTGACCGCGGACGCGGGACTGGCCATCGTGAAATGGCGCATGAACGTTGCCGCTTCGCAGCAGCAGCTGGAGGAGCAGGCGGTGCGGCTGCGGGCGGAAGTGGCGGCGATTCGAAACAACCTCAGGCGTGCCGAAGACGTACGACAGAAAATGCCGAAAATCGCCGGCGAATGCGACCACTTCTACAATGAGCAATTGCTCGGCCCCAAGCAGGGCTACGCCGCGCTGGTGGCGAACCTTGGCGATATCGCCCAGAAAGCGGGGCTCGAAACGAGCGGGTTGCGGTTCACGCAAAAGGGCGAAAGCCATCACGGCGTGACGCAGGTGGATGCGACCGCCGTAATCGAAGGAAATTACGATTCGCTCGTGCGATTCATCGATGGACTCGAACAGTCTCAGAATTTCTACGTGCTCGATAGCTTGCAACTCGCGTCCAGCACGGGTGGGCGGGTGAAGTTGAACATCCGGCTGCACACCTATTTCCGGACCTGAACCGTGTCGCGAAGAACCGAAATCGCGCTGTTCGCCGGGCTGCTGGCCATTCTGGCGGTGGTGCTCTACCGCAATTTCCAGCCGGCGGGCGCCGAAGGAGAAGACGGACCGCAGGTAATTGCGATTCAGCCGCTCCACGTGCCGAATCCCGAACTCCACCTGGGCCGGATCGAGCGGCTGCGGCAGATGACCTACACCGGAATGCACCGCAATATTTTCAGCGATACGGCCCTTCCGCCGTCTCCCGCTCTGCAGAAGGCGAAACTTGCGGACGGCCCGGCGGGGCGCGGAGACGCGCGGCCCAGCGGACCGCCTCCGCCGCCGCGGCTGGTGGTGCCGCTGACGTTTTACGGCATAGCAGTGGATCCGCGGAGCGGCGGAAAGGTGGCGTTTTTCACGAATGGCGACCACGTTTTCATCGCGTCGCAGGGGCAAACGCTCCTGGGCCATTTCCGGCTGCTGCAGATTGGCGATAAGACGGTGACCATCGAGGACACCGGCAGCGGCGTAACGGCGACGCTCGAAATGACTCCGCCGGTGACACAATGACGGCGCGGCACGACACCCGAAATGGCAAGCGCGCGCGGAACGGCCGCGCGACGCACGGGGACTCGGGCTACACGCTGCTGCTCGCGATTTTCCTTGCCGCGGTGATGCTGATCGCGGCTTCCGTCGCCGTGCCGAACCTCATCACGCAGGCGCGGCGGCAAAAAGAGGAGCTGATGATCTGGCGCGGGCGGCAATACGCTCGCGCGATCGGGCTGTATTACCGCCAGACGGGACATTTTCCGCACAATTTGCGCGAACTGTACAAGGGCGTGAACGACGTCCATTTCCTGCGCCAGCGCTACAAGGACCCGATGAACGCGCAGGACGGCTCTTGGCGGCTGATTTATCTGGGGCCCGGCGGGCAGTTGATCGGGAGCCTCTGCTGGCAGACGATGGCCGAATACCAGGCGGCGGAAATGGGCGTGCCGTTGCCGGGAACGAAAGAGCCGCCGGCGTGCGGACAGCCGCTGAAACCGGTGAAGCAAGGGGATACGGAAGGGATGACGCCGGCGGGTTCTTCGCAGACCTTGAAGCCGCAGGGCGCAATCATCAACGAAGGGCAGATGATTGGCGGAAATTTGATCGGCGTGGCGAGCAAAGTGAATGCGCCTTCGCTGAAGGTTTACATGGGCGCGAAGAATTACCGGCAATGGGAATTCATCTGGAATCCGCTTCAAGGGCAGCAGACGGGCCAACCCGGCACTTCGCCTCTTGGAGGGCCAACGACGCCGCAAACCGGAACGGCGAAATCTCCCTTTGGTTCGTTGTTCCAGCCGCCGACGCAGCGGCCACAACAGCCGCAGCAACCGTAGCCGCCTTAACCACGGAAACAGCCTTGATTGCCAGGAATTCCTGATATTCCAGATGAATTGGGCGCTGCCCTTGCACCACGGGAGGGAAATTGCGTCCTCGGGGTGGTCGGGATGAGAGACGACGATCCGCTCGAGGGAACGAACGGATTTCAGTGAAGGTCAAGCCGCGACGCTTTACCTGCGGGAACGGCCTTTTCCTGGCAACGCGACGCGAGCGGGGCGCACAGCACCTGGACAACGCCTGTGCGCGGATTGGGCAGCACGCTGCGCTTCATTTCGCGGCGGACCCGAGAGACGTAGCTTCGCGTTTCAGGAAACGGCGGAATGCCGCCGTAGAGCGAGACGCTCGCCGGTCCCGCGTTGTACGCCGCGAGCGCCAGATTCAAATTGCCGAATTTTGCCAGCATCTGGCGCAAATAGCTCGCACCTCCCTGGATATTTTCCGCGGGATCGAACGGATGCTGGACGGCGAGCGCGCGAGCGGTCGCCGGCATGAGCTGCATCAAGCCGAGCGCGCCCTTGGCGGAAACGGCGCGCGGATGAAAATCGGATTCGGTGCGAATCACGCTGGAAAGAAGCGTTTGGCTCAAGCCGGTTTTTCGCGCGGCGCCGGCGACGAGCGAAGCGTATGGATCGGCCGGGCCGGAGGAGATTTTGGCTGCGGCGGGAAAATAGTCTTCGGGCTCGAAGCGAAGGACGGCCGAAGCAGGCAGCGTGGCTTCGCCGCCGGGAATTTGCAGAATCACGAGCGAACCGCGACGCTCGTAGCCAGTGACGTGCAGGCGGCGGCCGTTGCGCAGCACTGCCCAATCCGCGCGCGCGGCCGGCGCGAAGGCCAGCAAGGCGCCGCAAGCGGCGAGGAGCAGATGCCGGGCAGCTCGAATCATGCGTTCCGCTCCGCCAAAACGTAGCGTTCGATGGCGACGGCCACGCCGCCGTCGTCATTCGACAGCGTAACCCGCCACCCGTTCGATTTCAACTCCTGGGACGCGTTGGCCATGACGACGGGCAGGCCGGCGACGGCCAGCATGTCGCGGTCGTTCAAATTGTCCCCGATGGCGAGGATTTCCTCGCGGCGGATGCCGAGCCGAGCCGCCCAATCGGCCAGCGCGTTGCCTTTCGAACAGCCGCGCTCGATGACGTCGACGATGGTGAAATTGCGGCGCTCGTATTCGGCGACGGCGACGGCGAACTTGCGCGCAAAATCGAGCGCGGCAAGCCGCGCGACCAGCCGCCGCATCTCCTCAACCGGACCGGTGTACATCACCTGGATGGGATCTTCGGTGAGGCTGGATTCGAGCGGAGAAACTTCGCGCAGGAACGCTCGGTTGCGCTCGAAATAGCCGCGCCGGCCGGGATCCTCCCAGTCGATCCGCTCGAAAACCACCTGGCCTTCCTGCGGACGATCGAAAACGACCGCGGCGCCGGAGCGGAATTCGGACGTAGCTTCGAGAACCGTTCGGGCGATATCGCGTGGGAGCAGGCGCCGCGCGAGCGTTTCGCCGTCCGATCCCTTGACGAGCGCTCCGTTATTGACGATCAGCGCGAGCGGGACGTTGAGCCGCTGGCGTATCTGGAGCGTGAAATCGTACCGGCGGCCCGTGACCAGAACGACGTGGACGCCAGCGGCGACCGCGCGCGCGACGGCGGCCCGATTGGATTCGGGAATTTCGCTGCGGCTGTCGAGCAGCGTGCCGTCAAGATCGATGGCCACCAGGCGGATCATTCGCGTCCTCTTAATCATGTTACATTCTTCTGCTATGACTACGACACTGACGCACCTCGAATGTTCCCGTTGCCAAAAGACCTATTCGGCCGACGAACTGCTCAACCTGTGCACGTGTGGAGGGCCGCTGCTCGCGCGATATGACCTGGTGCGCGCGGCCAAAACGCTGACACTCGCCGCGGTCGCGGCGCGGCCGGCGACGATGTGGCGCTATGCGGAATTGTTGCCGGCGAAAGGCGAACCCGTGAGCCTGGGCGAAGGCATGACGCCTTTGGTGCACGCGCGGGCGCTTGGCGAGCGAATGGGCCTGCGGAAACTTTGTGTGAAAGACGAGGGGTTGAATCCCACGGGATCTTTCAAGGCGCGCGGACTTTCCGCGGCGGTGACGCGGGCAAAAGAACTCGGAGCGAAAAAGCTCGCCACGCCGACGGCGGGAAACGCGGGCGGCGCGCTGGCTGCTTACGCGGCGCGAGCGGGAATGCCTTCGGTCATCGTGATGCCGGCCGATACGCCGGAAGCGAACGAAATCGAATGCCGCGCGGCGGGCGCGGAAGTGGTGAAACTCGACGGCCTGATTTCCGATTGCGGGAAGTACGTGGCCGAACGGAAGGATCGCGAGGGGTGGTATGAAGTGACCACGCTAAAGGAACCCTATCGGATCGAAGGAAAAAAAACGATGGGACTCGAAGTGTGGGAACAGATGGGCGGCGCGCTGCCCGACGTGATTATTTATCCGACCGGGGGCGGCGTGGGAATGATCGGGATGTGGAAGGTGTTTGACGAACTCGAAGCGATGGGCCTCATTGGAAGCAAGCGGCCAAGGATGGTCGCGGTGCAGGCGGCCGGTTGCGCGCCGGTGATACGGGCGTTCGAACAAGGTAAAGAGGATTCGGAATTTTGGCAGAACGCAGCGACGCTCGCTTCCGGCTTGCGCGTGCCCAAGGCGATCGGTGATTTTCTGATTTTGCGCGCGATTCGGGAAACCGGCGGCACGGCCGTCGCGGCGACGGACGAGGAAATCATGGCCGAGGCGAAAGAACTCGCGGCGCGGGAGGGAATTTTCGCGGCGCCGGAGGGCGCGGCCAGCTTGTGCGCCGCGCGGAAACTCGCAAAGCAGGGATGGATTCGGCCGGACGAAATGGTGGTCGCGTACAACACCGGCAGCGGCTACAAGTATTTGCCAAGTTGGCGCTCTGCCGTCGGCATCTAGGCGCGGGTCCTGAACCGAGGGCCCGGCGCGCCGGCGACGGAATTGCCCTGTCTCTTGGAAAGGAGCGGGATGACGGAACGGCTCTATTACACGGATTCGTTTTTGCGGGAGTTCGACGCGCAAGCGATTTCCTGCGAGGCGAGCGGCGAGCGGTTCGAAGTGGTGCTCGACCGGACGGCGTTTTATCCGACTTCGGGCGGGCAGCCGAACGACACGGGACGGCTGGCCGACGCCAATGTGGTGGACGTTTTCGAGCGTGCGGACGATCGCACGATTCTGCACGTAACTGATCGGCCGGTGCTTCCCGGCGCGGTGCATGGTGCCATCGATTGGGAGCGGCGATTCGATCACGTGCAGCAGCATACCGGGCAGCACCTGCTTTCGGCCGCGTTTCTGAAGCTGTTCCGCTTTCCCACCGTTTCGTTTCATCTGGGACGCGAGATTTCGACGATCGATCTGGATGCGCCGAGCGTGGTGCCGCGTCACATCGAAGAAGCCGAACGGCTGGCCAATCAGGTGATTTCCGGGGACCGGGTGATCGCGGTGAGTTTTCGCGAGAAGGAAGATTTGGCGCAGCTAGGCGTGAGGAAACAAGTGGAGCGCGAAGGAACGCTGCGGCTCATCGGAATCGAGGGATTCGATATTCAGCCGTGCGGAGGAACGCACGCGGAGCGCACGGGACAGGTCGGCGCGATCCTGGCGCGCAAAATCGAGCGGCAAAAGCAGCTCTGGCGAGTGGAATTCGTTTGCGGCGGGCGAGCGATCCGCAGCGCGCGCTCGGATTTCGAAACGCTCGGCGCGGCGGCGCGGGAAATCGGCTGCGGGCCGGCGGAATTGCCGGAAATGGTGAAAAAGCTGATCGAAGAAGGCAAGCGCGCGAATCGCGAGCGGGGACGAACGACGGAGCGCCTGGCGGAATTCGAGGCGCAGGCGCTTCTCGCACGTGGCGACAAAATCATCATTCACGCATTTGACGAAGGCGATGCGGCGTTTGTTCGGCGCGTGGCGGCGACTCTCGCGAAGCAGGCGGGTGTTCGTGCGGTGGTGGCAAGTCGCGCGGCGCGGCATTTCGTTTTTGCGCAAGCGGAGGGTCTGGGCGGCGACGTGAATCGGCTGCTCCGCGAGATTCTGACTCCCGCTGGCGGCAAGGGCGGGGGAACGAAGGAATTCGCGCAAGGGACAGTGCCCGAAGCGGCGAATGTGGATGAATTGATGGCACAGGCGCGGGAACGGATGGAACGCGAAGGCGAGTGACAAGAGGAGGGCCGGGCTCGAAGTTGAGCGCAAAAACGCCCGGAAAAGGGATTGACGGCTGCGCGAGGAGATGGATATAGTGCCCGCGCCTAGATCTGGTTGCGGCTAAGCGCCGATCGCTCCGGTGCGGGAGGGCGGACGTGAAATTCAATCGAAACACGATTGCGGCGGCGATGGCCGCCGTTTTTGTTTTAGCGCTCGTGGGATTTGGCGCGGCCCGCGGACCGAGATTTGAGATTTCCTTCCCAGCTTCCGTTCACGGGCAGCCGATTACCGGCCGCGTGTTTGTGGTGGTCACCGACACGAACAAGCCCGAGCCGATTCTGCAGGCCGGGTCGTGGGAGTTGCGATCTCCGTTTTTCGGCGCGGACGTGAGCCGGCTGAAACCGGGCGAGGAAGCGGTGATTGACGCGAAAACGCCCGGCTATCCGCTCAAGAGCTTGTCGGATATTCCCGCGGGCGATTATTACGTGCAGGCGCTCGTCAACGTTTACACCGAATGCCACCGCTCGGATGGCCACACGATCTGGGTGCACATGGATCATTGGGAGGGCCAGCAGTTCAATCGCTCGCCGGGGAACCTCTACAGCGCGGTGGAGCGGGTGCATCTCGATCCAAAGGCCGGCTACGACGTGAAGCTCTCGCTCGACCACGTGATTCCGCCAGTGAAGATGCCTGCCGATACGGAATGGGTGAAACACATCAAGATTCAGAGCGCGATGCTCACGAAATTCTGGGGCCAGCCGATCTATCTGGGCGCGACGGTGCTCTTGCCGAAAGGCTACGACACGCATCCGAAAGTCTACTATCCGGTGCTGTACGAGCAGGGGCATTTTTCGCTCCGGCCGCCGCTCGGTTTCCGCACCACGCCGCCGACGCCCGCCGAGCTGAAGCGCGCCGGCTATTGGGGCCGTTATCTGGAGTGGGGATACGATCTTTACAAGAACTGGACCTCGCCGAATTTTCCGCGGATGATCGTCGTCACGTTCCAGCATCCGACTCCCTATTTCGACGATTCGTACGCGGTGAATTCGGCCAACAACGGGCCATACGGCGACGCTATTCTGGATGAGCTGATTCCGTACCTGGAAACGCATTTCCGCATCATTCGCCAGCCGTATGCGCGAGTGCTTTCGGGAGGGTCGACGGGTGGATGGGAATCACTGGCGCTCGAAGTGTTTCATCCGAAATTTTTCGGCGGAACGTGGACGTTCTTTCCCGATCCCGTGGATTTTCGCCACTACCAAATGGTGAACGTTTATAAGGACCCGAACGCATTCACCGTGCCCGGCTACAAATGGCTGATTCCGGAACGGCCCTTGCAGCGGACGCCGGAGGGCCAGGTGCTGATCACCGAGCGCGAAATGAGCGAGATGGAATCGGTTCTGGGATCGCACGGTCGATCGGGTCAGCAACTGGAGATCTGGAACGCGGCGTATGGGCCGGTGGGCTCCGATGGATATCCGGAATATCTGTGGAACATGCACACCGGCGTGATCAACCACAGCGTCGCGCTCTACATGCGAGACCACGGCTACGATTTGAGCTACTACCTGAGAACGCATTGGGCGGAATACGGTAAGGATTGGACGGGGAAGATTCACGTGTGGGTGGGCGACATGGACAGCTACTATCTGAATCTCGCCGTCTACGATTTGCAGCATGTGCTCGAACGGATGAAAAATCCGCCCGCAAATGCGTATTTCGATTACGGGCGGCCCGAAAAGCCGCATGGATGGCAGCCCATGACGAACGCGCAATTGCTGCAAATGATGGCGGATTCCATCACGAAGCACGCCCCGTCGGGGGCGAATACGCGGGCGTGGAAATACCGGTGAAGGCCGGGGCGTGCTGCAATTCTGACCGCATCGTGCATAACGAAGAATTAATCTGAAATTCATCAAGAACCGGGGTGCGCGGGCGCCGGGTGAGCTACATTGTAGTGAACCTGTGCGACGTGTGCGGCGGCAAGGCTTCCTCCGGTATTCGGAAGATCGGGTAGGGCTGTGTCGCTGCGGGGACACGACTTCGGAGCGGATTCTCGGGGAAACGGCGAAGACGCCGAGCGCGGCGAGAGGGAAATTGGCGACGACGAAGGCGACGAAAAGCAGCCTATTTGCATCCGAGCATGAGGACCTAAAACCCGGCCCCGTAGATTGCGGAACGGATGCTGCGGGTCTGAGAAAGGGGATGAGAGAGTGTGCCGCAGTTCGCGCGGGAGATCCCCGGACGGAAACCATGGCGGGGGCGAGCTTGCGGCGAGAAACGAGAAAGGGGCAAACCCACACAAGGAGGTGCAGTGCTGAACCGGGCTCAATCGCACGTTCGAAGACAATCAGAAAACACACGCTGGATGACGGAATTTCGCATGGCAGTATCCCTTCATAGTCATACGCATCATTCCAAGGAAAGTCTGGGATTTTTTCCGCATTACATCGAGTATCTGCACACGCCGATCGTCAGCGAAATGCTGCGCGCTGGCATGAAGCGGTTCGAGAAGAGCAAGAGTAAGGAACTGGATTTCAGTCGCGCCTATTGGACGCCGCCGGTAACTCCTGGGATGGTGGTGAAATCGGAAAAGAAACAGATCGTAGAGACGCTTGGACTGAACGCGCTGGTTTCGGTTACCGACCACGACACGATCGACGGGCCGCTTTCATTGCAGCGGGAGCTTGCTTCGGAAGCGGAGGCGCCGGTGTCGGTGGAGTGGACGGTTCCGTTTGCGGACGATACTTTCCATTTGGGAATCCATCATCTGCCGGCGGAACGCGCTGTGGACATCATGACGGAACTGGCGCGCTACACGAACGAACCGTCAGGGGAACGGCTTGGCGAATTACTGGCGTTGCTGGACGGAAATCCGGAGACGCTGGTGGTGCTGAACCATCCCTTGCAAAACATTCTGCGGGTGGGGACGGCGGAACATCTGGCGTCGCTGCGGCGGCTGCTCTCGATGTGCCGGCCGTGGATCCACGCGTTGGAATTCAACGGGATGCGCTCGTGGAAGGAAAACCTCGACGTGCTGCGGATGGCGGAAGACTACGACCTGCCAGTGGTGGCAGGAGGGGATCGGCACGGCTGCCATGCGAGCACCGTAGTGAACCTGTCGCGCGGAGAGACGTGGGGGGAATTCGTGGAAGGAATCCGCGGCGACCGGAAAAGCGCGATTCTAACGATGACGGAGTACGAGGAGCCGGCTCCTTTGAGGGAACTGGCGATCGCGTGCGACGTTTTGCGGCACCAACCGCACGGGCCGTACGGAAAGAGAAGATTCACCGACCGGATTTTTTACAATCTGGAAGGCTACGGTTGGCATCCGCTCTCCTTTTACTGGGATGGAGGAGACGGGATGCCGAAATGGCTTGGACCTGCCGTCACGACGCTTCTGGTGCTGGGAAGCGAGCCGTGCCGAATGGTCATGAGCTGGATCTTCTCGCGACCCGAACAATTCGATCGGACTCGGTTGCCGGAGGAGAACCCCGCTTGCGAGAGCGAAAACCGGCAGACGAGTGTGACCGCGGAATCGGAGTGAACGAGAAGCTGGCGGGCGCTGCTGTCGGAGTGCACAGCTTGGCGTGTGCCGAAAATCCACACACGTAAGGTTCGTGCAAGCGACAGTCAGGGCCGAAGAAGGCGTTACGGAGCGAATTCCGGATGAGGGAGACGACTGCCGTCGCGACATTGGCGAACTGCGGTGACGATCGACCGTTGCGAATCGCACTGTTCACCGAGCGATTCTTGCCGAAAATCGACGGAATCACGACACGGTTGCTTCACACCGTGCGGCATTTGCGGCGACAGGGCCAGCAGGTGCTCGTCATCGCGCCGGAAGGCGTGCGGGAATTCGAGGGCACGCCGGTGCACTCGGTTACGGGATTCCGGTTTCCGCTCTATCCAGACCAGATCGTGGCGATCCCCAGGCCGTCGGTGGGAAGGGTGTTGGCGGAGTTCCAGCCGGACCTCATTCACACCGTGAATCCAGCATGCCTGGGGATTTCCGCGTTTTATTACAGCTCGTTGTACCAGGTGCCACTGGTGGTTTCCTACCACACGCAACTGGGGAAATATTTGCATTACTACGGCATGGGACGGCTGGAAGAATTCATGTGGTGGGGGATCCGAAAGGGATACAACCGGGCGGATTTGACGCTTGCCACTTCGTCGGCGATGCAGAAGGAGCTGGAAACGCGGGGAATCCAGCGGGTGGGGCTGTGGCGACGCGCCGTGGACACGGAGGCGTTTCGGCCCGAGCTCGGTTCGCGCGAAATGCGGGCGCGACTGACCGAAGGACATCCTGAAGACAAATTGCTGCTGTACGTCGGGCGACTGTCGGCTGAAAAAGAGATCGAGCAGTGCCGTGCAGTGCTCGAGGCGACGCCCGGACTGCGGCTGGCGCTCGTGGGCGACGGGCCGCACCGCGGAAAGCTGCAGGAGTATTTTGCGGGAACGCCCACGCATTTCGCCGGATTCTTGAAGGGCGCGGAGCTTTCGGCGGCTTTCGCTTCGGCAGACGTTTTTTTCTTGCCTTCGCGGACGGAGACGCTGGGACTGGTGTTGCTCGAGGCGATGGCGGCTGGCTGCCCGGTGGTAGCGGCCGCGGCAGGCGGAATTTTGGACGTTGTGCAGGACGGAGTAACCGGTCACCTTTACGAGCCCGGCGATATGGCGGCCGCGACGTCGGCGATTCGCCGGCTTCTCGAGGATTCGGCGCATCGCGAGCGTGTGCGCAAGAATGGTCTTGAGGAAGCCGAACGGTGGAGCTGGGCGGAAGCGACGCGAGATTTAGTGATGGCGTACCGGAAAATGATCGCGAGGGAACGGGACCTGCCGCGGGAAATCGCTAGGCGCAGCGATTCCGGCGCTTCGGAAGAAGCGATCTGCGACGCGCTAAATGTTTCCCGCGCAACGCTGCGGCGGCACGCGCGCGCCACGGCGCAAAACGCGCGCCCGTAAAAACGTAGCCAAAAATCAATCGATTCGCAGGAACCGCAGGGCCGCTTTGCGGAAAAAACGCCCGCTGGGGGCGTCGTGCGACGGCAGCAAGAGTGCGCTGAGGACACGGATGGGAAGCGGCAGCGCAGCCGGCGTTTCCGGGTTCTTGGCTGGAAAGAGCCGAACGAGCGCCTGGCGGGGACTATTCCGAAGTTCGTCGAGAGCGGCAACGCGCTGCACGCAGAAAATGGTGCAGTAGGGAGTGCAGGATTTCGGCGCTTTCGATTCACGCAAAATATCTTCGCGCGTGTACTGGGCGAGCGGGACGGCCGGATAGCCGCGTTGCGCCAGACAGTAGTGCACCAGGCCATTTTCACAGATGTAGAGATGGCGTCCGCCCGCGGTGCAATGCCAGTCGTTGAGTAATCCCCGAACGAGATTCGCGCGCCAGGGGTTGTGGCGAGCAAACGAGAAGCGGGATTTGGACAAGCCCTCAATTTGCTCGAGGACGCGGCGGTGCACCGGGCTCAGTGGCTCAATGCGCCCAGAATCGTCGTGAACGATGCCGGCGGTGCTGATCAGCCCCAATTCTGTGGCGCGGCGCGCAATCGTGAGTGCGTCTTCCGGACGATCGGTGTGCGCGCCCACAACCGAATGGATGCTCACGGGGAACTCGGCGAATTCAGCGAGCCAACGGAGCTTCTGGTCGAGGACTTTCAGGCTTTTCTTTGAGGCTTCGTCGGGGAGAACGTTGTCCACGCTTATCTGCATGCGGTCGAGGCCGGCGCGATTGAAGCCGCGGATGCGATCGGGTGTGAGCAGGTAGCCATTGGTCACGAGGACGGCGATGATGCCGCGCCGGCGAATGGAGCGAATGATCTCGTCGAGCTGGGGATGCAGCAGCGGCTCGCCGCCGGTGAGGGTGATGACCGTGGTGCGTAGCGCGGCGAGCAAGTCGATGCGGTGAATGAGTTCGGCCGTCGGAACCGGCTGCGAGAAATTATCGAATTCGTTGCAATACGTGCAGGCCAGATTACAGCGGCGAGTGACAACGACGTGGGCGAGCACGGGATGAGCGGGGGACTTCAGGGCGAGCGCAACCATCCGAGCTTCGCGGTAGGTGCGATGCCAGCGTTTGGCCGTGCGACGCAACGAGAACCTAGGCATTCCATTTGCCTCTCGTTTGACGAATATACACCAGCGCCGTCACCTTGCGCAGTTCGCTGATTCAGTCATTTGCACGGGCCGAAGGCTGGGACTCGCCCCCTTGCGGATCAACCGCGGGAGGGCCGGGCGCCTGGACGACGCTGCGTCCCATGCCCCGCAGATAGATGAGCATCCCGAGGCCACTCACCAGAATGCCCCAGATCCTCCAGCAGAGCATCGCTTCGGCGCCACCGCGCAGGGCGCTGAGGCGAAACAGCGCGTGGAAGGCGACTTCGCCCACGCCGAGGCCGCCGGGGGTTGTCGGGAGGCTGTTGACGACCTGTCCGATGGGAACAATCAGGCACAGACGCCATGCGAGGCTGGCTGGATGAACGACGAGAACGCCAACGGAGATGACGCCGATGATGGCCAGATTTGCCAGAAGCGAAAGAGCGAGGGCGAAAAGCAGCGTGGCCCGGCGGCCGCGATACGCAACGATGGCCAGGAGGGCTCGCGTGGCCAGACGCCGAAGTGGGCGAAACCGGATCGCTCCGGCGAGGCGGTCGCCCGAAACGCGGGAGAACAGGGCCACGAAGAAGATCGCGAGCAGACACAAGCAGATGGCGGAATAGGTGAACAGGAGGACTTTCAAAACGTGGACGCTCCAGACGAGTTTGAAGAAGAACGGAGCGAACAGGAGCGGTAAAAGAATCAGCGAAAATATGCCGATCAGCCGGTCGAAGAGGACGACGGTAGCGACCTCGGCGCGGCGGCCTTCGTTTTCGCGGGTGGCGTAGAAGAGTTTTGCCACCGTTCCGCCCGCGGCTCCGGGCAGGAAATTGTCGAAGAACAGCTCGACCAGGTTTAGTTTTACGGCCGCGGGATATGAAAGGTGCAGACCCTGCGGTGGAAAGAGCAGTGAAAGACGCCAGGAAATCAACCCGATATGAAGGAAAATCAGCGCGAGCGCCAGCAGCGTCAACGGCCAGGCGGCCAGCAGCCGATCGAGATCCCGCAGACGGATAAAGCCGGATTCGGCGAGATACGCGAGCAGGCCCGCGCCGACACCCAAACGAAGCAGGGCGAACAGAATACGGCGAGCGGAAGACCTGGGCGCGGCGGGTTTTTGGCCGGGCAGGCGGCCGGAAGCACTCATGCGGATTCACTCCCGGTTGGGACGGGCCGATGGCGCGTGAAGCTTTCCATGTTTCCGGCTTTCCTCCTCGCGATGCAGGGCCGCGTGAACTGTTCGATGCAAAACATCTCGTTCGCGCTCACTTTTACAATAAGGCCCAGCGCGGAATTTTGTGAGTGGAGACTGGATTATTTCAGGACGCGGAAGAGGCTGCTGTAATCGTCCGTCCAGAGGTCGTCGGAAGGGGATGGATGAAGGATTTGGCCGGCGGCTTCGATCTGCTTTTGCGCTTCGAACCCTTGCGGATTTCCCAGCAGAATCCATGTGGCGGCGAAGATGCCGCGAGGGTGGTCGTCGGGATTCGAGATTTCCACCGCTTCCTTGCCGAGCCGGGCCGCGGCCGCTTCCACGACCGGTTCCAGATTCAGATAGCGATTCGAGATGTGGACGGCGAGTACGCCGCGCGCTCGAAGATTGCGGAAATAGAGGTGAAACGCCTGGAGCGTCAGCAGATGCACGGGAATCGAATCGCCGGTGAAGGCGTCGACGGCGAGAACGTCGAAATGGCGCGGAGCGGATTCGCGCTCGAGCGAAAGGCGCGCATCGCCGGGAATGATTTGGATTTTCGCCGCTGAATCGCCGAGGAAATGAAATTCCGTATGCGCGAGCAGGACGTCCAGTGGATTGATTTCGTAAAAGGTGTAGCGGTCGCCGGGACGCGCGTAGGCGGCGATCGTGCCCGCGCCAAGGCCAATAATGCCGACGCGCAACGGTTTCGATCCCTCCAGCGCGCGCAGCGTGACGCCGATTCCCGACGGCGGCCCGTAATAGCTGGTTGGCAGGTCGCGCCTGGAGAGCGCTGTAAATTCCAGGCCGTGATCGATCGTTCCGTTGATCAAAACGCGATAGCGGCTGTCGGCGACCATGGTGGATGGGTCGCTATCCTTCGAAAAAACCAGTTTGAAACCTCCATCCTGCACCCGCAGCACTCCGTAAAAATTCCGCAGGGAGACGAGCGACTGTTCATCCTGTCGGCGAACCACAACTACCAGCGCGACGACGAAAACCGCGACGAGAGCTGCGAGACCCAAGCGCACGAGCGGCGAGCGCGTCTTGCCGACGGGGCTTTTCGGATCGCTCGAATGAACCACGTGAACGAGGATCGCGCACAGCCCGAGCGCGACGGCGAGTTCGTAAAAGCCATTGAAGATGCGCGGCGCGACGAGCGCGACGAAAATGGCCCCAAGCGCTCCGCCCAGCGAAATCAGCGTGTAGAAGAGCGTCAGATGCTCGGCGGAGGGTTTAAACAGTGCGAGTTCGCCGTGGCAAAACATGCAGCAGATGAACAGGCCGAAACAGAATAGCGGCAGCAAAACGACGAGCGGCAGCCCGGCGTAGGCCGGCGAAAGCGCGTAAGCCATTCCTCCCAGCGCAACCACGAGCAGGCGCAAAAACAGGCTTCGGTGATACCAGCGGCTGCTTTCGAAGCACAGGATGAAACTAAGCAGATAGAGACCAAGCGGAAGCACCCAGAGAAATGGAACCGAAGCGACGTTTTGCGTGATGTGATTCGTGATCGCGAGGAGCAGGGAACTGCCGCAAGCGGCAAGAGAAATCCAGAGCACCTGGAGTTTCCAGCCCGGCCGCGGCGCCCGTTCAGGAACAGGCAATGGCAACGCCGTTGCGGCGGGGGCGTCCTTTGCTGCAAGGAGGGCGATCCCGGCGCAAAGCGCGGCGAGAGCGACGTATGCCACAGACCAGGCGAAGGCCTGGTGGGAACTCGAAATCCAGGGCTCGATGAGCGCGGGATAGGCAACGAGCGCGAGGAACGAGCCGAGGTTCGACAGCGCGTAGAGGCGATAGGGGGAACGCGAGGGACGCGAGCGCGCGTACCATGCTTGCAAAAGCGGGCTCGTGGAAGAAAGAAGAAAAAAAGGAAAGCCGATCGTCGCGGCGAGCAGCCACAGAATGTAGAGCGATGGATCAACGCTGGGGCCCGGTTGCCACGAGCTTTTGGGCAGAATCGGCAAGCCAAAGACGCTGGCGGCAAGAAGCACAGCGTGGATGCGGCCCTGGACGCGGCGCGAAAAATGCCCCGCGAGCCAATGCGCGTAGGCGTAGCCGGCAAGCAGAGCGGTTTCGAAGAAGACCAGGCACACCGCCCAGACTTCCGCCACGCCACCGAACCACGGGAGAATCAGCTTGGCGATGAGCGGCTCGACGGCGAAGAGGAGAAACGCAGCGACGAAAATCGTTGCGGCGTAAGCAAATTTCGAATCCCGGACCGTGGGTGGTGCGACGCTGCCGGTGGAGGGTGACTCGGTGCCGGCCGCGGCTTCGGCCATGGGATTGAGGCTGCTCGGCATGGGGGTACTTTACTCGCGGCGGTCGCGGAAGGCCAAGCGACTGTTGGCAAGTTGGGGAGAGGGGCTGGCAGCGGGGACGTTTTCCGGCAAAATGGTGATAGAAGGGTCTATGCGCGCCAGAGGCTGCTTTCGAATCATCCTGCTCTACGACGTGGCGGAATCCATCAACCTGGAAGACGTGCGGGAACGCCTGGGCCCACGGGCGGAAGCAGTGAGTCCGGTGTTTCCGCGCGGCACGCCGCAATACATGCGATTCGAGCGGCCGCCGATTGTCGAGCGGGGCGACCCGATCGGGCTCGGGAGCGGAGAGCAGGTGAGCAGCTCGATCAAATACTACGGTTTTGCGGCGGTGGTGGTCGAGCTGGAGGCGCCATTCGACTGCGAATGGAGCGCGTTGCCTTCGGAGACGCTGCGCTGGATGGACGCGGCGGAACTCGAAAGCAAAACGCGGGAAATGGTGCGAAAACATCTGGAGCAGGTGGCGCCGGCGATCGTGCGGCCAACCACGCAATGGCTGAAGGAAGACTATTTCGTCGTGGAACTGCACGAGGTGGAAACCGCGCCGGGACAGCAAGCGACTGCCACGGAATTGCTGGCCGAGCACGGCGCGGAAATCGTGGAACTGGTGCGCGGGGAGACGACGCCGTTGGCGTCGAGGGCGTCGGAGGAGGTGCTGCAAGGCAGCCTTTCCTATTATCCGTCGGATATGGTTGTGGTCGGATCGTCGGGCGCGGTGGTGTTCGACCGGTCGGAGGACGCGGCGGCGACGATTCAGGTGCTCGAATACGCGCGGATGCAGCTCTTGGAATTCCGCTATTACGACGCGCTGATGACGCAGGTGCTTTCCGACCTCTACGCGGCCCTCGAGCGGAAGCGGAACGTGCTGCTCTCGCGCTGGACGCTGCCGCGTGAGGCAAAGCGCTTCAACACGTTCCGGCTTGACGTGATGGAACTGACAGAACGGATCGACAATGCCATCAAATTCGTGAGCGACGTCTACTACGCTCGCGTCTACGAGCTGGCTGCGCGACGCATGGGCGTCACCGAATACCGGACCATGGTGGACGAAAAATTGCGGACGGCGGGCGAGCTTTACGATTTTATGATGGATCAGTTCACCGAAGCGCGGTCGTTCGTGCTCGAATTCGCGATCGTGATTCTGTTCGTGCTGGATATCGTGCTGCTGCTCAGCGGGAAATAACTCGGCAAGTGGAGCGGCGCCGCGCGGGGGTGGCTTGTTGGACCGCGCAGCGCCGCTCGTTTTGTCTGCCGAGATCAGTTGTTTGTCGAGACCTTCTCTCCTTTGATCAACACTTTGACGAAGAAATCGGCCGTGGCCTGATAAGCGCGCATCCACGTCTTCCACATCAGAAACGCGTGAATTTCATCCGGGAAAACGAGGGTTTCGAACGGCACGTGGTATTGGCGCAGCCGCTCGACCAGATCCACGGACTGATTGAAAGGAACGTTGCGGTCGTCATCGCCCTGGATGAGCAGCACGGGCGATTTCCACGTGGCGATTGAGGAATCGGGCGACGAATTCCAGGCCAGTTTCATCGCCTGAGCGATATCGGGCGGGCTGCCTTCGTGGCGGCCGAGCAGGCCGAACCAGTGGGTGAGGAACATGGACCAATCGTGGACGCCGTGCATATCCACGCCCGCCTTGAAAATATCGGAATTGCGGGCGAGGCCCATGGCGGTCAGATAGCCACCGTAGCTACCGCCCCACAGGCCGATGCGACTGGGATCCACGTAGGGCAGCGCCTGCAGGTATTTTGCGGCAGCAACGATGTCCTGATATTCCGAAGCGCCACGCCAGCCCGCATTCGCCGGATGGCGGAACGCGCGGCCGTACATGATGCCGGTGCGGTAGTTGACGGAAAAAACGACGAAGCCGAGGCTGACGAGATACTGATTCTCGGCGTAGGCGTAGTGGTAATAATCCATCGGATTAAAGCCGAGCATCATCTGCCGCATCGGCCCGCCGTGCATGTAGACGAGTGCGGGCGCGTGCTCCACGTTGCCGCGCGGAACGAACAGTTGGCCGTGGAGGGTCAGGCCGTCGAGACTCTTGAAGATCACCTGCTTCGGCGTGACGAGATCGGCCGAGGGATAGTGGGCGATGAGCTGGCCAGCAATGATACGACGGCCCTCGGGCGTGATGAGGTAAGGCATCGCGGGACTGGTGGCCGAAGAACCGAGGCAAAGAGCGTATTTGCCGTCGCCGGTTTCGACGGGGAACCATTCGATCGTCGCGCCCTGCGTCAGCGCCACGGGCGTCCCGCCAGTGACGCTGACGCGCCAGATGTGCCGGCGGTCCACGTCGTTTTCATTCGAGGAATAGAGCACCGTTTCGCGATTCGGCGCGACGCTGACGTCCTTGAATTCGTAATCGCCGGTGGTGAGGCGGAGCGGCTCGCCGCCGGAGGCGGGAATCGTGTAGAGATGGTTCCAGCCGTCCGCAGTGCTGTCGAAGAGAATCCGGTTATCGGCGACCCACTGGAACGATTCGGTTTCGCGCTGGTGCGGAAAAGAATCGTTCATCGCGTCGCCGCTTTGCCAGATGCGCTGGGCCTTACCGGTTTCGGGATTGCCCACCCAGATGGACCACGGCTCGGGACGCAGCGGAATGATCGGAACTTTGTTTTCATCGCCGTTGAGCCGAATGAAGGCGATTTCGCGGCCACCGGACGACCAGCGGGGCATGATGTCGCGATCGAAGCTGGGCTCCATGTAGCGGATGGTGCGATCGCCAAACGTGTAAATGGCGATGAAGCCGTGATCGCCGCGATCGGACTGGAAGGCGATCGATTGGCTGTCGGGCGACCATCGCGGCTGGGAATTGTTGCCGCGAACGTAGCCTATCGGCTGCGCTGGTTCGCCGCCGGAAATCGGCGCGACCCAAATCTCGCCGCGCGCGGCCCAGGCGGCCATCTGGCCGTTGGGCGAAATTTCGATATCCTCGCAGCCTTCGTAACCGCAGTCCATCGTGCCGAGCAGGCGCGGTTCGCCGCCGCTATCGACGTCTACGGCCCAAACGTCTTGTTGTGGCCGAATGACGAGGCTGTTGGGATCCGCGACTTCGCCGACGGAATTGGTTTCAGATCCGCGCGCGTAAACGACGGTGCGGCCGTCCGGCGTAAGGCGCAGGCTGGCGATCGGCCGGCCGTCGTCTTCGGCGTAACGCGTGACCGGCCGCGCGTCGGTGAAATTCGGGCCGTCGGCGACCCAGACGTTGCGCACGCCTTCGATATTGAAGACCCAAGCGATGCGCTCGCCATGAGCCGCGGCGGTGATTTCGTCGGGAAATGCGAAACTCATGAGCTGCTTGAGCGTGGGATGCTGCGCGAAAGCGGGCACGGCAAGCGCCCCCGCGGCGAGCAAAACGAGCAACGCTCGCGCCCCGCGGGCGATGCGGGCCACGCTTCGACTGGAAACCACTTCTTTCATGGGCACCTCTCCCTGTGGCATTGGCTGGCGAGCCGAATCATACGACGGATAGTGGGGATTGCAAGACGGTTTGACGAGGGAAGTGGCAAATCAGCCGGACGCGGCGCCAGTCGAGATGGCCGATTCGATTTCTTCGCTGGAAAGGCCGAGCGAGGCCAAAACCTCGCGGGTATGCTCTCCGAGCGCCGGCGGCGCGAGCCGATAAGAAACGGGCGTCGCGCCGAGTCGCACGGGATTGGCGATGCTGCGTGCGCGCCCGATGCGCGAATGCTCGATCTCGACCACCAGTCCGCGCGCCCGCGCTTGCGGATCCGCCAAAGCTTCTTCCACGGTTTGCACGAGACCTGTGGGAACCTCGGCCTGCCGCAGCCGTTCGAGCCACGCCGCGGCCGGACGCGAGGAAAAAAGCTTTTCGAGTTCGGGAACGAGCGCGTCGCGATTCGCCACGCGATCGGCGTTCGTTGCGAAGCGCGGATCGCTGCCAAGCGTGTCCTCGATTTCGATCGCGCGGCAGAAGCGAGCCCAGAGGGCTTCGGTGCCGACGGTAACGACGAAATAGCGCGCGTCGCCCGCGCGAAACACCTGATAAGGAACGATGTTCGGATGCAAGTTGCCCCAGCGGCGCGGATGGCTGCCGGCGTTCAGATAGCCGCTCCCAACGTTGGCGAGCCATGCCATCTGCGAATCGAAAAGCGAAACTTCGATGAATTGGCCGCGGCCAGTGCGCCCACGCGCGACGAGCGCGGCCAGAACGCCCAACCCCGCGTTGTATCCGGTGGTGACGTCGGCGATGGCAATTGGGTAGCGCATCGGCTCGCCCGAGGGTTCGCCGGTGATGCTCATCGTGCCCGCTTCGGCTTGGGCGATCAGATCATAGCCGGGACGTTCGGCGCGCGGACCGCTCCAGCCGTAGCCGGTGACGGAAGCGTAGATGAGGCGTGGATGGCGGGCGGAAAGCGACTCGAAATCCAGGCCGCGGCGCTCGAGCGAATCGCGGCGCGGAAGGTTGGTGAGGAAAACGTCGGCGGTCGCGATGAGCCGGTGAAGCAATTCGAGCCCGCTCGGATGATTGATATCGAGCGCAACCGAGCGCTTGTTGCGATTGTTCGAAAGGAAATAGGCCGATTCCGAGCCGGCAAAGGGAGGGCCCCAGCCTCGGGCCTGGTCGCCCGTGCCGGGCCGTTCGACTTTGATGACGTCAGCGCCGAAATCGCCCAGCAGCATGGCGCACCACGGACCCGCCATTGCCTCGGTCATGTCAATCACGCGAACGCCTTCGAGCGCGGAATTCATAAGGCGGCGATTGTACCGTGATTCCGGCGAGGGCGTCCTGAAATCCAAATGTTATTGCGATTGCCGTGACGAGGTGAGACAGGTCGGCAGCACGCCATGGGGAGTGCGCGAGGCGTTTTGCCCTGCATCTTGTTTCCGTGCAGACGGTCAAGTGCGGCTCGGACGCGCCGCTAACGCATCGGAGAAACGGACTGCGCTTGTGAGCCACTGGCTTGCGGCGTGGAACGAATAGCTTCGAGCCGTGCATGTAAGGGAAACCGCTGGGCCGCGGGGTCCTCTTGGCGTGCCCTGCGGAAAATAGAGAAGCAAAACGCGAAAAGCGAAACTCGAAAATCCCAAGGCTGGATGCGAACGGCCAAATGCGCCGCGCTCGGAGCGAGGCCTGCGCTGCGGATGCGCGCGCTTGACCGTTAGCCGGGGTTCGGCGAGCATCAAGGGTAGCTGTGCATGAGATCTTCAGGAAAGAGGGAACGGTGGCGATGCGCGAGACTTCGGGGCAGCGGGGAACGATGTGGAACGGACTGAAAACGGCGGTGATTTTGCTAGCGGTCGTGGCTCTGGGGTGCATGAATGGCCAGGCGGCGCCGGCGCGAAACGGCGGCGTTGACGTGAAGATGGAAGAAGGCGGCAGCGTCTTGCGCGCGACGCTCGGAAACGGGCTGCGCGTGGTGGTGGTGCGCGACACCTTGGCGCCCGTGGTCACGACCGTGGTGAATTACCAGGTGGGATCGAATGAAGCGCCCGCGGGATTCCCCGGCATGGCGCACGCGCAGGAACACATGATGTTTCGCGGGAGCCCGGGATTGACCGCGAACCAACTGGCCGATATTTCCGCG
The DNA here is from genome assembly GCA_021818865.1 of Acidobacteriota bacterium. Classification (GTDB taxonomy): domain Bacteria; phylum Acidobacteriota; class Terriglobia; order Acidiferrales; family UBA7541; genus JAKASX01. The sequence goes on from JAKASX010000004.1 coordinate 47,502, forward strand.
GCGATGGGCGGCGAATTCAACGCGGATACGCAGCAGACCATCACCCAATATTTCTTCACCGTGCCTTCGGAAGACGTGGACGTGGCCTTGCACATGGAAGCGCTACGGATGCGCGGAGTGAACGACAGCCAGAAGGAATGGAACCAGGAGCGCGGGGCGATCGAGCAGGAAGTGGCGCAGGATCTTTCGAATCCGGAATACGTTTTTTACACGCAATTGCTCGAAACGATGTTCAAGGGCACTCCCTACGCGCACGACGCGCTGGGAACTCGGCCCTCGTTCAACGCAACCACTGCCGCAATGCTGCAGAAGTTCCACAGCGAGTGGTACGCGCCGAACAACGCGATTCTGGTCGTGGCCGGGGACGTCGAGCCGAAAGCGGTGCTCGCGCAGGTGGAGCAGTTGTTTGGAAGCATCCCATCGAAAAAGTTGCCGGAACGGCCGGCGATTCATCTCGAGCCGGTCGAATCGCGCTCGATCGCTTCGACCACCGATCTGCCGTACGGGCTGGCGGTTGTCTCGTTCCGGATGCCCGGCTACGGCAGCCCGGATTACGCAGCGGCGGAAGTGCTTTCCGATGTTTTGAGCAGCCAGCGCGGAAGTTTGTACGCGCTGGTTCCCGAAGGCAAGGCGCTGTTTTCCGGTTTCGCGATCGAGCCTTTGCCGGGTGCCGGACTGGGCTATGCGATCGCGGCGTTTCCCAAGGGAGCCGATAGCGCCCAACTGGTTCAGGAAATCGACGGGATTTTGCGCGACGACGTCAAAAACGGTTTGCCGGCCGATCTGGTTGCGGCAGCGAAGCGGCGCGAAGCGGCCGAAGCGGAATTCCGGCGGAATTCGATCGGCGGGCTGGCGATGGCCTGGTCGGACGCGCTGGCGATCGAGGGGATCTCCTCGCCGCAAGAGGATGTCGACGCGATCGAGAAAGTGACCCCGGAGGACGTGAACCGCGTGGCGCGGGAATATTTGACGTTCGGCCACGCCATCACTGCGGTGCTGACGCCGCAGCCTTCCGGGAAGCCGATTTCGAGCCACGGATTCGGCGGCGCGGAATCCTTTGCTCCAAGCCACCCGACGGCAACTCCGCTGCCGGTGTGGGCGGAAAAGGGGCTCGCACGGCTGACGGTTCCTCCCTCCACGCTGCATCCGGTGGTTTCGATTCTGCCGAACGGTCTGAAGCTGATCGTGCAGCCGGAAACGGTGAGCAATACGGTGAGCGTTTACGGCGATGTGCGCAACACGCCGGAACTCGAAACGCCGGCGCACCAGGAAGGCGTGAACAGCGTACTCGGTCAGCTCTTTTCGTTTGGGACGACCACGCTCGATCGCGTGGAGTACCAGAAGGCGCTCGACGACATCGCTGCGGACGAATCGGCTGGAACTTCGTTTTCGCTTTCGGTGCTGACGAGCCACTTCGATCGGGGCGTACAGCTCCTCGCCGACAACGTGCTGCACCCGGCCCTGCCGGCGCAGGCGTTCAAGCTGGTGCAGCGGCAGACGGCGATGGCGATTGCCGGACAACTGGAAAGCCCCGATTACCTGACGGGGCGTGCGGTGGACGCGGCGCTTTTCCCGAAGGGCGACCCAACGCTGCGCGAGCCGACGCCGCAATCGGCGATGTCGCTCACGCTGGGCGACGTGCGCGATTACTATCAGCGCGTCTTCCGGCCGGACCTGACGACGATCGTGGTGATCGGCGACGTGACGCCGGAAACGGCGCGCGCGACGATTGAAAAATACTTCGGAACGTGGACCTCAACGGGGCCAAAACCGCAGACGGTGCTGCCCGCCGTGCCTCCAAACAAGGCTTCGAGCACGACCGTGCCGGACAAGAGCCGCGTGCAGGATCAGGTGACGCTGGCGGAAACGCTGCCGATGAACCGCTTCAATCCTGATTATTACGCGCTCGAACTCGGCGACCACGTGCTTGGCGGCGGATTCTACGCCACGCGGCTCTATCAGGACCTGCGCGAAAAACGGGGATTGGTCTACTACGTGGGTGTTTCGCTCGATGCCCGGCGCACGCGCGCCATCTATTCGGTGGATTACGCCTGCGATCCGCCGAATGTATCGAAAGCGCGCAGGATCGTGATGCGCGATTTGCGGCAGATGCAAACAGCTCCGGTGACGCCGGTGGAATTACGGCGAGCGAAAGCGATGCTGCTGCGCGAAATTCCGCTCAGCGAATCGAGCACCGGGCGCATCGCGGGAGGATTCCTGGCGCGTGCGGAAATCGGTTTGCCCCTCGATGAGCCGGTCCGCGCGGCGCACCGGTACCTGGTGCTGACGGCGGCGCAAGTGCGGGCAGCGTTCGCCAAATGGATTCAGACGGAGCGGTTCAGCCAGGTGGTCGAGGGTCCGAACCCGCAATAGTCCGGCCGGACGCCGGGAAACAGGCGAGGCTGACGGTCGCGCCTGCATGGCGCCGATACCGGTCCGAACCTATTGCTGCGCGGGCGGAATCACCACGGTGACTGGCTGCTGCAGCACGAAATCGAGCAACGTCTCCGAAGGCACCTTGACCTGTTGGCCGCGCGTAGCCAGTTGTGCCGCCGAACCGGCGCCGGCGCCAGCCGCCGCTCCAATGGCCGCACCTTTTCCACCGCCGGCGATCGCTCCGATCACCGCGCCAATCGCGGCGCCCGCGCCCACTTTCGTTGCGGTGTCCTTGCCGCGAGATTTTCCCTTTGCCGTGTAGGAGTTGCTCACCAGCCGGTAGTCCTGTCCGGCGAAAACCATCTTCACCAATTGCAGTTCGAGTTCGCTCGTGCCGGTCATCCGGCCGGCGGTTTTCGCGACGGCCAGCCGCACGGTGACATCGGCGCCGGCGGGAACGACCGTTTCGCCTTCGACGATGATCGGCTTATCGAGCGAGGCGCGAAACGCCTGGCCGGCCTGATTCTTCGAGGAATCAATCGAATCAATAATGCGTACCGCCAGATGCGACCCGGCGGGAATCGTGACCTGGGTGGGTTGCGGTGCGGGTGGGGGCTCGGTTGTAGGCGCGGGCTCGGTTGGCGGCTCGGCGGTCGCGGTCTGCTCAGCCGGCTGCTGGGCGGGCTGGGATTCGGCGGTTTGCGCTTGCGTGGGAGCTGGCGCGACTCGCCGCGGGAGACGGGCTTTGCGCGCGGGCTTTGCCGGCGCCGGGGTTTCGGCGGGTTGCGCGGCGGCGGCCTGCTGGGGCTGCGGCAGAGGACCGGCGACGGCGATGCGATCCTCGACGCTCGTAACGCCTTTGGCCGCTTTGGCGAGCATTTCCGCGTGCTGCTTCATCTGCTCCGAGGAAACTTCTCCTGCGAGCATCACCTGACCCTTGGTCACCACCACTTGCAGGTTCGTGGACTTCAGGTTTGGATCAGCATAGTAGCTGGATTCGATCGCGCTTTTGATAGCGCTGTCGTCGGGCGTTTTCGAACAGGCCGAGACGAGAACGCCGCCGAGAAGCGCGAACAGAAGTGCGGACAGCGCGGCTCGGTGCGAAAAAATCTTCGCTTTGGCTTTCATGGAATCCTCTTCCCCGCGACGCGTACGGATACGCGTCACTCGTCTTTGCTGTGACAGCGGCAATCGAAATGCCAAAGCGACGGTGCGGCTGGCGCGCTCATTCGCGTGGAACAGTAGGAGATAGCTGGGAATACCGGGCTAAGTTCGCTTGGGGGAATAGCCGCTGCGCTATTTCACTCGGCCGGTGGGGCATTGCGGCCAGCCCCTGTTCTTGTGGCAAGGCGCGCCCGCGCAAAAGCGGCCTGTGAGGCGCGGGAAATGAGGCAATGGGCAGGACTTGGTGGGTTTGAAGGTTCCCGCAGGCTACGGAAAGCGACGTGCAAGACGGAATGCAGAGGTCGGAACGCGCCTTCCAGCAGGCGATGGGGACGGTGCGCGCGGGGATCGCGATAAATGGATCGCGAGACTCTCCAGGAGGTGAAAATGGCCCGCCATGGGAATGAGAAACTGACGGCTGCCGCCATCAGGATTGGCAGCGCGGTAGGGAAGGCCAAGCGGCGCGCGCGCAACATCGCGCGAGACGCTCGATGGGCGCAGGGAGAGCTGCGGCACGAGCTTCTCGATTTGACGAGAACAGCCGACCGCCTGGCGCGTGACCTCAAGAAGGCCAACAAGCGGCTTCGCCGAGCCCTTGCGTAGCTGCCGCGACAAGGCACCGCTACGTCGCCTCAACCGCGAAACACTGAACGCAATCCCGATTCTTCGGCCGAGGTGATGGTCCGGGCGATCGTTTTTGATCGGCCTCCGTTACGGGTCCACCTTTTCAGCGAATACGTAGGTGGTCCGGAAATCCGCCGGAGATCGTACTCATCACTGGCCGTTGTTTCCCGCTGTTGTGTGCACTTTTTCGGTGGATATGTAGTTCACTTGGACGCCGGGGATCAGGCTCATCGCCCGCACTTGGTTGCCATTGTCCACAATCACACCAGCCAGCGCCGGCTGCTCGCTTCCGCTTAGCGTTGCGGTGAACGTACAGTCGAAATTGATCGTCGTCTGGCCTTCGTATGTTGCGGGGCCGGTTGTGGTGATCAAAGTGCCGCCAATCACCTCCCACTCATTTATGGTCACTTTTCCGTCTCTGGCAACGGTAAGCGTGCCGTTGGTGGATGCGTTTCCCACAGGAAAGCCGAGGGCATTGCCTGCATAGGTGTACCCGGTGCCAGTGTAACCGTACGTGCCGATTGCTCCACAACTTGCTCCGGGGCCCGCAAGTGCGGCGGCGCGAGTCGGTCCCGGGCGAAGTGCAGCGAAAAGAATCGCCGCTGCGCCAGCAAGCAGAAGCCCAACGATGGATGGCCCTAGACGCGGTAGTCTCTTGTTCATGTTTCTTCTCCTGGCTGAGTGTTCACATTCCAATTCGCCATGGATCGTGGAAATGAGGGTCCTTCGGAAGCCTGCCGATGGCTGATGTCGGGCCAGTGGGGGGCGCGACATCCTCACCCGGTTCCTCGGTTCAACGCTCACAGCATCCGGAAGGCGCCAAAGGCAGCGGGTTCTTTACGAAACACAATGCACGCGCGGGGCCGTGGGGACCGGCCTCGGCAGTTCGGTAAGGCGAACCTTCTCAGGAAGTTAGAAAGGCTGAAGTGGTCGCACGAAAACTTGCATCGCAAATCTTGGTGCGTAGTGTGACAGAGTCTTCAAACGTGGGTTGGAGAACTTCGAATCAAGACAGGGAAGGAGTGCCGTGCAGCCAGTACATTCTGTTACCCATGTCTCCTGGCTGGACACGAAAGGAATGGTGGACCGCATGGGATTCGAACCCACGGCCTCATCGTTGCGAACGATGCGCTCTCCCAGCTGAGCTAGCGGCCCACGAAAAAAGATTGTAAGCGGAGCGGGCGGTGGCGTCTAGCGGTTCACCACTGCCTGATTGGCGGCGCGCTCGGCGAGGATTTGCCGCACGTGCGCGTAGAGCGCCTGGGCCTGGGGAATCAGCGCGATCGCCTTTCCCAGCTGCGCGTCGTGGTCGAGATCCACCTGGTAGCCGGCGTCCTGGCCGAAAACCGACGTGAAGATTTCTCGCTTGATCTTCCACTTGATCCAGTCGAGATTCTGCTGAATATCCTGCGGCGTGTAGGCGATGTGCTGCCGCGTGAGGAAATGCTCGAAATCGTTCAGAACGCTCCGATCCACGGTGAAATCGCGCGCGATCGTGGGCCGCTTGCCCAGGTAATAGCGGGTGAAATCGCCAACGCCGATTTCCAGAGGAACGTCGGGGAAGCGGGGGAAGAACACGCCATCCTGGATGAGCGTGTCCTGAAACGCGTCGCGCTTCGGTTTGGGTACCACGACGTCCGGGGTGATTCCGCCGCCGCCGTAGACGGTGCGGCCACCGTCGGTGAGATACGCCTTGCGCTTTGGCGCGGGCTGGGGATCGAAGCGGTACTGCCAATAGGAAATGTGAGCGTAGGGGCGCTGAATCAGCCGGCCGCTGGGCGTGTAGTAGCGCGCGGTGGTGAGCGCCAGGCCGGTGCCGTAGCTGAGCGGCGTGACCGTTTGCACCAAACCTTTGCCGAAGGTGGTTGTGCCCGCGATGAGGGCGCGATCGTGATCTTGCAGCGCGCCGCTGACGATTTCCGAAGCGGAAGCCGTTCCACCGTTGACGAGGACGACGATCGGCACGTGGTCGCCGCCATTTCCGTGCAGGGCGTAGTAGCGGCGCTCGGGCGAGGATCGGCCGTGGTGGCTGACGATCAGCTGGCCCTTGCTCAGAAGCATGTCGCCCACTTGGACGGCTTGATTCAGCAAGCCGCCGGGATTGCCGCGCAGGTCCAGAATTAGGCCCTTGAGTTTCGGCGCGTCGAGAGCTTTCATTGCCTGGCGAAGCTCATCGGCGGTTTCCTCGTTTTCAAACGTGGAGATGTGAATGTAGCCGATGCCGGGCCGAATCATCGTGTAATAATCCACCGCGGGGTGGTGGATTTCGGCGCGCGTGACGGTGAATTCGAGCGGCTTATCCCAGCCCTCCCGCGCCACGGTGATATGCACGATCGTGTTGCGCGGGCCCATCAGGAGATTCGCCACCTGACTTGTGGTCAATCCCTTGCAAGGCTTGTCGTCAACTTTCACGATGACGTCGCCCGGACGGATTCCCGCCTTGAACGCCGGCGAGCCGGGGAAGGGCGAAATGACCACGGTGCGGCCGCTTTCCGGGGCGATTTGCATACCGACGCCAAAATACCGGCCGTTCTGATCCTGCCGCATCAGGTCGAACGCTTTGCGCGTGAAGAAGGTGGAGTGGGGATCGAGGACTTCGAGCATGCCGGGGATAGCGCCGTTGTAGATGGCGCTGTTCACGTTCACAGGCTTGGCGTAATCGTGATTGACGATCGCCAGCACCTGCGTGAAGGTCTGGACGGACTGCTCCATGCCGTCGCCGGCCGTCGCCGTGGCGCGTACGGAGGGCCCGTAGAAACCGCCGAGGATTGCCGCAACGCCGATAATGCCGACAAGTACCAGAATGCCCTTTATGCCCCGAGCCATAGGTCCGATCTATCTCCTTGTCTTTTGCCAGTATAGCATAGGCAGGTTTGACACCCATTCGGCGCTTTTTTATCATTCGAATTAGGGTGCGCGGCGGGCGACTCGATGCTAAGCATTCCCCACCTGATCATCATTTTCCTAGTGGCGCTGATCTTTTTGGGGCCTGAAAAACTGCCCGAAGTGGCGCGGACGCTTTCCAAGGCGATGCTCGAGATCAATCGCGTCACCGGCAACTTGAAGGATACGTTCCAGCAGGAGATGAATCAGCTCGAACGCGAATTGAGCGAGAAACGCGAAGCCGAAGCACTCCCGGCGACCACCCCTGCCTCCGCGGAGCCGGAAACGCACTCCGAATCGGCGGCGGATACCCAGGCAGAGCCCGAGCAGGCCCGCGAGGCGCTTTCTGCCGGCCACGCTGCATCCGGCGAGGCATCTTCCGCCGAATCGCTCGCCACAGAGTCGCACGCCGGCGAAGCGCCCGTAGCCTCCGCACACGGTCCCAGAAAGCCCATGCAGCCTGAGCCCACGCCCGCTTCCATCGAAGAACCGGATGGCGCCGGCGACAAATCCGGAAACCCCGCCGATGACCACCCCTCCGCAGCCTGAATCGCGGCCCGGAACCACCCCCAAGGAAGAACCGGGCGGCCGGATGTCGTTTTTTGAGCACCTGAGCGAACTGCGTAAGCGATTGGTGTATTCGCTGATTGCCATCGGCGTGGGCGCGATGGTCGGCTTCACCGTCGCCGAAAAAATGCTGGACTTGATCTCGCTGCCGATGGTCCACGCCTTGCGGGCCGAGCACGTCGCCGACAAGCTGATTTACACCAGCCCGACAGGCGTGGTCGGGCTGATCATTCACCTGGGTTTTTATTTGGGGCTGGTGATCGCGTCGCCTTTCGTTTTCTATCAGATCTGGCTGTTCGTCGCGCCGGGGCTTTACAAGCACGAGCGGCGCGCGGTGGTAACGTTCGTCGTATCGTCGGTGGGGCTGTTTCTGGCGGGAATCGCCTTCGGCTATTTCGTCCTGCTCCCGCCGGTGCTGGAATTTTTGATCGGTTTTCAGGGCCCCTTCCGTCCTTTGATCAGCATCAACGAATATTTCGATTTGACGCTGTTTCTGCTGGTCGGCCTGGGAGTGGTTTTCGAATTGCCGGTGCTGATTTTCTTCCTGTCGCTGATCGGCGTGGCGACGCCGCGATTCCTCTGGAAGAACATGCGCTACGCGATTCTGCTGATTACGATCGTGGCGGCGATCGTGACGCCCACGCCTGGCGCGACGACGATGTTGATCTTCATGGCGCCGATGATTTTGCTGTATCTGGCGGGAATCGGCGTAAGCTACCTGGTGGTGCGCAGCAAGCGGCGTGCGGCGATGGCTTCGACGGAGGTCCACTGAAATGGCGATTTGGCGCAACGCTCGATGCCCGGGCAGTTCCGGGCCACGAAAGGGACGGTTGGCGCTCTGTGCGCTGATCCTCGGCGCGGCCGCGCTCGCCGGCTGCTCGGGAGCGGCCTCGAGCGTGGCTGACGCCCGCCAAACCCCCGCGCCCCAGGCCGCGCCGCCCGCCTCGCAGACGGGAGGATTCAACGGCACGCGCGCGTGGGGCTATCTCAAGACGATCGTGGATTTCGGTCCGCGTCCGCCCGATACGCCAAACATCCGGCGCGAGCAAGCCTATCTGGTCAAGCAATTGCAATCGTTTGGCTGCGCGGTGAGCCAGGACCATTTCCATGCGCAAACGGATTTGGGCAATCTGGCGATGGACAATATCGTCGCGAAAATTCCCGGCCAGAGTCCCGATATCGTGCTGCTGCTGTCGCACTACGATACGCTGCGCCTGGCGGGTTTCGTCGGCGCCGACGACGGGGGCTCGTCCACCGCGCTCCTGCTCGAAGTGGCCCACGATATGTGCGGGAAACCGAGCCCGCTGACGGTTTGGATCGCCTTTGTGGACGGCGAGGAAGATCAGACGAATTTCGCCAATCAGCAGCAGGCGCAGACCATCTGGAGCGACAACAACGCTGAATTCGGGAGCCGCGAGCTGGCCGCGCGAATGGAAAATTCCGGCGAGCTGAAGAACGTGAAGGCGGTGCTCCTCGCCGATATGATCGGCGATGCGAACCTGGACATCACGCGCGACTCGAATTCCACTCCCTGGCTCGAGGATCTGATTTGGTCCACTGCGAAACGCCTTGGCTATAGCCAGTATTTTCTTTCCACGTCGATGTCGGTTGACGACGACCACATGCCGTTCATCCGCAAGGGCGTCGCCGCCGCCGACGTGATCGATTTCGATTATCCTTATTGGCACACGGCCGAAGACACGCTCGATAAATGCAGTCCGCACTCGCTCGCCGTCGTCGGCCACGTGTTTCTCGCGACGATCCAGGCGCTCGACAAGAAATTCGCCCCACCAAAAAAGCGGAAATCCTAGGCTCATCGGAAGCGGGAACGCCAAGCGCGGCCGGCAAGCCCCTGGCGATCATTCGATGAAGCGGACCGGCCCGTTGTCCGCCGCCAGCGAATGGCGGGCGAATAGCCCGTCGTCGGGATAGGGGAAGTCGGCGCGGTAGTGGTTGCCGCGGCTTTCGCGGCGAGCGAGCGCGCTGCGCGCCACCACGCGGGCGAGCGTCCACAGGTTGTAAATTTCCCACTGGCGCCGCGCGTCCGATTGCGGCCGCTCAAGGGCCATCGCGTCGAGTTCCTTTACGGCACGCGTCAGATCGCGTCCTTCGCGCAAAATTCCCGCGTTCCCGGAAAGAATCCTCCGAATCTCAACCAGCGCCGGTTCCAGGGAACTACCCATCGTGCGAGCCGCCAGTGAGGGCGAAGGGTCATTCGCCATGCGCCCCGGTTTGGGGGAGTCCCTCTTGGCAGGCACGGCGGATTTCGCTGTGCGGCCGGGAGAACACCGCTTCGTCGGCGCGGCGTCGGCCAGCATGGCTTTGGCGGCGCGCGCGCCAAAGACGAGCCCTTCCAGCAGGGAATTGCCCGGCAGGCGGCTGGCTCCGTGCACGCCGGTCGCCGCCGTTTCGCCGGCAGCGTACAAGCCGGCCAGCGTGGTTCTTCCCTCGATATCGGTTTTCAATCCGCCAATCGAAAAGTGCGCCGCGGGACGCACGGGAACCATATCGGTGGTGATGTCGATGCCGTAATCCATGCACTTCGAAAAGATGCGTGGGAAGCGGCGCTTCAGGTGCTCCGCGTCGAGGCCGGTGAGGTCCAAATAGACATAAGAACTTTCGGTCCGCTTCATTTCTGACGTGATAGCGCGGGCGAGCGCGTCGCGCGGCGTCAGTTCCGCGCATTCGTGATAATGCGGCAGAAACCGCTCGAGCAGTGCGTTCCGCAACACCGCGCCTTCGCCGCAGAGCGCGTCGGAAAGCGGAATCGGCGGCGCGTTTTTCGCTGCAAGCGCGGTGGGATGGAATTCGATGAATTCCATGTCGGCAAGCGCGGCGCCCGCCCGAAAACCGATGGCCATGCCGTCGCCGGTGGCGGAGGCGGGATTTGTGGTTTCCTGATACAGCTGGCCGAGTCCGCCGGTGGCCAGCAACAACGCGCGCGCCTCAACCTCAACCACGCGGCCGGAGCCTTCGTCGAGAAACCTGAGCCCGGTGACGCGGGGGTTCGCGCCGGACGAGCTGGTTTCGAGTTCGATCGTGAAGGAATTGGGCCGCAGCTCGACGCGGTCGAGCGTGCGAACCCGGCCGAGCAGCGTGCGGGCGATTTCCCCTCCGGTGGAATCGGCTTGCGAAGCGGGCGCGCGGGAACGGCCGTGCGGAGCGTCGCGCGCCGGAGCAACATGATTGGCGCCGCGAGCGATTTGCGCCCCCCACGCCGCGAGTTCAGCGAGGCGGCCCGATCCCTCTTCGACGAGCACGCGAACGGCGGCGGGATTCGCGAGGCCGGCGCCGGCGCGGAGGGTCTCCTGTTCGTGGAGGCGGATTTCGTCCTCGTCGCCGAGCGCGGCGGAGATGCCGCGGTGCGCCGATGCGGTCGCCGTTTCCGCAAGAGAGCCCTTCGCGAGAAGCAGCACCCTGCCACCGGAGGCGAGTTCGATCGCGGCGCGCAGGCCAGCTACGCCGGCTCCAATAACGGCGTAGTCCGCGCGAATTCGCTCTGATTCCCGCATGGGGAAGGTTCTTCCGAAGGCGTGCGTCTATGGTATCACGAAGGTGCGATAGGGAAGCCGGGGCAATGAGTATGGTAGAGTTTTCGCTTCAATGAATCGCATCGTCATTCGTTCGTCGGAAGGCGAATATCCGGTGCTCTGCGGACGCGGGCTGGTGGGACGCGCGGGATGGCTGGCGCGCCAATTGCCGGAGGATCGCACCGGCGTGTTCCTGTTGACTTCTCCTCGCGTGTGGCGCGCGTGCGGCCGAACGCTTTCGCGCGCGCTCGCGCCGGCGCAAACCCGGCGAATTCTCTTTGACGATCGGGAGACGGCGAAAGAGCTGCGAACGGTCGAGCGAATCGCACGGGAACTCGTGAGGAACGGTGCCGATCGCGGCGCGGTGATCGTCGCGGCCGGCGGCGGGGTGGTGGGCGACGTGGCCGGATTCGCCGCGTCGGCCTACATGCGCGGCGTGCGGCTGGTTCACGTGCCAACAACTCTGGTGGCCCAGGTGGATAGCTCGATCGGCGGGAAAACCGGCGTGAACCTGAAGGAAGGGAAAAACCTGGTGGGCGCATTCTATCCGCCGGAGCTCGTCGTTGCCGATCCCGATCTGCTCTCGACTCTCGATCCCCGCCAATACCGCTCGGGACTCTACGAGGTGGTGAAATACGCGATGATCGCTGATCCGCTGCTTTTCGATGTGCTCGAGCGCACGATCGAACGCCTCATCCGGCGAGACGACGGCGTGCTCGATTGGGTGGTTGCCCGGTGCGCGCGCATCAAGGGCGAAATCGTCGGCCGCGACGAGCGCGAATCGGGCGAGCGCCAGGCGCTCAACTTCGGGCATACGATCGGCCACGCCATCGAAGCCGCGGTCGGCTACCGCGGCATTCTCCACGGGGAAGCGGTTGGCTGGGGCATGCTCGGCGTGGCGGAGATTTCCCGGGAAATGGGCCGTTTGCGCACCGAAGACGCCGGGCGCATCGGACGGCTGGTCGTGCGGCTGGGCGCGCTGCCGAAACTCCCGGCTCCCGGCGCGATTGCGAAGCGCCTGGGGTCGGACAAAAAGGCGCGCGCGGGCCGCGTGCACTGGGTCCTCGCGCGAAGGGTCGGCGAGGTGGAAATCAACGCCGACGTGCCGGACGAACTTGTGCGGGAAACGCTTGGCCGGTTGGGCCGGATGCCAAAGGATTTGGCCGCAGGCGCGGCAAAGGCGCCGCGGCGGGAAATTTCCTGATGCGCCGGACGCGGCGATGAACTCCGGCGCGAGATCGCCGGTGACGGGCACGCGGCCCGAAGGAACGCGCGACGAGGCCGAAGCCGCGCGCCGCGTGCAGGACCTCTTCGGCCGCATCGCTCCTCGCTACGATTTCCTCAACCACCTGCTTTCGTTTTCGTTCGATCGCGCCTGGCGCCGGCGCACCGCGCGGATGGTGGCTCCGCGGCTGCGGCCCGGCGCGCGCGTGCTGGACGTTTGCTGCGGAACGGGGGACCTGGCATTCGCGATTGAGCGGGAAGCGCGGCGCGACTCTCGCGACGCCAGAATCTGGGGTGGGGATTTCGTGCACGCGATGCTCGAACGCGCCCGCGGCAAAGCCGCGCGCATTGCGAGCGGCGTGCAATTTCTGGGCGTGGATGCGCTGCGCCTGCCGTTCGCCGACGCGACGTTCGATCTGGTCGCCGTCGCTTTCGGATTCCGGAATCTGGCGAGCTACGCCGTGGGAATCGACGAGTTTCGCCGCGTTCTGCGGCCCGGAGGGCAAGTGGCGATTTTGGAATTTTCCGAGCCGCCAGGACCCGTTTTCGGCCGGCTTTACCGTTTCTATTTCCGCAAAATCCTGCCGATCCTTGGCGGACTGATCTCCGGCAGCCGCCAGGCTTACGGCTATTTGCCGGCTTCGGTGGCGCGTTTTCCTTCGCCCGAGGATTTGGCGGAACGGCTGCACGCGGCCGGCTTCGCGAGCGTTCGTCTCGAGCGGTGGATGGGTGGAATCGTGGTGCTCCATCTGGCCGAACGCGCCGCGGACGAGCGCGGCTGAGCAAAACGCCGTGCCTTTAGTGGCCGAGGCCCGAAACCGTTAGATACCAGTGCACCAGAGGACTGCCGAGGAAAATCAGGAAAATCCCGGCGATGCCGAGAAAGCTGCCGAACGGCAGTTCGTAATCGCGGCCTTTGCCGAATCCCCAAACGGCGATCGCGCCGACCACGCTTCCGAGAATCGATCCGAGCATCAGCATGGCGATCGCGCGGCGCACGCCCAGAAACGCGCCGGCCATCAACATCATTTTCACGTCGCCCAGTCCCATGCCCTCGCGCCCGCGCAGCCGAAAATAACCTTCGGCGAATAGCCACAGCAATCCGCCCGCGACGAGCGCGCCCAGCGCGGCATCAGCCAGCGCAATGGCCCATCCCGGCGCGGCCAGGTTCATCCGGCCATCCAGAATCCACTGTGCGAATCCGTCGCTCGCTGGCAGAAACGGGCTGAACGCCAGACCCGCCGCAAGGCCGAAATAGTTCACTCGGTTCGGCAGAATGCGCTCGTGGAAATCGGTGAAAATCAGCACCAGGAGCAAAGAGCAAAAGAGCGCCCATTTCGCGCCGGCGAGCGTGACGCCGAATTGGTGGTAGCAAGCGACGAACATCACTCCGGTAAGCAGTTCGACCGCGGGATAGAGCAGGGAAATGCGATTGCGGCAGGCTCGGCAGCGGCCGCCGAGCATCAAGTAACTGACGACGGGGATATTGTCGCGTGCGCGAATGGGCGTGCCGCACTGCGGGCAGCGGGAGCGCGGCGTCACCACCGATTCATGCTGCGGCAGCCGGTAGATGCAGACGTTCAAGAAGCTGCCGATCACCAGGCCGAATAGGAACGCGAAAAGAGAAATCACCGCTTGACTCTGCCACAAGCCGCCGCGGGCCTCAAGCGAGGCCGAGAGACGAGTTTCCTGGGCGGCCGACGTGGTGGCACACGGACGCTCGTGCCGCTCCGGAACAGGTGACCGGGGATGTCTTCGGTGCTATCTGTGAATCGGCATTCCGTGGTGCGCTACAATCGTTCCCTGATTCCGTCAAAGAAGGAAACCGTGAATGCTGGCAACCGAAGTGAAATCGGGAATGGCGGTGCGCGTCGAGGGGCGCGCGTGCAAAGTGGTGGAAGCGGAAATCAAGATGCGGGCCGGGCAGATCAATAATCTGGTGAAATTCCGCCTGCGCGACCTCGATACCGGCCGTTTGAGCGAACTGCACGTGCGGCCCGAGGAGAGATTCGAGGAACTCGATCTCGACCGCCATACGATGGAGTTTCTCTACTCCCAGGGCGATACGTACACCTTCATGCGTCCTGATACGTTCGAACAGATCGACCTGACGGGTGACGATGTGGGTCCCGGTCGCGCGTTCTTGCAGGAAGGCATGTCCCTGCCCGTGGAATTTTTCGAAGGGCGGCCGGTGAGCATCGCGTTCCCGCCCACGGTGGAATTGCGCGTCGAGCAAACTGCGCCCGCCGTGCATTCGCAACAAGACAGCACGTGGAAGGAAGCCACGCTGGAAAACGGCGTGGTGGTGAAAGTGCCGCTTTTCATTGATGAAGGCGAAACGGTGCGCGTCGAAACAGAAACCGGGCGCTACATCGAGCGCGTTCGCGCCGAGCGCAAGCGCGGCGCTTGAGTTCCGGCGGATTCTCGCCATGCCGCGGTTGCCGTAATTCGAAATTCATTCTCGTTTGACAATTGCAAAACCCCGCATGTGTAGATCTCGCTGTTGTGTAGGGCCGGGCAAACGGGGTACACCCTCGGGCCGGGCGCGGCGGCCTTGCCCGCGGTCGCGGTGCCGCGGCTGACCCTCCCTTCAGCGAACTGGCCTTCAGCGAACGGACTTGCAGGCGCAGGAATTTCGCGTTATATGGCAAGAGGAAGCCAATGAACTGGGGTACACCTCCCTGGACGGTTGATTTCCGGCCCGAGCCGAGGCCGCTGCCTGCGTCGGCGGATTTTGCGGTGATTGGCGGCGGCTTTTCCGGTTTGGCCGCGGCGGCATGGCTGCGGAAAATCGCTCCAGACAAGACCGTGGTCCTGCTCGAAGCCTCGCACGTCGGTTCCGGCGCCAGTGGGCGCACCGGCGGTTTGGCGCTTTCGGACGTGGCCGTTGGGCCGCTCGAAGGAACCGAAGACGTGCTCGATACTTATCGCGAGACGCTCGCGGAACTCGGTGTCGCGAGCGAGCTGGCCTTCGAGGGAGTCTACGAAATCGGGCGCGCCGTCGGCCTGCGCGATTCGCCTATCGTTTGGGAGGACTCCGGCACGCTTCGCGTAGTCCATGAAGTGCCCGGCGGAACGGTGGACGCGGGCAAAGTGGTGAGCGGACTCGCGCGCGCCGCCGCTGGCCTGGGCGCTGCGATTTTCGAGAATACGCGAGTCGAGAACGTGGAATTCGGCTCGCCCCACGCGCTCCAAACTTCGGCGGGAACGCTCTGCGCCGGGAGGCTGTTCCTCGCGACGAACGCGCAATCGGCAGCGCTTTCCGGCCTGTCGGAAACTTCGCAGGCGAAATTCACGCTGGCGCTCATGACCGAGCCGCTCGCACCCCGCGCCCTGGAATCCCTGGGCCTAGGCTCAGGGAAGGCGTTCTATACGGCCGATTTGCCGTATCTGTGGGGAAGGCCGATGCCCGATGGCTCGGTGATGTTTGGCAGCGGTCTGGTGGATCTGGGCAGCGACGCCGAACTGGCCGCGCTCGATATCGCCCAAGGCGTAGCTGCGGGCCTGTTCACCAGCCTCGAATGGCGCGTGCGCGGGCTGCATCCGGCGCTCGGGAAAGTGCAATTCTCCCATCGCTGGGGCGGTCCGATCCGCTTCGGCCAATCGTGGCAGCTCTTTTTCGATTGGCATCCGCGCTCGCACGAGGCGCTCGTCCTCAATGGCCTCGGCGGTGACGGCGTGAGCTTTTCGGTTTACCTGGGGCGATGGGCGGCGGAAACGCTGGCCGCCGGGCGAGAGCTCCCGTCCTGGGGCAAAATCGCGGAAACGGACTGAGGGGAAGTCCTTCGCGCTCAGTAAGGAATTTTGTCCGCCGATTCCTGCCACGCTCGCATGGCGCGAATGGCTTCCGGGCGCAGCCTCTGAATCATCGGCACGCGGCGCCGCGAGCGCGGCAATCGCAATTGCCTGAGGATCAGCGAATCGTCAAAACCCGCCCTGGAGGCATCTTCAGCCGAAGCGGCGAAATACACGCGCTCGATCCTCGCCCAGTAGATCGCGGCAAGGCACATCGGACACGGCTCGCAACTGGCGTAAAGCGCACACCCCGAAAGTTGGAACGTGCCCAGCGCGCGGCAAGCCTCGCGAATGGCGACGATTTCAGCGTGCGCGGTAGGATCGTTCGTCAGCGTCACGCGGTTCGCTCCGACGCCGACCGCGCGGCCATCCTTGACGACGAGGGCGGCGAACGGACCGCCGCGCCCAAGCCGGACGTTTTCCATCGAGAGCGCGATGGCGTGGCGCAGAAACCGCACGGCCTCGGTGGTTTTGGAGCGCGATCCCGGGTTTTCTCGCTTCTTTTTTGGCATCGTTTCGCCGCGCCGGCGGCGCGGGCGCACCTGAAGCGGCTGCGATCGCTCAGCGGGTGAAGATGGTCGCTTCGACGTTCATTCCCGGCCGCAGCGTGTTCTTCCCGGTCGGGACGGGCTTCAAAAAGATGCGGATGGGAATCCGCTGCACCACTTTCACGAAGTTTCCCGTCGCGTTTTCCGGAGGAAGCAGGCTCATCCGCGCGCCGGTGGCTCCCGAGATGGATTCGACGTAGCCGGGAAACGTTTTGCCGTACATATCCACATGAATTTCGGCTCGCTCGCCGGGATGGACGTTGGCGAGCTGCGTCTCCTTGAAATTCGCGCGGATGAAGACGGTGTTCAACGGAATAACCGCAAAAAGCTCCTGGCCCGGCTGAACGATTTGCCCCGGCTCGACTTCCTTTTTCGTCACCACCCCTTCGGTGGGCGCGACGACGGTGGTGTAACTCAACTGAAGCTTGGCGGCATCGAGGTTCGCTTCGGCCGCCAGCACGTTCGCGCTCGCCGAGTGCGATTCGGCGGTGCGCATGGGCACCTGTCCGCGATTCGCTTCGGCTTCCCGTAAATTCGCCTGGGCCACGCTGACCTGCGCCTGAGCGGCCACCATTTCGGCGCGATCGACCGCCACGCGGCGCCGGGCTTCGGTGAGTCGCTCGCGCGCAGCCCGCAAATCGCTGTTGGCGCTTTGCGCGGCGGCGAGGTAAGCGTCGTACTGAAGCTGGGAAATCTCCGCCTTTTGCATAAGCGGCTTCATTCGTTTCCAATCCGCTTGGGCTTTCGCGTTTTCCGCTTCGCGCTTGCTCACCTGCGCCTGCGCGTAGGAGATCCCCGCCGTGGAATCGGTCACGTAAGCCAGATGCGCGCGGTCGAATTGCGCCCGCGCGGCCGTCACGGCGGCCTTGGCTGCCTGAATGGCGCTTTCCGTGGTGCCGAAAGTGAGGGGAACGTTCACTCGCGCGGCCTCGGCCTGAGCTTCGGCCAGTTTCAGCGCGGCCTCGGCTTGTGCGACCTTCGCCTCGTAATCCCGGGGATCGATGCGCAGGAGCACTTGTCCGGCCTTCACGTGCTCGTTGTCCTCCACAAGAACCTGCCTGATCGTGCCGTAGACTTTGCAGGCGATCGGCGTAATGTGCCCATCCACCTGCGCGTCGTCCGTGGTCACTCGCCCATGGTAGTAATACCAGAGGCCGGCGACGGCCAGCAGAATGATCGCCACTGCGCCGATGACGATGTTGCGGAAATGCGGCTGCGCCAGCCGTCCCGGCCGTTTGTCGGTCTGGCCGGGAGAATGAATCTCGCTATCGGAGCCCGAGACGTTTGTACCCATCAACGATTCCTCTCACTTTGCGTAAACGTCCTGCATTTGGCCCGTGGCGCGGGCCAGCTCGGCCCTCGCCTCGTTATAGCCATAAAGCGCGCCAATCTGATTATCGTAGGCCCGCGCCAGCGCGTCTTGCGCGCTGACCACCTCGATGTTGTCGGCGACGCCGGCCTGGAAACGGTCACGCGCCTGGGAGACTTCCTCCTGTGCGAGCGCGACGCCCAGATTTGCCACGCGCACTTCGTGGCGAGCGGCCTCAAGGTCCGCCACCGCGGTTTTCACCTCGAGCGCGATTTGATTCGCCAGATCCTGCCGCTGTTGCGCCAACTTGGCCAATTGGAGATTCGCTTTCGCCTCCCCGGCCTGAATGCGGCCGCCGGTGAAGAGCGGCCATTCGATGCGCGCTTCGTAGATGTAGGTGGGAATCACCGTGGCGGCGGAAATTCCCTCCTGCAGGTACTGGCCGTCGAAGCTGAGCGTCGGAAGCTTCTGGTCCCTAGCGCTCAAGCGCTCGGCTTCCAGCTGCAATTCGCGGGCGTTGAGCTGCTTCATTTCCGGCCGGTTGGTGAGCGCCATCGCGACGCTCTGTTGCGCGGTGAAGGGAGGGGTTTGGTAGAAGCTGAGCCGGTCGGTGAGCTCGATCTGTGTGCGCGGGTTGACGTTGAGCAGTCGCGCCAGCCCGTAGATGGCGGTTTTCTGCTGCGTTTCCGCCTGGATCAGATTCTGCTGCTCGTTTTGCAGCTCGACATTGGCGCGCAGGGTATCGAGCCCGGTCGAAACGCCGTGCTTCTGCAGGTCGCGCGCCTGATCGTAGAGCGTCTGGGCCAGGTGTACGCGCGACCGCGCCGCGTGGACGTTGGCCATCGCTCGCAGGCTGGCAAGGTATTGCGAAACGACGAGCAGCGTCATCTGTTCGCGGACGCCCATTTCGCTGTCGCTCGCTTCGGTCACCGCGTGGTCCGCTGCCTTGAGGTTTCGCCACAGAGAGAGGTTGAAAATCGGCATCGAGAAAATGCCGCCCGCGTTGAAAACTTGGAACGGACCGATGTGCTGGGCAATGCCGGGAAACGGCTTCCCGAAATTGGCTTCGATGTTCCCGCGAACCGCGCTGTCGTTCACCTCGAGCGAGCCCTGCGGCAGCAGGTTCGACCGAGCCATCTTGCGGTCCTGTTCGCTCTCCGCCAAATCGATCGCGCCGATCTGCACCTCGGGATTCTGATGCAGCGCCAGCTCGACGGCGGCGCGCAGCGTGAGCTGGAGCGTGGGAACGGATTTGGCGGGAGCGGCAGCGGCGGGTTTTGCCGCTTGCGCCGGCAAGCGAACGGTCAGCAGCAGCGCTGCGGCCACCATCCACGCCAGATGTTTGGCCCTCCGGCGCAAAGTGCCCCGCGGCGCCTGCGTGGCGGAAACATCACTCCGATCCAACGGATGGTTTTGCGCCGGCGAGTCCGTTTCCTCAATGCGCGGGGAAGAAGCGCAACCGAATGATTTTCCGGGAGCGCCGCTCGAAACGTGGCGTCCCGCGAGCTTTCTTATCCAGTCGTTTGTTTTCGAAAACCGCAGCTCACAAAAACACAAGTGTCGTTCCTCGATGCTGCCAAATTTTCCGTTACGGAGCAGTCCATTGTATCTGATGAAGCCTGCTGGCGATATGTCGCATACGCAAACGGACCGCCCCGCCGGGGAACGGGCTGATTTCACGCGATGAGCCCGTCCGCGACCCTGGTTCAGAGACGAAGCTTGGTGGTGATGCCGTGGCCCCGTGGGACGGGCTGGGCGCCTCAGCCGCCGCGCGTGTGCATTTCGAGGTGCGGATCCTGGCGAAGCGCCTCGATGGCGATCAAGGGTCCGCGCGAGCGTGTTGCACGCCGTTCCTCAGCTCCGCGATCCATTCTGGCCGACCATTCCGCCGCGATGACTCGCGCGATTTCTTCGCGCCTTGCGCCGCGCCGCAGCGGCCCGCGCAAATCAATCCCGCGCGCGGCGTAAAGGCAAAGATACCACTGGCCGTCCGCCGTCAAACGGCTGCGGTCGCAATCGCGGCAGAAGGGAGCGGTGACCGACGCGATGATTCCAAAGGTTGAGCCGTCAGCCAAAGCGAATCGCTGGGCCGGCGCGCTGCCCTGGCCGGGAATCGGTTCGACGCTGCCGTGATGGCTTGCGACGCGTTCGAGAATTTCCTGGCGCGAGACGACCTCAGCCCCGGACCAGTGTGTGGCTCCGCCAACGTCCATGTATTCGATGAAGCGAAGCTCCGCCCCGAGTTCGCGAGCGAAATCGAGCATCGGAAGGATTTCGTCGTCGTTGACGCCCCGGATGAGCACCATATCCAGCTTGAGTGGCGGGAAACCGGCGTCCCTGGCGGCGCGGATGCCTTCCAGCACGCGGGCGTGCAGGTCCTGCCGCGTGAGCTCCAGGAACCGCTCCGGATGAAGCGTATCGAGGCTGACGGTTACGCGGCCCAGGCCGGCATCGCGCAGGCGGCGCGCGGAATCGGCGAGCAGGATGCCGTTCGTTGTCATCGCGATGTCTTCGATCCGCGTGTTTGCCGCCAGCAGGCGCACCAGCCGCTCGAGGTCGCGCCGCAGCAGCGGCTCGCCGCCGGTCAAGCGCACCTTGCGCACACCGGCCTCGGTGAAAATTGAGACCAGGTCGGCGATTTCCTCGTAGCGCAGCAAATCATCATGCGGCAGCCATTCGTAATTCTGTTCCGGCATGCAATAGCGGCAACGCAAATTGCAACGATCGGTGACGGAAAGCCGCAACTGGCCAAGCGGACGGCCGTGCACGTCGGTAACGGCCGCGGAATCGGGGCGTTCAGGCATCAGTAAGGGTCTCGCGTGTAGATGGTAGGGTTTGGCGCGAGCGCGAGTCAAACAGCCGGAATCGGCCGAGCTTCGTCCCGCAAAGGCTGGCGAAGCCGCTTCCGGCGTCAGCTCGCTTTCGCGGCTGGCTGATACAACCGGTCGATTTTCGCGCCAAGAATGAAATCACTTTCGGTGAGTCCGTCGATTTTGTGCGTCCAGATGGTGATTTCCACCTTTCCCCAAGCGAGAAAAATATCGGGGTGGTGGCCTTGCTCCTCGGCGAGCGCGCCCACTTTATCCACGAAATCGAGCGCCGTGCGGAAATCGGGAAATGAGAAGCGGCGCGAGATATGATGTTCGTTCACCACGTTCCAATCGGGAATCTGGCTCGAGAGCGGCGCAAGTTCGGCGCCTTTGAGCGGTGGAACCCCTCCGCGGCAGGGAACGCACGTCTTGGCGGCAAGATCCGGCACGGCAGACTCCTTTCCTCAGCCCGATGCACCACGGGCGATCGGGCGGCAGCTGTTTAGATGAATGGGACGCGCGCGGGATGCCAACTCGACGGCGGTTTCCCGGTCAGGCGCTCGCCTGCTTCCGCTCCATTTCCTTGGCGCGGCACTGGGCGACGTAAGCAGTAAAGATTTCACCGAGCCGATGCGTCAGCGGACCGGGAGCGGCGGAAATTCTGTGACCGGCGATTTCGGCGACAGCCAAAACCGCGCGATTCGTGGAGGAAATGAACACCTCGTCGGCGGAATAGAGATCGTCCGGGTGCAGCACGCCTTCGCGCAAGACGATGTCCGATTTTGGCGCCAGTTCCAGCAGCACTTCGCGCGTGACTCCCGCCAGGCAGCCGGAATCGAGCGGTGGGGTGGTCACCTGGCCGGCGTGAACGGCAAACAGATTGGCCGCTGTGCATTCGGCTACTTCGCCCCGCTCGTTGAGCAGAACGATTTCGTCGAAGCCCATTCGTTTTGCTTCGTGAGCGTGCCAGACGTTGTTGAGCCAGCTGATCACTTTCGTCCCCGCAAGCGGCGAAGCGGCGTGCCGGCCGTGCTCGCCGAGCGCTAGCCGCACCGTTTCCGGATATTTCGGCAGCGGGCCAACGGTAACGACGATATCGGTTTCGGGAAAGGATTCGCCGCTGTGCCAGATGCCCGTCCGATTCCAAATCACGTAAATGCGCACCGCGCCTTCGCTCACCTGGTTGGCGCGAATCACTTCGTAAACGCTCTTTCGCACCGGCTCACCGTCGGCCGGTAGCGGCACGTGCGTCCGCTCGGAATCGCGCCGCAGCCGTCGCCAGTGGCGCTCGAAGGCAAAGGGCCAGCCGTCGAAAACGCGCAGCGTGGTGAAAAGCCCCCAGCCGTTGATCAGGCCTTCTTGCCCGGGCGAAAGCCGTGATTGCTCGATGGGCAGGAGTCGCCCGTTATGTGAAATCATGGAATGAATCATCGGTTGACCTCGTTCTAGGACTCACGCCGACTTGGCCAATGTTCTTTCGGCCCCATGATATATCAACGACGCCTCGGCGGAAACAATGAAACGCGGTGCGCGCCCTCAACTCGATTTGATGCGGTCGGAGGTAACTTCCACTTCGCTGACTCCGCGGAAGGAAAAAAGCAGGCGAACCAGGAACATCGGCGGATCGGTGCTTGTCTGGCGAACGATCGTGCCGACAGCGTCGGTGACGGCGGCGTGAAAGGTGACGCCCTGCACTTGCATCCCGGCGAGATTCACGCGCACGGTTTGGCCGTTTTGGAACATGCGGACTATTGTTGCCGCGACGGCCGGGGAAGGCAACCGTTGCTTTTGGTTTGCAAGAGTGTCAGCCTCGCGGTGGCGCAGCCTTCCAGAGCCTGTGTAGCAACCAGTTTTTTCGGAAGGGCACGGCGGAACCTGTCCCGACGAAGTCGGGAGCCGTGCCGCAAGCGCCTGGAAGTCAGCGGGGCTTTCGCGTTGTTTGCGTCCCGACGCCCTTTGTCGGGAAGCCGCTGAGGCAGTGCTTGCGAGTTGTCACACAAACTCTCCCAGCCTGTGCGCTGGGACGGGCGCCAAAAGCGGGAGTTCATCGGAGGCCGTCGTCATACCCTCGTCGATGCAATGCCAAACGGATTCATTCCGCCCGCATCATGCCCCGCGCGGCGCCGCCAGTTCTTTGCGCACCGCGTCGAGAATGCCGTTGAGGAAAGCGATGGCGTCCGGTTCGGAAAATTTCTTGGCCAGCTCCAGCGCTTCGTTGAGGACAACGATTTCCGGCGTTTCGCCGCGCCGCAGCTCGTGGATGGCGAGCCGCAAAATATTGCGGTCGATCGCCGCCATGCGCTCGATGCGCCAGTTTTCGGCGTGACGCGAAATCAGTTCGTCGCTGATGGGCGCATCGGCGGCCGCGCCTTCGAAAAGGGAATTGGCGAGGAAGCGAAGTTCGCCGGCCGCGCGCGTGGTTTTCCAGAACGTCGCCTTTACGCGAGACGGCTCGCCCTGGGACAGCTCCCACTGGTAGAGCATCTGGAGCGCGTATTCGCGCGCTTTGCGCCGGAATCCCATGCTCAGCGCCGCCGGCGCGCCGGCCGAGGCTTCGGTTGCGCTGATGGCGCGGCGAGCCGGCGCGAAAGATGACCCATTTCAATCGCCGCCAGCGCCGCTTCGGCGCCCTTGTTGCCGCTCTTGAGCCCCGCGCGGTCGATTGCCTGTTCGAGCGTTTCGCAAGTGAGCACGCAAAAAATCATCGGGACACCGGTATCGAGCTGGGCGAGCTGAACGCCGCGCGCCACTTCCGTCGAGATGTATTCGAAATGCTGCGTTTCGCCCTGCAAAATGCAGCCGATGCAGATGACGGAGGCGTACCGGCCGGAAGCGGCCATTTTCTTCGCCGTAATCGGAATCTCAAAGGAGCCGGGTACGCGCGCCACGTCAATCTGCGCGGCCGTGGCGCCGGCGCGCTCCAGCACGTCTAGCGCGCCCGCAAGCAGCCGCTCGGTGATGAAACTGTTGAACCGGCTGACGACGACGGCGAAATGCAGATTCCCGGCGCTCAAGTCGCCGCGAATCTGGCCGAATCGGGCTGGTTCAGGCATGAAAGATTCACCGGAGCGCCCGGAAGCCTTTGCGGCCGTCTGCCGGCCGCCTGTGCCACGGGCGCTTCGGGACAGTTTACCGGTTCTTGAATTGCGCGGCACGTTTTTCGAGGAAGGCACGAGTGCCCTCGCGCATGTCTTCGGTGGCGCACAGCAGGCCAAAGAGCGTCGCTTCGAGGAACAAACCCTCCTCTTGCGATATTTCGAGGCCTCGGTCGATCGCCTCGATTGAATATTTCACCGCAAGCGGCGCATTCGCGACGATTTTTCCCGCCATCGCCTCGGCGGCCGCGATGAGCTCGCCCGGCTCGACCACTTGATTTACCAGACCGATGCGCAAGGCTTCCTCGGCGGAAATCATTTCGCCGGTGAGCACCAGTTGCGCCGCCACGCCGCGGCCGCACAGCCGCGCCAGGCGCTGCGTTCCGCCGTACCCGGGCAGAATGCCCAGTTTCACCTCCGGCTGGCCGAGTCGCGCGGTGCGGCTGGCGATGCGGAGCGTGCAGGCGAGCGCCAGTTCGCAGCCGCCGCCGAGCGCAAAACCGTTGATCGCGGCGATGGAGGGTTTTCCCATCGTTTCGAGCCGCCGCAGAACGCTCTGCCCGTACAGCGAAAATTCCTTGCCGTCCACGGGCGTGCGCTGCGCCAGTTCGCCGATATCGGCCCCGGCGACGAACGATTTTTCGCCCGCGCCGGTCAGGATGAGCGCGCGGACGACCGCATCGCCCGCTGCTTCCGCGAGGCACGCGTCCAGTTCCTCCATCGTTTTCCGGTTCAGTGCGTTGAGTACTTTCGGCCGGTTGAATGTGATGTAGGCGACCGCGCCTTTTACTTCGTACAACAGATTTTCGTAGGGCATCGGAGCGTCTCCGTCGCGCGGGATCAGAAAACCAGCGGAATCGGCTTGGGGTTCTTGGGATCGGCGTAGTCGTAGAATCCGCGGCCGCTCTTGCGTCCGTTCCAGCCGGCAAGCACCATGCGCTTCAAAAGCGCCGGCGGCGCGAACCGCGTTTCGCGAAATTCATCGAACATGACGTTGGCGATGTAGTAGGTGGTGTCGAGCCCGACGAAATCGAGCAGCGTCAGAGGCCCCATCGGATAGCCGCAGCCCAGCTTCATCGAATTGTCGATGTCCACCACCGACGCCAGACCATCCTGAAGAACGCGAATTGCGTCCAGTAGGTACGGCACCAGCAGCCGGTTCACAATGAAGCCGGTGCGATCGCCGGTGCGAACGGGCACTTTGCCGAGCCTTTCGGCGAACTGGATGGTTTCCTCGTAGGCGGCCGCGTCGGTGGCGATCGTGCGCACCACTTCGACGAGCTTCATTATCGGAACCGGATTGAAAAAGTGTAGGCCGAGGAAACGATCCGGCCGGGTGGTGCCGGTGGCCATTTCGGTGATCGAAAGCGAAGAGGTGTTGCTGGCGAAGATGGTCGTGCGTGGGCAAAGCTTGTCGAGTTTCGCGTACAGTTCGCGTTTCACCGGCAATTGCTCGGTGACCGCCTCGATCACGATATCGGAATCCTTCAGGTCTTCGAGATTCGTGGTGCCCTTCAGCCGCGCGGCCACCAGGTCGCGATCGGCCGCGCTCAGCGTGCCTTTTTCCACCAGCCGCGCCAGATTTTTCTGAATGGAGCCGAGCCCTTTCTGTAGCAGTTCGTCGTTCACTTCTCGAACGGTGACGCTAAATCCTGCCTGCGCCGCGGTTTGGGCGATGCCCGAACCCATCAGGCCACAGCCAATCACACCGACTTTCTGAATCGCCATCTCTCCTCCTTCGGGAAGCAAAACAGGTGCTAAGGGCACGGCTTCAGCCGTGCCGTACGTACCGCTTTACCAACGCGGCTTTAGCCGCTGAGGGCTGCGGTTGGGAGCTGCCACGCAAATTCCAAAACCTTGACCGCCAGCGACTACGCGAGCGATTCCACGATCAACGCGATGCCCTGGCCGCCGCCGATGCACGCCGTCGCCAGGCCGTACCGTAGGTTCTTCCGCCGCAATTCGAGCAAAAGCGTAAGAACCAGCCGCGTGCCCGTCGCGCCGAGCGGATGCCCCAGCGCAATCGCTCCTCCGTTCACGTTGGTCTTGTCGCGATTGAGCTTAAGCAACTTCTCGACGCCCAGATATTGCGCTGCAAACGCTTCGTTCACCTCGATCCGGTCCATCTGTTCGAGTTTCAGTCCGGCCCTGGCCAGTGCCTTTTCCGTAGAGGGAACCGGACCAAGGCCCATCAGCTTCGGCTCGACGCCGGCGACGGCCCACGACACGATGCGGCCAAGCGGTTTCCAGCCCTTGCTCTTGGCGTAATCTTTGTGCGCGACAACGACTGCAGCTCCGCCGTCCACAATGCCGCTGGCGTTTCCGGCCGTCACCAGGCCGTTTTTCTGAAAGGCAGGCGGCAACTTTTCGAGCGTTTCCATCGTCGTTTCCGGCCGGCGATGGTCGTCATCGGTCGCCATCACGCTCTTGCGTCCCTGCTTCACCTCGACGGGAACGATTTCTTCCTTCAAATAGCCCGCACGAACGGCGGCGTCGGCGGTCTGCTGGCTGCGCAGCGCGTACTCGTCACATTCGCGGCGCGTGATGCCGTACTCCTGAGCGATATTTTCCGCCGTGCCGGCCATCGTGAAACCGCAATAGGTATCGAGCAGACCTGCCATCAGCGAATCTTCCAGCGCGCCTTCGCCCAGGCGGAAACCCGTCCGTGCCCCGCGCACCACATGCGGAGCCTGCGTCATGTTCTCCATGCCGCCTGCCAGCACCAGTCTCGCTTCGCCCAGCAGGATGCGGTGCGCCGATTGGATGATGGATTCGATTCCCGAGCCGCAGATGCGGTTCACGGTGACGGCGGGCGTTTCCTTCGGCAAACCCGCTTTCAGGGCCACGTGGCGCGCGCCGTAGAGCGCGTCGGAGCTGGTCTGCTGCGCATTGCCGAAAATCGCGTGCTCGAATTCGGCCGGATCGGCCCCGGCGCGCTTGATCGCCTCGCGCGAGGCGTTGGCGGCCAGATCGATGGCCGAAGTGTCCTTGAACAATCCGACGTAGCGCGCCATCGGGGTGCGCGCGCCGGCAACGATCACCACATCGCTGGGTTCCATGCTCATTCATCCTCCGGATCTCGCGCGCCAGGCTGACGCCGGGTGCGCAAAAACCTGATTTTTCGGGGCGGGGGAGCGTCCAGCCCGGCTGGCATGGCGACGGGCGGCTGCCCGTTGCCGAGAAAGAAAACTATATACCCGGGCGCGGTGCCGCTCAAATCCATTTTAGCCGGGTCTCGGACGTTGGCCGCGCGACGGGATTTATGGCACACTCAAAGTTCTGACAGCCATACGAGAGCATGGATCCTCGCTTCATCCGGAATTTCTGTATCATCGCCCATATCGACCACGGCAAATCCACGCTTGCCGACCGCCTGCTCGAGCTGACGGGCACGCTGAGCGAGCGGGAAATGACCGCGCAGGTGCTCGATTCGATGGACCTCGAGCGCGAGCGCGGCATCACCATCAAGGCGAAGACCGTCCGGCTGTCGTATAAGGCGAAAGACGGCCAACTCTACCGGCTGAACCTGATTGATACGCCGGGCCATGTGGATTTCTCCTACGAAGTTTCCCGCGCTCTTTCGGCCTGCGAAGGCGCGCTGCTCGTCGTGGACGCCAGCCAGGGCGTCGAAGCGCAGACGGTCGCAAACACCTTCCTGGCCTCGCAGCACGGCCTGACCATCATTCCGGTGATCAACAAAGTTGACCTGCCCGCCGCGCAGCCGGAGCAGGTGAAGCTCCAGATGGAATCCGTGCTCGCGATTCCAGGTGACGAATCGCTCGAAATCAGCGCGAAAACGGGCCTGGGCGTCGAAGCGGTGCTCGAAGCCGTCGTCTCGCGGATTCCCCCGCCCAAGGGCTCGGCCGAAGCCCCGCTCCAGGCTCTGATTTTCGATTCCTGGTTCGATTCCTACCGCGGAGCGATCATGCTCGTGCGCGTGATGCAGGGCCAATTGCGCCGCGGCATGAAAATCCAGCTCTGCGGCGTCGGCCTCGAATCGGAAGTGGAGGAACTCGGCACGCTGGTTCCGAAACCCGTCCCGCTCGACGAACTCGGTCCGGGCGACGTCGGCTATGTCATTGCCAACATCAAGCGCGTCGCCGAAGCCCGTGTGGGCGATACGATCGTGGATGTGACGCGCCCGGCGCCGCCGCTCGAAGGCTTCGAGCCGATCAAGCCGATGGTCTTCGCCGGCCTGTTTCCGGTCAATTCGAGCGATTACGAAAACCTGCGCGATGCCCTCGGCAAGCTGCAGCTCAACGACGCCGCGCTCTTCTACGAGCCGGAAAATTCCACCGCGCTCGGCTTCGGTTTCCGCTGCGGATTTCTGGGCCTGCTCCACATGGACATCGTGCAGGAGCGGCTCGAGCGCGAATTCAAGCTCGACCTGATCACCACCGCGCCCAGCGTTCGCTACCGCATCGGCCGTCGCGGCGGCGAAACCGTCGAGGTGGATAATCCGACGAAATTTCCCCCTCCCTCGGAAATCGAACGGATCGAGGAGCCGGTGCTGCGCGCGGTAATCATCACCGCCGACGATTCGCTCGGCGCGGTGATCCAACTCTGCGAGGAAAAGCGCGGCGTGCAGAAAAATATTGAATATCTTTCGCCCACGCGCGTCATGCTCACCTACGAGCTTCCGCTGAACGAAATCGTGCTGGATTTTTACGACCGGCTGAAAAGCGTTTCGCGCGGCTACGCTTCGCTCGATTACCAGCTCGCGGGCTACCGCGAAGCGGACTTGGTGAAAATGGACATTCTGGTGGGCGGCGAGCCGGTGGACGCCCTGGCGGTCGTCTGCCATCGCGAGCAGGCATACGAGCGCGGACGCGAGCTCGTCACGCGGCTGCGGAAACTGATTCCGCGGCAGATGTTCGAAGTCCCGGTGCAGGCCGCGATCGGTAGCCGCGTGATCGCCCGGGAAAATATCGCGGCGATGCGGAAAAATGTGCTGGCGAAATGCTACGGCGGCGACATCACCCGCAAGCGCAAGCTTCTCGAAAAACAAAAAGAAGGCAAGAAACGCATGAAGCGCGTCGGCCGCGTGGACATCCCGCAAGAAGCGTTTTTAGCTGTCCTGAAAGTCGGCGCCGGCGAGGATTCGTAGTGCCTCCCATTTCCCGCTGACCTCGCGAAGGCCACTCGGCCCCCTTATTGCCCACCGGGCTCTTTCACTTCTTTGCCGGAAACCACGGCGCCGAGGCGGCCGCGCGCGAGCTGAACGGCGACCGTATCCCCGATGGCCACGCCTTCCAGCGACCGCAGCAAGCGCCCCGAAGCGTCGTAGCAGATGGCGTAGCCGCGTTCGAGCAGCAGCAATGGACTGCGCTCTTCGAGCTGAACGGAGAGTGCGGCCAATCGATGCCGCCGCGCCAGAAAGAACCGTTCGGCGACGCTCGCGAGCCGCTCGCGCCCCTGGGCGATCCGCAGGCGCAAAGCGGCCAATCGAATCCGCAAGTCAATTCCCGCCAGCCGCCGCTCGAGCGCCAAAACGCGTTCCGCGGTGGTTTTCAGCCGCCGCCGCAACAGATCTGCTTGCGCCAACGAGAGTTCGTCCACGCGCTGGCGCCGCTGACGCACCAGGTCCGGCAGCCGGCGAAACGCCGGACTTGCGGCGAGCCGCTGGACCCGGTGACGCCGCTCGAGCAGAGCGTAGCGCAGCCGCTCGACCATTCGCCGATCGAGTTCGCCGATGTGCCGATCGAATTCCTCTCGCGATTTCACCACGATTTCCGCGGCCGCCGACGGGGTCGGCGCGCGGAGATCGGCGGCGAAATCGGCGATGGTGAAATCCGTTTCGTGCCCGATGCCGGTGATGACGGGCACGGTGGAAGCGGCGATCGCGCGGGCGACGATTTCCTCGTTGAAAGCCCACAGGTCCTCGATCGACCCTCCGCCGCGTGCCAAAATCAGCACGTCGGCCAGCCGCTTCTTGTTCAGATAGCGAATCGCCTCGACGATTTCCTTGGCCGCGCCTTCGCCCTGCACGCGCACGGGAAACAGAACGACGTGGGCGTTCGGAAACCGCCGCTTGAGCACGCGCAGAACGTCGCGCACCGCCGCTCCCGCTGGCGAGGTCACCAGGCCAATTCGCCGCGGCAGCAGTGGCAGCGGTTTCTTGCGCTCGGCGGCGAAAAGGCCCTCGGCTTCTAGGCGCTGTTTCAACTGCTCGAACGCCAGTTGCAGCGCGCCGAGCCCCACCGGCTCGATGTGCTGCACGTAAATCTGGTATTCGCCGCGCGCTTCGTAGACGCCGAGCGATCCGCGCACCGTGAGCCGCAAGCCGTCTTCCGGCCGGAATTTCAGGATGCGCGCTTCATTGCGGAAGCAGACGCAGCGCACCTGCGCCCGCTCGTCCTTCAGCGTGAAGTAGAGATGCCCCGACTGCGCCTGGCGGAAATTCGACACCTCGCCTTCCACCCACAAATCGCGGAATTCGCCTTCGAGAATCGCGCGAATCCGCGCCGTCAGCTCGCTCACGCTCAGAATTTCGCGGGTTGGCTGCAAGTTCAGGGCGAATTGCGTCACGTTCGGCTCTATCGGCGAAAGGAACTCACCAGCCAGAAAATCACCGTCAAGGCCACGCTCAGCACGATGCAGGTAACGATGGGGAAATAGATCGTTGTGTGTCGCCCGTGATAGACGATGTCGCCGGGCAAATGGCCCAGCCGCATCGGCAGCCGGTTGCCGGCCAGCAGTAACCCGCCCGCGGCGATCAGCACGATCCCCAATACCACCAGCCATCGCCCGGTTTCGCGCAACGGGTCCATAGTGTGGCCATTGTAACGCGAAGCAGGGTGGCAGGGTGGGTAGCCACGACACGCTTTTCGTGCCGCGGCCCTTCTGTGGGGCCCGAGCGTCAGATCAACTGCCGGCCTGAGAAAAAGTAGCTCAATTCAAACGCGGCCGTTTCCGGCGCGTCCGAGCCGTGCGTGCAATTGTTCTGGATGCTGGTGCCGTAAAGCTTGCGCAGCGTATTCGGCGCGGCTTTCGCTGGGTCGGTCGCGCCCATCAATTCGCGCCACCTCGAAATCGCGCCGTCCGCTTCGAGCGCCAGAATCACCACTTTGCCCGAACTCATGAAGCTGGTGAGGTCGCCGAAAAAGGGCTTGCCGCGATGCACCGCGTAAAAACCCTCCGCTTCCTCCTTGGTCAGCCGGCGCGATTCAATCGCCACGATTTGAAAGCCGGCCTCATGAATCCGCGAAAGGATGTCGCCGTGCAGCCCGCGCGCCACGGCGTCGGGTTTGATGATGGCAAGAGTGCGTTCTTTGGCCACGTTCTCAATCTCCTTCGGTTGAGGGTGCGATAGTTACGGGCGGGTGATTGCCGGCCCGCTGGTGTCACGATTTCGCTGCCAGGCCCAACGCGCCGGCCACGGTGCGGCCCAAATCGGCCGGGCTCTGCACGGTGTGAATGCCCGCGGCCCGCATCGCCTCGTATTTTTCGCGCGCGGTTCCTTGTCCGCCGGTGATGATGGCGCCGGCGTGGCCCATGCGCCGGCCGGGCGGCGCGGTTTGGCCCGCGACGAACCCCACCACCGGTTTGCGCACGTTCTGGCGAACGAATTCCGCTGCCACTTCCTCGGCGTTCCCGCCGATTTCGCCGATCATCAGAATCGCCTGCGTTTCCGGATCGTCATTAAACAGCCGCAGCGCATCCAAAAAATTCGTGCCGATGATCGGATCGCCCCCGATGCCGATGCACGTGGATTGTCCGATGCCTAGCCGCGTAAGCTGGTCCACGGCTTCGTACGTGAGCGTCCCGCTGCGGCTGATGACGCCCACGTGCCCGGGCTGGTGAATGTGGCCCGGCATGATGCCCATTTTCGCTTTTCCCGGACTGATGATGCCCGGGCAATTCGGCCCGATGAGCCGCGTGCGCCCGGAACGCAGCGCCGCGGCCACGCGCACCATGTCGAGCGTGGGAATCCCTTCGGTGATGCAGACGGCCAGCGCCAGCCCGGCGTCGATCGCTTCGAGCACCGCGTCGGCCGCAAATGGCGGCGGCACGAAAACGATGCTCGCCGTCGCGCCCGTTTCCTTCACGGCTGCGGCAACGGTGTCGAACACCGGCCGGTCCAGATGCGTCGTTCCGCCTTTGCCGGGCGTCACGCCGCCCACCACTTGCGTGCCGTATTCGATCATCTGCTGTGAGTGGAAACTGGCCTCGCGGCCGGTGAATCCCTGAACGATTACCCGAGTTTTGTCGTCAATGAGAACGCTCATACGATTTTTCCGGAAAAATCCGTTTCAGGCCGACGCCAGCCGTACCGCCTTTTCCGCGCCGTCCTTCATTCCCTCGGCCACGGTGAAATTCAGGCCGGATTCCTGCAAGATCTGCCGTCCGCGCTCGACGTTCGTGCCTTCCATGCGCACCACGATCGGCACCTGCAGCGAAAGCTCGCGCGCGGCGTTCACCACGCCCGTGGCGAGCACGTCGCAGCGCAAAATGCCGCCGAAAATGTTGATGAAAACCGCGCGGACGTTGGGGTCGCTGGTGAGGATGCGAAACGCGCTCTTTACCTGGTCGGCGGAAGCGCCGCCGCCCACGTCGAGGAAATTCGCCGGGCTGCCGCCGGAAAGCTGG
This sequence comes from Acidobacteriota bacterium, assembly GCA_021818865.1. Lineage (GTDB taxonomy): Bacteria > Acidobacteriota > Terriglobia > Acidiferrales > UBA7541 > JAKASX01. The sequence continues at coordinate 80,016 of JAKASX010000004.1, forward strand.
ATGATGTCCATCGTCGCCATCGCGAGTCCCGCGCCGTTCACCATGCAGCCAACGTTGCCGTCCAGCTTGATGTAATTCAGCTTCGATTTCGACGCTTCCACTTCGAGCGGCGCTTCCTCGTCGAGGTCGCGCAACTCCGCGAGTTCGGGATGGCGATAGAGCGCGTTGTCGTCGAAATTCATTTTCGCGTCGAGCGCCACCAGCCGCCCGTCGCCGGTCACGATGCACGGATTGATTTCCACGAGCGACGCGTCGGTATCCACGAATGCGCGGTAGATGCCGGAAAGCAGTTTGACGGCCTGCCCGATGAGTTCCGGCGCGAGGCCCAGCGCAAACGCGATTTTCCGCGCTTGAAACGCCTGCAATCCGAAACCCGGCGCGATCGCCTCGCGCAAAATCGCTTCCGGTTTCTCCTTCGCCACTTCCTCGATTTCCATGCCGCCTGCCGCGCTGGCCATCAGCACGGGTCCGGCCGCGGCGCGATCCACCAGCAAGCCCAGATAAATTTCCCTCCGGATGTCGAGCCCTTCCTCGACCAGCAATTTGTGGACGACGCGGCCCTCGGCGCCCGTTTGCGGCGTCACTAACCGCTTGCCGAGTATTTCGTTCGCGATGCGTTCGGCGTCCTCGGGCGAACGCGCCAGTTTCACGCCGCCCGCTTTGCCGCGGCCGCCGGCGTGAATTTGCGCCTTCACCACCACGCGGCTTGTCCCCAGCCGCTCGGCGACCGCCCGCGCCTGTTCGCCGGTCGTGGCGAGCTGCCCGCGCGGAATCGCCACGCCGTGTTTCGAGAGAATCTGTTTGGCTTGATATTCGTGGATCTTCATGATTGAAGCGCCGATGCTACAATCTGACGCGAAAGGCCCGAGTTTACTCGCAATGCGAAGAATGGGCAAGGCGACCACACCAACGTGCTGAACGAAGCGCTCGAAACTCTTGTTCGCGGCGGGCATTTGAATTCCGCTCAGGCCGAGTCGGCGATGGAGCAGATTCTGGCCGGGGAAGCGACCGACGCGCAGATCGCCGGACTTCTGGTGGCGCTGCGGATGAACGGCGAAACGGCGGAAGAACTCGTCGGTTTCGCGCGAGCGATGCGGCGTCACTCGCGTCCGTTGTTTCCCGAGGGCCATGTTCCCGATCTCGGCGTCGTTGTGGATACGTGCGGAACGGGAGGCGATGCTTCGGGAACGTTCAACATTTCCACCGCCGCCGCGTTCGTCGTAGCGGGCGCCGGCGTGCGCGTGGCCAAGCACGGCAACCGCTCGATCAGTTCCCGTTGCGGTTCGGCGGATGTCCTCGAGGCACTGGGAATCAATCCCGAACACGAACTGGAACTCGCCGGCCGTGCGATCGAGCAGGTGGGCATCGGATTCCTGTTCGCTCCGGCGGCTCATCCGGCGATGAAACACGCCATGCGCGCGCGGCGCGATCTGCGCCTGCGCACCGTTTTCAATCTGCTCGGTCCGCTAACCAACCCGGCGGGAGCTTCGGCTCAGGTCGCCGGCGTCTTTTCGGCGGAATTTGCCGAACGCATGGCGCGGGCGCTCGGCGAATTGGGAGTTCAACGCGCGTTCGTCGTTCACGGGCGCGACGGTCTCGATGAAATCTCGCTTTCCGGGCCGACGTTCGTCGCGGAACTCATCTCGGGGACCGTGCGCACCTACGAAGTGACGCCGGAGGATTTCGGCTTGGCGCGCGCGCCGCTAGCCGCGCTCGCTGGCGGCGACGCCGCCGAGAATGCCGCGATCGTTCGCGCCGTGCTGGCCGCCGAACGCAGCCCGCGGCGCGACGCCGTGCTCATGAACGCTTCCGCCGCGCTCGTGGCCGCTGGCCGTGCGGCCGATTTTCGCGCAGGGGCGGTCGTCGCGGCCGAATCGATAGACTCCGGTGCGGCAGCCAGCAAACTCGATTCGCTCGCCCGCTTCGTCTCTACCTGAACCGCGATTCTCGTTGCGAAGGACGGTCGCGACCGGTCGCGAACTAAGGCGCCACTGAACCCGCGGCCGCGGCGGACGCCTGCGGGAATCGCCGTGCCAGCCACGCACGTGCCTGCGAGGGGTGGTAATCAAAGGGACCGAGCCCGCCCATATACACGATTTTGCCGGCGCGATTGATGATGTAAATCCGCTCGGGCCACGCCGCGTAGGTGTGATCGGCGGCGTTGCTCATGGGATCCACGCCCATGGGAATCGGGAAGTGGAAGCGATGGATGAAATCGTTCGCGATGGCCAGCCGCTGCGCGAGCGTCGTCGGCTGCGGATAACAGATGCCCTGATCCACGTTGGATTTCATCTGCCATTCGTTCTGCGGATGCGCTTCGCGAATGTAGACGGTGAGGAACGTCGCCCGGTCCTTATATTCGTTGTAGATGTTGACGAGATTTCCAATCTCGCGGCGGAACGGCGGTCAAGTGTAGCTGCCGAAAATCAGCACCAGCGGCCGTTTGCCGATGACATCGTGCAGGTGGAACGTGTGCTTGCCGTCGAGCGAATAGAGCCGCGCGTCGGGAGCGCGGTCACCCACGCGCAAATTGCCTTCGCGCATTTCGGGCAGCGCGTAGCGCAAAAAACCGTAAATATCTTTTGGGCCGCCGATGAAATGAAGCAGAAGCAAAAACACCACGAGAAGCAAGCCCGCAACGCTACCGCCCAGCCAGAGCCAGATGCGTCTTCCGCCGCGTTTGCCGTTTTTGGACAACCCAGACCCCACGCCCGAATTGCCGCCGTTCCCCGTCACGCCAACCGGCAGAACGGCCCGAGTGGCTTGGCATAGTACAAGCGAACGGCTGCCGAAGCAACGTCCAAATTGCGCGCCCAGCTGCTGCGAAAGCCAGCTGCTTTTCACGGCGCGCCGCGAACTCGTGGCGCCGGTGGTGCGGTTAGTGCTGCGGCTGCTTCTGTTGCGTTTTCTTTTTGCCCAAGAGTCCGCCCAGAATTCCGCCAATTCCGCCCGATTGCTGTTTCTGCTTCGGATTTGTGAATTGTTGAATCACCGAACCGACTGCCGTTCCCACGGCCGAGCCGCTCAGGTCGGGCACGATTTTCGGATGCGCCGTTGTGCCCTCGATGCGAAGCGGCAATCCTCCTCCGCCTTGCTGACTCAGAATTGGCAGGCGAACGAGCTGCGCGATCGGACTCGATCCGGCCAGCTTGGCCACCAGACGGAAATTCAACGCGTTGTTCGCGCCCACGGTCCCGGAACCGGTGAGTGTGCCGAGGATGGGAATGATGACGTTCAGGTTGCTTGCCTCCAGGCCGTTGGGCGTGTAGCGCAGATCGGAACTGGCGACTTGAACCAGCGTGTCGTTTCCCGTTGCCGCGTTCGCGGTGCCGAGCGCGCGCGCCAATTCGCCCGCTAGGCTGAATCCGGCGAGGCGCACGTTCGTCAGCTTCACGGGACCGGAAGTCACCAGGCGCTCGAACGGCCCGTGCAGGTCGAGATTGGCTTGAATCGTTCCGCCTTTCAGCGAGGAGCCTTGTGGCAAACCGTAGCCGAGAACGGCAAGCAAATTCTGAACGTCTTCGGAGGGAACGTTGTTGACGTTCAACTGTCCCTGGAACGGCAAACGTCCCGCTTCGCTCTCGGCGACGGGACCGACGTTGGCCTTCAGGTGGATCGTGCCGTGGCCAGGCGTATCGGCGTCGAACGTGAGCGGAAAAGGTGCGGTGGGTGAGATTTGGCTCGCGCTGATATTGACGTCCACGTAGGCGAGCCGCGTAGGCTGGCCGGCGCGCCCGAAGGCAATCGTGCCGTTCGTGATCGCCATCTGTCCCACGGAAAAGCCCTGCAGGCCGGAATTGGTTGAAGGGTCCGCCGGCGCCGGGGCCGCCGCGGCCGAGCCGCCAAGCGAATCAAAATTCCAATTGCCTTGCGCCGTCCGCAGCAGTTGTACTTGTGGGCTGGCGATCGTCAGCGAATGCACCTCCAGCCGGCGCGAAAAAATCAGCGGCTCGAGAGCGATGCCGACCGCCAGCGATTTCGCGGTCAAAAATGGCTGCTGGCTGTAGGTAGGATCGTCGGAAATGGAAATGCGGTTGGCGACGAGGCTGCCTTGCAAAATCGAAACGCGTAAATGGCCGATTTCCACCTTACGATGCAGCATCGAGCCGAGCGCCTGCTCGATTTGTGGACGAAACGTATCGGCGTTCACGAAAAACGGCGTAATGACGATCGCAGCGACGATTAAGGCCAAAACGATGCCCAAAATGAGCAGGAATCTGTGCTTTTTTGCCATGGGCGCCCCCGTCTAGGAATTGAATTGCCGGTTGCCCTCCCCGTCGCTGGAATCTTACTCCCGCTCAGCAAGGAGGAGCAAAGGATTCGTCCTTCACGCGGCGAAGCGGGGCGAAACGGAGTAGCTGGGGACTTCAACGTTCACGCGGCGCCTATGGCTCACCGAAAGGGCACGGCTTTAGCCGTGCCGCCAGCCCAGCCTGTCCGATAAGGATTGCGAGCTCTGCCGGATTCTCCCCGTCGTTGGAATCTTGCTCCCGCTCAGTAGGGAGGAGCAAAGGATTCGTCCTTCACGCGGCGAAGCGGCGAAACGGAGTAGCTGGGGACTTCAACGTTCACGCGGCAGCTATGGCTCACCGAAAGGGCACGGCTTTAGCCGTGCCGCCAGCCCAGCCTGTCCGATAAGGATTGCGAGCTCTGCCGGATTCTCCCCATCGTTGGAATCTTACTCCCGCTCAGCAAGGAGGAGCAAAGGATTCGTCCTTCACGCGGCGAAGCGGCGAAACGGAGTCGCTGGGGACTTCAACGTTCACGCGGCAGCTATGGCTCACCGAAAGGGCACGGCTTTAGCCGTGCCGCCAGCCCAGCCTGTCCGATGCGGCTTCAGCCGCTGAGGCTCGCGCTCGGGAGTTGCCGCCTGTGCGCTAGAGTGCGAGGAAATTTTGTAGCAAACGGATGCCGACTTCGGTGAGCACCGATTCGGGATGGAACTGCACGCCCTCCACCTTCATCTGCCGGTGCCGCAGGCCCATGATCGTGCCGTCTTCCGTCTCGGCGGAAATCTCCAGCACGCGCGGCAGGCTCTTGCGCTCGACGATCAGCGAATGGTAGCGCGTCGCGATGAAATCCTGCGGCAAACCGCGGAAGATCGTTTTCCCGTCGTGATGGATGGCGCTGGTTTTCCCGTGCATCAGCTCTTTCGCGCGAATCACGCGCCCGCCAAACGCCTCGCCGATCGCCTGATGCCCCAGGCAGACGCCGAGGATCGGGATGCGGCCGGAAAATTCGCGCACCACGGGAATCGTCACGCCCGCGCGGCGCGGAATGCCGGGACCGGGAGAGATGACGATGCGGTCGGGAGCGAGATCGGCGATTTCGTTGAGCGAAATCTGATCGTTGCGCCGCACTTCCAGTGTTTCGCCCAACTGGCCGAGGAACTGGGCCAGGTTGTAGGTAAACGAATCGTAGTTGTCGATCAGCAGGATCATCGGCGCGCTAGCGTCCCGGGTTCCCGGCCAGTTCGAGTGCGGCCACCAGCGCCCGGGCCTTGTTGAGTGTTTCGAGGTATTCACGTCGCGGAATCGAATCGGCCACCACGCCGCAACCGGCCTGGAAATAGGCCACGCCGTCCTGCAGCACCAGCGTGCGAATGGCGATGCAGGAATCGAGGTTGCCGGAAAAATCCAGATACAGCACCGTGCCCGAATAGACGCCGCGCCGCGTCGGCTCCAGTTCGTGAATGATTTCCATCGCCCGCACTTTCGGCGCTCCGGTCAGCGTGCCGGCCGGAAAACAGGCCATCAAAGCGTCCAGGCAATCCACGTCCGGCCGCAGCCGGCTTTTCAGCCGCGAAACCAGGTGCATCACCTGCGAAAACCGCTCGACGAACATCAACTCTTCCACTTTCACGCTGCCGTATTCGGAAACGCGGCCCAGGTCGTTGCGCCCCAGGTCCACCAGCATGATGTGCTCGGCGCGTTCCTTGGGATCGGCGAGCATCTCGGCTGCCATGCGCTGATCTTCCGCTTCGTCCCGCCCGCGCCAGCGCGTTCCGGCGATCGGGCGGTAAAAGGCGTCGCGCCCCTGCACCTTCACCAGCATTTCGGGCGAACTGCCTGCGATCGCCGTGCGGCCAAGCTTGAGGAAGAAAAGATAGGGCGAGGGATTTGCCACCCGCAGCGCGCGGTACACGTCGAAGGGATCGGCGGCCGTGGGCGCGGCGAATCGCTGGCTGGGCACCACCTGAAAAATATCGCCCGCGCGAATGTAATTCTTCGCCCGGCTCACCGCGCGCAGGAAATCCTCCTTCGCCATGTTCGAAAATACGCGCGGCGCATGGGTATTCGAACCCGCCTGCACCGCACGATCGGGGCCGTGCTGCAAATCACCGAAATCCACGGGGAAACGGCGGTCGAGCGAACGAGCGCTGGTCGCGCCCGGTTTCGGCCACGCGCGCAACGGCGCTTCCAGGCGCTTGCGCGTGCTCCGCACCTCCCGCGCCGCTTCGTCGTAGAGCCTTCGCAGGTTGCGCCCGCTTTCGGTATAAACGTTGCGCACCACCCACACCCGGTGCCGCACGTGATCGAAGACGACCAGTCCCGGATAGAACATCAGCACCGCGTCGTCCAGGCCCAGATCCCCCGTTTCGCGCACCGGCACGCGCTCCACCATCCGCACCATCTCGTACCCGAAATATCCAATCGCGCCTCCCACCAGCGGCGGCAGCTCCGCAATGCGCACTGCCTGGTAGCGCCGCAGCTGTCCGCGCAGCCACGCGACCGGATCTTCGTCCACTCGGCGGACCTTGCCGGCTTCCTCGATGGTTCCCGCGCCGTTCTTGTAGCGGAAAATCGCCTCCGGATCGAATCCCAAAAACGTGTAGCGCGCGATTTTCTCCGCGCCTTCGACGCTTTCGAGCAGGCACGCGTAGCGCGCGTGGCGAGCCAGCCGCAGATACGCGCCCACCGGCGTCAGCAGGTCGGCGTGGAACGCCTCGCACACAGGCACCAGATTCCCCCGCCGCGCCAGGCGGCGAAACGTCTCGAAATCGGGAAGCAGCATCTACCCCTCGGTTTCCGCCCGGCGCAGCGCTTCGAGCGCGGCCCGGCGCATTCGCCCCGCCGGCGCCTGCTTCCTCGTCCACAATTCCCATTGCGCCACGCCTTGCGCCACTAGCATTTCCAGTCCGGAAATCGTTTCTAGTCCGTGGCTCGCCGCCTGCCGAAGCAGCGGTGTTTCGAGCGGACGGTAGACCATATCGAAAACCACCGGCGCCCGCAATTCCGCGCCCGCCAGCGGCGAAGAGCGGTCGGGCAACATTCCGGCCGGTGTCGCGTTGACGATCAGGTCGAACGATCGCCGCCGCAACTCGGACCGTGCGATCGTCTGTGCGCCAACGGCGCGAGCCAGTTCGGCCGCCTGTTCGGTTCGCCGCGCGCAGATCACGACGCGCGAACCCTCATCCGTCAGCGCAAACGCCGCCGCTCGCGCCGCGCCGCCCGCGCCCAAAATGAGCGCGCGGCAGCCGCGCAGCTGCACCTTGGGCCGCAACGCCGCCAGCACGCCCGCGTAGTCCGTATTGTAGCCGTAGAGTTTCCCTCGCCGGACCACCACCGTATTCACCGCGCCCAGCCGGTGCGCCAGCGCGTCGCATCCGGCCAGATGAGCCACGATCGTTTGCTTGTAGGGAATCGTTACGCTGAATCCGCGAATGTCCAGCGGGCCGATCGCTCCCAGAAAATCCTCCAGCCGCTCCGCGGGGAAGGGAAGATAAACGCCGGGAAAACCTTGCGCGGCGAATGCGGCGTTGTGCATCGCCGGCGAGATCGAATGGCCCGCCTTGTTCCCGACGATCCCGTAAACGCGCGTGCGCGGCGTGATCCGGTCCGCGCGATATTCGCGAATCGCCGTTTCGAGCGACGGCTGGCCCGGCGCGGTGTGCGCGCTTTCAGCGGCGTAGGTAAACAGGCTGCCGCGGCTCGGCGCGAGCACCCGCGCGGCCAGCGTGTGTCTGCCCATCGGCACCAAAACCATTCCTTTGGCACGGCTTCGCCGCTCCGCAAGCCGAATCAGGTGCACGGCGTCGCGAAGCCCGCGGCATTCGACGGCAAGTTTCCAGATGGTTCCGGGAACTGGGCGAAATCTGCGCAGCAGCACCTGTGGATCCTCCCACGTTGCGCCGAAGCGGTGCAGGGAAATGATTGCTCCGGCGCGGCGCGGAGCGATAGGCTCGAATTTGCCGGCCGCTTCCACGCTCTCGATTTCCAGGTCGTACCACCGGCACCCGGCTTCCGCCGCCGCTTCCAGCACGTTGCGTTGTTCGGCGAGCCCGCCGGGAAATCTTCCTCCCGCCGCGCGCCGCCGACAGGTAGCGATCAGTTCGGCCGCGGGCTTGTGGCGCGCCAGCCACGCGAACAGCCGCCGCCGCTCGGCGCCGTTTCGCAGCCAATCGAGCCGAAGCTCCGCCGTCCGCGTGAACCGCAGCGCGTGGCGCAGCTGCGCCGCCATTTCCGTCGCGCTTGGCGCCGCGACGACGGCGCACAGAGGATCGAATTTCGTTTTCGGGTTCACCGCTCCTGCCGTGAAAACTCCCATGCTAACAGGATTGGTACCCACGACACGATTTTTGTGTCGTGGGCACTTGGGCGACGGCGGTGAACTTGCGCAGGGATGTCGCACAGCCTGGCACCGCTCGAACGAGGGCTCTTCGGCGAATGCGGCGAAGCACCGCGGCACGTGACCGGGGATGCCAACGGCAGGGCAGAAGGAACGTGCTATTCAGGCCAAGGGATTTTCCCCCGTCACTGCCCTCGCGGGGGTATCATGCCGATGGGCATGCGCCGTCGAAAAAATGAACGGGCTAAACCTCTGCTACACGCCGGCGAGTGCGGCACTGGGGGATGGAGCGACGTATGCTTCCCGTGAACGCGCCACAGTCCACAAACCCGCGCCGCGGCCGCCAGGGCGGTACCTTGGGAGAGGTCGGCTCGCGCGCTCACCTTCTGCGGTCGCTTGGTCGATGCGTCGTTGCTCAACCTAGGCCACAGTGGGCAGCCGCGCTAGCCTTGGCAGCAGTGCTGATACCAAGAACGCCCGGCGTTCCAAGGCACGGCATCCGCTGGCCGGCACCAGCGTACGTAGCGGACTGGAATCTGAAGCCGGGCCTTCGCGCCAATTACGAGACTAGCTGCCAACCGGGCGTACCCTGTGAAGTAGACCTCGCGATCCTGAGTGAGCGAGAGGTCAGAGGTCATCGCCTTTACGAGCTGAGGATAAGCTCTCGACTGGTGGGCTCCCCGAATGACTTCGTGAACGATGCCAAATTCACCATACAGGGCAAAAGCCTCGTCTTCTTCGGGGAGACGGTGGAGGTGTCCGGCCACCCACCCATGGAACTGCCGCCTCTCTGGGCATTCACATGGACGCGAGGGGAAGCTGCCATGCTTTCCGGCTACGCGACGCCCTACGCATGGGGAGCCTTCGCGGTTCAAGCACCGTCCAGTTGCTTTGGATGGGGCCGAATGTATAACCCGTGCTTTTTCTCAACGCTAAGCTCGCAACCCCCCGGTATCCCGAGGGCAGACGCGCTCTCTGAGGAGGCGGTGAGGACGCCTGCAGGCACCTTCCAATGCCGCCGTTGGCACTTCAATGGGGGGCCGGCTGCCGACGTATGGATCGCGAAAGGGGCCGGCCCGTTCGGAATAGTCAAGGCCACGGCAAGGGGATGGCCCCAAGGCCGCACCCTTACCCTGACCCTGACGCGGATCCAAGAAGGCGCACCCCTCGCATCCAGCGGGTTTCCATCACCACCGCGCCCCGACGAACTCTGGACATGGATCTGGCAACAGAGGGACATCCTAACCAACCTTTGCTTGCCCCAGCTCGGCCTGGCGGGACCGAAGCCCCCCGCCCATGATTACGAAAAACATGGGGCACGCTGACGGGACAAGGTGGGGCGGGAGGCCCTCGGCGGCTGACGCATGCTTCAAACCGGGCGTTTCTCGATAGGAACGAGGGTGTTGTCAAGGCGCAGCTGATCGTGCCGGCGCTGACAAGCACAGCTCGGCTGGCCGGAGAGGTTGAGGACCGAAGCTCCGGAACGGTCACGGCGAATCACTTCCCGGCGGAATCGTTCCACCAGCCATCGATACGGTCGAAACAGCGATCCCGCCTTACGTAGAACCACCCCTCGCGCTCGCAATCGCATCGCGCGAAAATGCCGTCGCGTGCAGAAAACAAGTGGCCCTCTACCCGCACAGAGTAGGAAGCATCACATGCCGAGCCTTGCATCGAGAGAAAAGCGCTTCGTCCGCCCCAGGAGAACCGCAACTCCGAATTCAGGCCTCGCCACCCTCCAAAAGGAGGCCCAAAAAATGACACCCTGCAAAAATTATCTCGCTGAAACAAAACCACCTACCGGATTTTTTGCTCGACATGCTGTGTCACCCTCCACAGGCGGAAACATTCCTCCAACGAATGTCCGCTATTGGCCAAGCGGGTGGTATTTCGTGCTGACGGGCCGCGGCGGCAAAACCATTGCCTCGGGAAGCTTTGGCAACCGCAGCGCAGCGCTCGCCGCGCGCCGCAGCAACGAATTCGGCCGCGAAAGTGTAAACGAACACGCCGACGGTACTATTGACCGCGCGTTTATCCACGCTTAGCTTCGCGCATGGGAGCGAATTCAGCGGTGAAAACGAGTGTTTCCAAACGGAACGAAATTTTGGGGGTAACAGACGCGGAGAGAACGGATGCTCGGCGCGTTGCAATGCGGTTCGGCCACGTTTCGGCCACTCTCGCCGCATGCGCCATACTTGTGAGCGCAGTCTTTGCGACGCTTTTCGCCGCGCCGCGCGGCGCATCGAGACCCTTGCTCGATCTGCCGACCGTCACGCAAATCTACTGCTCGGGCATCGTGACGAAGCGGCCGCCTCGCATGGCCGGCTACGTGGTTTCCGGCCCCGGTTCAACCTACCGGCTAGAATTTTCCCAAGGCGATTCCGTTTACGTTCACGCCGAAGGAACGGCCCACGTGAAACCCGGCGAGGAATTTTTAGTGGTGCGCGCGGTCAAGGACCCGACTGAAATTTCATGGTTTCATGGCGAAAATCGTCTGCGCAACCGAATGGGGCGTTTGTGGGAGGATATCGGGCGCGTGCGCGTGGTCGAGGCGAATCCAAAAATCGCACTGGCTCGCGTCGTCTTTTCCTGCGCGCCGATGCAGCGTGGCGACCGCTTGACGCCGCTTGTGCCGCGTCCCTTTCCTTCGCTTGCGTCAGTGGACAAATGCCGCCGCGTTGGCCGCAGGGATCCGGTGCGCGGGGTTGTGGTCGAAGCGAAGGGCTTCCGGCAGGAAATCGGCGCGGGGGAAACGCTCTATGTGGATGCGGGGTCGCAGCAGGGCGCAAAGTCGGGCTCGCGCGTTTTGTTCTTTCGCCAAGCAGGGGCCGGCCATGCCGCCATCTACCAGATGCCGGAAACGGCCCGCGGAATTCAAGGTTTCGGCCGTTCTCCCGTCCGCTATCCCGGCCGCGATCTGCCGCCTGAGCGCCTGGGGGAAGGCGTCATCCTGCGCGTTTCGCCCACCGCTTCCACTGTTCTCGTCACCTCCAGTCGCCGGGAAATCGAATTGGGCGATTCGGCCGTAATCGAATAGCCTTTCGTATTCGCCCCGCGCGCACTAGCTTCCGTGACTTGTGAATCCCGGCTGTCGCACGCAAATTGCCGCCCGGGTGCCGCGAACGTCGGCGCCAATGCCGAATTCGGCCCGACGCCCGTGAAGCGATGAAACCTTTTTGGGCACGGGAGCAACCAACCCTGTATAGGTTGATTGACCCCGTGTCCACAAGCAGTCCGGAGCTGGCGACAGAAGTACCCAAACAGGGCGAAGACCTGGTGTTCGCGGAAAAACCGTTTCGCGATCCCTGGTATTGGCTGATGTACGGCGGCATTCTGCTCGGCCTGGTGCTGCTCGTCCACGCCGATCTGCACGGCTTTCTGCTTTCTCCCATCGCCAACGCCGCCGAAGAGCATCATTGGGTGCGGTTTTGGGTTCGCCCCAGCATGCTCTGGGTGAGCATGGGCATCTTGCTGCTCATCTTCCGCACCTTCCTGTGGATGCGCTACCGCCCGTTTCCCGCCGCGGCCATGGAAACCGCTCCATCGCTCACCGTGATCATTCCGGCTTATAACGAAGGGCCGATGGTGCGGAACTCGATCGAATCGGCGGTACGCGCCCGCTATCCCCACGACCGGCTGGAAATCTTCGTCGTGGACGACGGCAGCCGCGACGACACCTGGACCTACATCGAGCAGACCGCGCACGAGTGGCCGGATCTGGTCCGTGCCGTTCGTTTTCCCAAAAATCAGGGCAAACGCGCTGCGCTCGCCGCCGGTTTCAAGGCGGCGCGCGGTGAAATCGTCGTGACGATGGATTCCGATAGCGTGCTCGCTCCGGGCGCCCTTTTGGCCATTGCCGGGCCGTTCCGCGATCCCAAGGTCGGCGCCGTGGCCGGCAAAGTGGCCGCGTACAACCGGCGCGAAGGTCTCCTGCCGCGCATGCTGCACGTGCGCTATATCCTCTCGTTCGATGTCCTCCGCGCCGTCGAATCTTCATACGGCACCGTGTATTGCTGCCCCGGCGCGCTCACTGCGTACCGCACCAGCGTCGTCCGCGAGGTCCTCGGCGAATGGATTCGGCAGACGTTTCTCGGCGCCCAATGCACGTTCGGCGAGGACCGCGCGCTCACGAACTGGATCCTTTCGCGCGGCCATTCCACCGTCTATCAGCGCACGGCCGTGGTCGCCACGCTGGTGCCAACCACCTACAAGAAGCTGTGCAAGATGTTCCTCCGCTGGAATCGCAGCTACGTGCGCGAGGAATTGCGCTTTTTGAAGATTGTGTGGAAGCGGCCGCCGCTTTACGCCGCCGTCGCGCTTTGGGACCGCCTGGTGACGAACCTCCACTATCCGATCAACTACGGCACGCTGGCGCTGCTGGCCGTGCTGACATGGGAGCATCCGGTGACGCTGCTGCGCTTCGGCTTAGCCGTTGCGGTGGTTTCGTTTTTCTATTCGCTCTATTTCCTGCGCAGCGAGCGTTCCTTCGATTTCCTCTACGGCATTCTCTTCTCGTATTTCGACGTGCTGCTGCTCTCGTGGATTTTCCCCTACGCCGTGGTGACGGTTCGCGCGCGTTCCTGGCTCACGCGGTAACCCGGGGAGCGCTCACCGAGCGCCGTGCGGGTGGTAATCTTCAGGAAAATTCAGGATGTGGCGGCGTCGCCGCGCAGCAGGTCGGCCATCTCGCGCTCGTTGAAAACCTCTGCGGTGAACGCCTCGATGCGCGTATCCGGCTGTTTCCACGCGTACGGATCGAGCCCGGCCTTGAGGCACGTTTCCTCGAGGAATCGTTCCACCGGCCAGTTCTGCTCGTCGGCAACCTGCGGCAGCAGCAGGCCCCGCTGGCCGTTTCGGCTTGCGATCAGGCCGTGCAAGCCGATTTCGATTTGCTCGGGGCGCGTCGGAAACGGCGAGGAAAGAATCGAAAGTTCGATTTCGAGTTCGGAAACTTCGCCCGCGAGTACCGGCGGAAATCGCGGATCCTGCGTCGCCGCGGCAGCCGCGCAGTCCATCACCACGCGAGAGAGAATGTCGGTAGGTTCGATGCGGCCGATGCATCCGCGCAGGCGGCCATAGTGCGTCAGCGTGACGAATGCGCCTTGGCGGCGATCCAGATCGGGAAGTGATGGCGGTGTTTGGAGCGCTTGCCGCGCGACAGCCGATTCGATGGCCTGGCGCGCCAGCTTCAGCAGGATTACGCGGGATTCAGGGGCGAGCGACGACATCTTCGGTCTTCTTCTCCTGGGCGACGACAACCGGGTTCAGTTGCCGCTGTTTGATTCGGCCGTCCACCTGGCGCCAGAAGACCGTGAAGTAATGCGCGGCGGAAACCACCGCGCTGATCACCACGAGCCACAACAACAGGGTCCCCAGCAGCCGGAAAATATGATGTTTGGCCGCGAGTATTAAAATCGAAACGGTGATCACCTCGAGCACCATCTTCGTCTTGCCCAGCGCCGAGGCCGGAATTACCAAACCCTCCGCCGCAGCGATGTTCCGCAGGCCCATCACCGTGAAGTCCCGCCCGATCACGATCACCACCATCCACGCCGGCGCCAGCCCCATTTCCACCAGCGAAATGAACGCCGCCGAAATCAGCAGCTTGTCCGCGATCGGGTCGAGCAATATGCCGAGCGTCGTGATTTCGCGCCGCTTCCGCGCCAGGTAGCCGTCGGCCATGTCCGTGCACGCCGCCACCAGCAAAATCAGCACGCCCCACATTTCGAAATGGAAGGGAAGACCGAACCAGGTGAAGTTCGGCTCGCGCGTCAGCAAGACGACGACGAGCAAGGGCACAAAGAAGATCCGGAGGATCGTCAGCCCGTTCGGCAGATTCAGTTCAGCCAAGTCGCGCCCGCGCTACTCAAAAATCTAAAGTGCATTCACTATAGTCTGGCCCACCGGGCGAGTCAACTACGCCGCCGGCCGTCCTAACAACGACCCATCATGCCATTCCCGCCCGCTCCGCGCCATGGTTGGATGTTCCCTGGCCGGCATGCCCTTGCTTCCCGCGAAACAGTCCTCCGCGGCGTTACGGGTCTGGGTGAGCGTCGGCCTTCCGCGCCGGGTCATCGCAGCGTCTTATCGAAAAACGTTACCATCCGATTCCAAGCGTCTGCCGCAGCCTCCGGGCGATAGCCGGTCTTGTTGTTCGGATTTTCGAATGCATGGCTGGCGCCGGAATAAATCTTCACGTTGATGGATTTTCCGGCCTGTTTCATCGCCCCCTCGAACGCCCGCACCTTCGCCGGAGTTATACCCGGATCGAGCGCGCCGAAATTGCCAAGCACGGGGCAACGAATCGCCTGGATTTCCTCGGGCTTGGTGGGCAATTCACCGTAATTGACCGCGCAAGCGGCCAGGCGCGGCTGACGCACGGCTAGCCGCAGGGCCCACCCTCCGCCGAAGCACCACCCCACCACGCCAATTTTCTCTGCCTCGACATTCCGTCGCGAAGCGAGGTGCGCGAATGCGGCTTGCAGATCGCGCATGGCGCGATCGCGGGGAAGGCTCATCACCAGCTTGCGCGCGGCTGCGGGCGTCGTCGCGGTCTGCCCGCGATAAAGGTCGACCGCCAGCGCGACGAAGCCGGCCGCGGCGAATTTTCGCGTTTGCTGCTTCACCCAAGGCACCAGACCCCACCACTCGTGGATCAAAATCAGCGCCGGATGCTTTCCGGGCGTTTCCGGTTCGGCCAAATATCCGCTCACCATTTCGTCGCCGCTTTTATAGCGGACGGTTTGCGTCCTTACCGCGGCCGAAGCGTTTACCGAGCTCAGGAAAGACAACACAAGCACAGCGAGAAACTGCGGTCTCACGCGCATGGAAGACCCTCCTGACGCGAAAATGCGCACGCCATTGTACTCGCGAATAGCCTCGGGGAAACCCATAAACCTGTGCAAAACTATCAGGTTACAAGCGAGTCGCAGGTTTCGGCTCGGGAATCATCCGGTTCAACGCTTGCGGCGAATAAGTCCATTATTTATCAATAGATTATGATTCAAGCAAGCAGGCATCGCGATCCAACGGGGTAGGAAAATGGCCGCATTTCCCAAATGATTTTTAAGTTTTCCACATTATTTTCACATGGCCCTCCCGCCGTTCCTCGCCCGAACTGACGGTCGTTTCAGGGCTTAGCGGTTCGGCCGGACAGGCATTCTGGGGCAATCTTGCGCACCACGGATTCGGGTAATTCCGCTTCCAACCAGATTTCCGAATTTCGCACTTCGCTTTCGATCACGCGGCCGCTGGCGCGAATCGCCGAGAGGCGTCGGCCGTCGGAAAGCGGAAGTTGCAAACGCACGAGAACCAGCGGATCCACCGAAAGCCGGTGATCGATTGCTTCGATCAATTCCTGGATCCCATCGCCCTTGAGCGCCGACACTACAACCGCGCCGTTCGCCGTTTGAAGCGCGGAGCGTTCCTCTTCCGAAAGGCGATCGGATTTGTTGAGCACGCGGATTCGGGGGCAATCTTCCAGGCCCAGTTCGGCGAGAACGGTTTCGACCGCCTGTTCCTGTTCGGGATGCCGGGGGCTGGAAATGTCGATCACGTGCAGAATCAGCGCCGCTTCCTGGAGTTCTTCGAGCGTGGCGCGGAAGGCGGAAATCAATCCGGCGGGCAGGTCGCGAATGAACCCGACGGTGTCGGAAAGCAGCACGCGGCGCTTCGATGGCAGCCGCAAGGCGCGCACGGTGGGATCGAGCGTGGCGAACATGCGGGCGGAAGCGACCACTTGAGCGCGCGTGAGGGCGTTGAACAACATCGATTTTCCCGCGTTTGTATAGCCCACCAGAGCCACCGTGTGCAGCGGCACGCCGCTGCGCGTTTGGCGCCTCATTTGCCGCTCGCGCCGCACCGCTCCGAGCACCTTTTCCAGTCGAGCGATTTGCGCGCGAATCCGCCGGCGATCGGTCTCGAGTTTCTGTTCGCCGGGACCCCGCGTGCCGATGCCTCCACCCAGGCGGGAAAGCTCTGTTCCGCGCCCGGCCAGCCGCGGCAGCAGGTAATTGAGTTGCGCGAGTTCCACTTGGAGCTGGCCTTCGCGACTGCGGGCGTGGCGGGCGAAAATGTCCAGAATCAGCTGCACTCGGTCCACCACGCGCAGGCCGGTTACGCGCTCGATATTGCGGTGCTGCACTGGGCTGAGGCTCGCGTCCACGATGAGCAGCGAAGCGCCCAGCATCCCGGCCGCCGCCTGAATTTCCTTCAATTTCCCTTCGCCGAATAGCGTTGCCGGATCGGCCGAATCGCGCACCTGCACCATGGTTCCCGCGACTTCCGCGCCGGCGCTCCGCGCAAGTTCGGAAAGCTCTTCCATCGATTCTCGAAGGATCGATTCGCCGGCGGGCGCGCCTGGCGCGTGGCGCCGCTTGAATCCGAAACCCAGGAGAAGAACCGATTCCCGTTGCCGGGTTTCGTGAAGAGTTTTCATTCGTTCGCGGCCGCTGCCAGAGAGGGTTCTTGCGAGCCAAACGCCAAAAGCAGCGGCGGGGTGAAGGAAGTTTTGATCGCAACGATTGCCATCTATGTGAATTATAGCGTGTCGCGCTTCCGCGCGTCACTCCCGCCGGCGCCAGCGCCCGCTTCCGCGCCTTCAGCCATGGCTGCTTGCGCGATCGCGAGCGATTTCGCAGCAACGTCCGCGTCGTCGCCGAATCCTTCGATCCAGTGAACGCCGGTTTCGCGCCGAAACCACGTGATTTGGCGTTTGGCGTAGCGCCGCGTGCTTTGCTGGATGCGCTCGAGCGCCTGTTCTCTGGTCAGTGCCCCCGAAAGAAATTCGCGCCATTCGCGATATCCGATGAAATCAAACGGTTTGGCATCGGCCGCCCCGCCGCTGGCCACCAGTTGCCGCACTTCCTCGATCCAGCCCGCATCCACCATCACTTCCAAGCGGCGGGCGATGCGCGCGTAGAGCGTCTCGCGCGGCGGCATCAACCCGATCTTGATGGCACGGTATCCTTCGAGGCCGGTTTGCCCGGCGCGATGCAGCGAGGAAATCGGTGTTCCGGCGAGCAAGCGCACCTCGATCGCGCGAATCATTTTCGGAATGTCGCGCGGAGCGATGCGTTCGGCCGCCGCCGGATCGAGCCGCTCCAGCATGCGATGGAGGTAGCTTGGCCCGCGCTCATCCGTTCGCCGCAGCAGCCGCGCGCGCAAATCCTCCGATCGCGGCGGTGCTTCGCACAGGCCCTCGATCAGCGCGCGCAGATACAGGCCGGTGCCCACGGTGAAAATTGGCAGTCGTCCGCGCCCTGCCAGATCCTCGAGTACGGCCAGTGCGCGCCGCCGGTATTCGCCGGCGTGGAAAATTTCCCCAGGCTCCACGAGGTCCAGCAGATGATGCGGGATTCCGCGCCGTTCCGCAGCGGTGGGTTTCGCGGTGCCGATATCGAATCCGCGGTACACCTGCGTCGAATCGCATGCGACCACTTCGCCGTCAAGCCGCTCGGCGAGATCCACGGCCAGCGCCGATTTGCCCGAAGCCGTTGGCCCGATGATAGCCACGAGCGTCAGCTGCCGTTTCATCGCAGCACGGTCCAGTAACGCAGCAGCAGGAAAAGAATTGCAGTCAGCGCCAGAAGGAGCGCTCCGGTGATTTGTGCGCGGCTCGGTCTCACTGGGTAGGCAGCGGCAAATTATACAAAAACATGATTCGCAATTCGATGTAAGGCCGCGTGTAGGCCGTCGGCAGAGGATCGAACGGATTCGAAGCGGTGATCGCGGCAACCGCGGCCCGGTCCAGCGGACGCTTTCCCGACGTCATTTCGAGAATCGGGTAACCCGTCGGCATGCTCCCGTTGGTCATGATCTTGAAGCGCAGCATCACCCGCCCCTGATCGCCAAGCAGCGCCGATTCCGGCATCACCGCGTACCAGTTCCGGCGCACCACTTCCAGCAGCCGCTGAATGTAGCTCGTGAAATCCACGCCGTCGGTCGGCGTTAGCAGCTGCACGCTGCCTGAGAGCTGGCCCGTTCCCGCCCCTCCCGGTTGTCCTTGCCCTCCCGGCATCTGCGGAGGGGATGGCAGCCTGTCGCTAAATCCGTAGCTGGGTGTTGCGGCGTTGCGCGCCGCCGCACGCAACGACTGCTCGATCGCCTGGCCGGGCGACATCACAGGCGGCGCGATGATCGTGCGCGGATGCGGGGGCGTTACATTTTCCAGGCGTGGCTCAGGCGCCGGTTTTGGCACCGCTGGCTCGGGACGCGGTTGCGGGGCTTCCCGCGCCTCTTGAACGGGCGGGGAAGGCGGCACAACCCGCGGCGCCGGCTGCGGCGCGGGGCCTTGCTGCGGTGAAACCTCCATCCTGGGCGGCGCAAGGTGGTTTCGCGCGCCGATGTCGAGCCGCATCTTGTCGCTCGGCTTCTGCGGCACGGGCTTCGGCCTGGGAATTTCCTTCAGGTTGTGCGGCAGGTAGATGTATCCGAGCTTCTGGTTGTTCAACGCCTCTTCGATGGGATTCGCCGTGTATTGGCGAATCATTCCGGGCAGCGTCAGGAAGAAAATAATCAGCAGCACGTGGAACAGCACCGAAAAGGCCGGCGCCAGGAAATCCCAATTGATCCGCCCTTTTTTCTCGGGCAAAAGCCGCGGCTCGCCGGCCACCAGAAGGTCGGCTTCCACCAGATCCTGCAACACCTCCACGGCAAACGGCTCGGGCACGAGCGTCGGCTGGATATGCGCGTCCTGCGGCACCACCACGCGGTCGTCGAGTTCCGTGATCACCGGCTCGGAAGCGGCCAGTTCGGGCGGGAAGGGAACCACCGGCATATCGCGGGGAATCACGATCCGGTTGTTCAGCACGTCGAGCGGAACGTGCGTCGGGATATGCGAAACGCCTTCGAACGGAACCACCGGCATGTCTTGCGGGATCAGCGTGCGGCTGTCGAGCCACGTTTTCAGCCGCTTCGGCGGCCGCGCCGGTGGGCCCGAAGGCGGCGGGCAGTCGGCGGGCACGAGGATTCGCGGAACTCTCACGAAACCGCCTGGGAAGCAGACGTCGGCAACGGCACGCGGCCCGCGTGCTCGCGTAGCGCCGCCATCACGCGATTCGCCAATTCGAGCGCTCGTCGCCCGGCCGCGCCGTCAACCAGAGGCGTCTGGCGCAAGCGAACAGCGGAAAGAAAGGCGCGGAGTTCGGCGCGAAGCGGCTCTTCGGATTCCACTTCGAGTTTTTCGAAGCCGAAGCGCGGCTCGGGGCCCGGCTGCGCCACGCGAATCCGCAGCGCGTCGCGGCGGGCGAAATCCACCGAAACGTATTCGTGCCGCTGGAAAAACCGAAGCTTGCGCACCCGCTCGGTGGAAATGCGGCTCGCCGTGACGTTGGCCACAGCTCCCGCTTCGAATTCCAGCCGCGCGTGCGCGATGTCCACCTTGTCGGTCACCACCGGAATTCCAACAGCCTTCACTTCGGCCACCGGTCCGGCGAGCGAAAGCAGAATATCGAGATCGTGAATCATCACGTCGTAAACCACGTCCACGTCCAGGCTACGCGCGGAGAATACCCCCAGACGGTGCACCTCGAAAAACAGCGGCCGCACGATCGTTTTGGCCGCCGCGACAACCGCCGGGTTGAACCGCTCCACATGCCCGACTTGTAAGATGCGCCCACCCCTACCCGAGGCTTCGATCAATTGATCCGCTTCCGCCAGGGTCGTTGCCATCGGCTTTTCCACCAGCACGTCCACGCCTCGGCCGAGCAACAACGTCCCAACGCGTGCGTGCTCCACCGTCGGGACGGCCACGCTCACCGCCTGCGCCCGCCGTGCCAAATCCTCCATACTTTCCAGGGCGACCGTGCCGAATTCCTGCGCCACGGCTTCGGCGCGCGTGCGGTCGGCGTCGAAAACGCCCACGAGTTCCGCCTCTTCGAGCCCGGCGTAAACGCGGGCGTGCTGGCGCCCGAAATCGCCCACTCCCGCGACGCCCACGCGAATTCGCTCCGTCATGACGCCCCGCTCCCATCGTTTTCGGGCTGCGCGGCTTCGATCGAGATAGAGCCGGCATCGGCCAGTTCCAAAACGCGCTCCCGGTCGAAAATCAGCGTCCGCCCGGCGTCTATCGCCAGCGCCGTCGCTCCCGCTCCGCGCATCACCTCGATCGTTCGTGGACCAACCACGGGAACGTCGAATCGCATGTCTTGCCGCGGCTTGCTCACCTTTACCACCGTCAGTGGCCGGCCGCCGGAAATGCGCGCGGCGCGCTCGATCGTTTCGTCAGTGCCTTCCATCGCTTCGATCGCCACGCAGGCGCGCTCGGAGATCACCACCGTCTGACCGAGGTCCAGTCCGGCGATTTGCCGGGCGATTTGTCGCCCGTAACCAATATTGGCCGCTTCTTTTTCATCGGGCGCGCGGCGGGTCAGCACGCCTGCGGCCGGAAGCAGGGGTTCGAGAAACAGCGTGGAATTCACTAGTTCGATGCCTTCAGCCGCCAGAATCGCGGCCACGGCTCCAATCAGCGCGTCGGTATTGCGCGTGGCCAAGCGTTCGAGCAGAGGAGCCATGCGGCCGTCGGGAGGAATGTCGCTGAAAATCTGCCGATGCTTCACCTGTCCGGCCATCACCGCCCGTGTGACGCCTTCCCGGTGCAGCAATTCGATGGCGCGGCCCAGTTCGCCCAGGCTCACCCAATGGAATCGGCTGGAGGCCTGCTCCAAAGCGGGGCTGGCTTCCTCGCGAATGGCGATCACCGCCATATCCACGCCACGGCGCCGCGCCCCTTCGAGTACGAGGAGCGGGAAATCGCCGTTGCCCGCGATCAGCCCCCAACCCTGCGTGTTTACACTCTGTCCCATCAAGTCCAGTGGTCGGTCGCTATCTCCCCGCCGCCTACTTCGTGATACCGCGCTCCGCTCCCTCGATAAACCTCAACAACTCTTCGACGTCCGGCGCACCGGCGAGTGTTTCGCTTATCTTAGCGAGTGCCTGCGTGGTATTCAACTTCGACCGCAGGAGCAGCCGGTACGCCTTTTCGATGGCCGCAATACGCTCGGGGCTGAATCCGTGCCGTTCGAGCCCGATTCGGTTCACGCCGTAGCAGCGCGTCCCGCGCGGCGCGACCACTTTGGCAAACGGGGGAACGTCCTGCGTAA
>JAKASX010000070.1 GCA_021818865.1 Acidobacteriota bacterium
TGAGCCATTGGCGGAGCAGGCGCGAGCGCGAGGCGCCGATGGCGAGACGCATAGCCGTTTCGCGCTGGCGGCCGGTGGCGCGGGCAAGGAGCAAGCTGGCCACATTGGCACAGGCGATGAGCAAAACGAAGCCGACGGCAACCAGCAATATCTCGAGGGGCTGCGAATAGTTTTCGCGCAGAAAGGACACGCCGCGAGCGCCCGAAACGAGTTGGATCGAAGTGCGCGCGATGCGCGTGCGGTCGTCCTGGGTGAGCTTGCTGCCGGCCTGTGCGGTGAGAAACTGGCGCAATTGGACGTTGACGATGGCATTGAAGTGGGCGATTGTTTCGCCGGGTTTCAGACGGGCGATGCCGGTGAGCCAGTAATCGCTCGGATCATCGAGCCGAGAGGCGGTGAGCTCCATTTGGGGCTGAAAGACGAGCGGGACCCAGAAGTCGGGCGCTTTGCGAACGCGTTCACCAAAAAAGGATTGCGGCATGACGCCGACGATGGTGAAGGGAGTGCGATTGAGGATCACGGTTTTGCCGATGGTTGCCGGGTCGCCGGAAAATTGCGATTTCCAATAGCCATAGTCGAGGACGGCGGCGGGAGCGGCGGCGGAGCGATTATCCGCGGAAACGAGGGCGCGACCGAGCAGGGCCTGAACGTCCATCACGCGGAAATAATTTCCGGAAACCAAGTGAACGACGGCGCGATTCACGTCTCCGGAAGATGCCGCGGCCACGCGCTGGACGGCGACGGTGGTTTCGCCATCGCGGACGGCGGCGATTCCGCTGAAGCCCTGGTTGTGATCGCGGAAGTAACGGTAGGCAGCGGTGGAAAGCTCTTGCCAAGCGCCGGTGGGCGGCGGGGTGCTGATTTCGGTGCCTTCGCCGGTTGCGTCGCTGAAGAAAACGAGCCTTCCGGGATGTGGAACGGGGAGGGTCTTCAGCACCACCGCGTCGAACAGGGTGAAAATCGCCGTGTTCGCGCCGATGCCGAGGGCGAGGGTCAAAATGGCGACGGCGGCGAAGCCCGGGGATTTCGCGAGCAGCCGCAGGGCGTATTTGACGTCGCGCCACAGCGTTTCCATCGGCCCTCCTTTCATTCCACCGCGAGTACGATGAGCGTCATATCGTCGGCGAAGCGATTGCCGTTGAAGGCGAGCAGCGCATCGAGGACGCGCTGATGCAGCGCGGGCGCGGCGAGCGCGCGATGCTCGAGCGCAAGCGCGAGCAGACGCCTTTCGCCAAACTCCTCGCCATCGGCGTTCACCGATTCCGTGACACCGTCCGTAAAAACCAGCAAACGATCGCCGGGAGCGAGCGCGATTTCCTGCTCGGTGTAAGAGGGTAATTCGGCGATTCCGAGTACGCTGCCTCCGACGTCGAGCCGCGCCCAAGTGCCATCGGCGCGAACGAGAAGCGGCGGATTGTGGCCGGCGTTGGTGTAGGCGAGGCGGCGCGCGGCGACGTCCACGAGCGCATAGAAGCAGCTGATGAAGCGATCGTCGCCGAGCGAGCCGGCGAGGGCGCGGCTGATTTCTGCGCAGACTTCGCCGGGACGGGAGCTCGGCGTGGACAGGCTGCGAACCATGGCCTGGAGATTGGACATCAGAATCGCGGCGGGAACACCTTTGCCGGCGACATCGGCGACGGCGAGGGCAAGAGAGGTTTCGCCGAGGCGGAGAACGTCGAACGTGTCGCCGGCGACGCCGCGCGCGGGGCGCCAGGCGGCGGTGATTTCGAGGCCGGGGAAGCGCGGGATTTCGCGCGGAAGAATCCCCTGCTGGACGCGGAGGGCTTCCTCGATTTCGAGGGCGCGGTCGCGGAGTTCGGCTTCGATTTCACGGGCGTGGGTTTCGAGGGCCGCGGCGCGGGTTGCGGCTTCGCGTTTGGCGCGATGGCCGGTGATCTGGGCGCGAACGGTTTCGAGCAGGCGCTGATTGTCCCACGGCTTTTCGACGAAATCGCCGACGCCGCGATGCATGGCTTCGATGGCGAGTGCGACGGTGGCCCAGCCGGTCATGACGACGATCGGAGGGCTGGAAGCTTCGGGGCAGCGGCGGGCGAGTTCGGCGAGGAGATCGAGGCCTTCCCGGCCGCTGGTGGTGTCGCGGGCGTAATTCAGATCAATGAGCAAAAGATCGAACGTAGTGGCGTTTACTGCTTCGAGGACGGCGGCTGGTGACGTGGCGGTGACGACCTGGAATCCATTGGCCTTGAGCAAGAGGCGCAGGGATTCGATAACGTCGGGCTGATCGTCGGCGACGAGAACGCGCGGGGGCGCTTCGGCGACTTGGGGCGCGGCAGTTTGGCTGGCACTCACGGCGTCTTCACTCCTCGGCGAGTCGCCGCTATTCATAGCGCAAGGCAATCGCGGGATCGATGCGCGTAGCACGACGCGCCGGCAAGTAACAGGCCAGAAGCGCGACGAGCGTCAGAACCAGCGACGCGGAAACGAGCGTGAGCGGATCGAAGGGGCTTACGCCCATGAGGATGCCCGAGGCGCCAAACGCGGCGAGGATCGCGAGAACCATTCCGATCGCCCAGCCGACCAGAATCATGCGCCCGCCGCCGCCAATGACATTCTTGAAGACGTCACTCGAGGAAGCGCCCACGGCCATCCGGATCGCGATTTCGTGCCGGCGCTGATTGACGGTGTAGGCGATAACGCCATAGAGGCCGACGACGGCCAAAACGAGACCCAACAACCCGAGACCGGCCGCAACGGAGGCTCCCAAACGGAAAATGAGCATGCCGTTGGGGCCGTTGTCGACTGACTCTTCGAGCGTGCCCACGGCAAAGACGGGAAGCTCGGGCTCGAGCGAATGGATTTCATTCTGGATTTCGAGGGAAAGGGTGGAGGCGGGAACGCCGGAGCGGATCTGGAGCGTGCGGAAATTGCCGTAATGCTGGGCGAAAGGAACGTAGTAGAAGGCGCGATTCCGGAAAGCGACGAAAACATTGGTGGCGTCGGCTGAAATGCCGACAACGGTGATCCACGGAGCTTTCGCCGACGTGCGGAATCGCTTGCCGAGCGCGTCCTGACCCGGCCAGAGCTGTTTCGCCATCGCCTGATCGATGACGGCGACGGGCGGAGCGGAAGAATCATCGGCGTCGGTGAAGGTGCGGCCGCGCAGGAGTGGAATGCGCAAGGTGTGGAAATAGCCGGGCGTGATTGCGTAGTAGAACAGTTGCGGCGGGTGCTCGTCTGGGCCGAGGACGCGGCCCTCGACATAGATATTGCTCCCGTTCATCGTGGCTCTCAACGGAACGCCGGAAGCGAGCGTGGCGGATTCGACGCCGGGCATGGCCCGGACCTGACGGAGCAAGCGTTTGTAAAACTGCACGGTTTGGGCTCTCTGGTAGCCGATATCCTTGGGGTGCATGCTGACATCGAGAACGCCGCGAGGATCGAAACCGAGGTCGGCGGTTTCGGCCTTGGCGAGGCTTCGAACGAACAGACCGGCAATGATGAGCAAAACTAGCGAGCCCGAAAGTTGGGTGACGACGAGGGCGCGGCGAAGCCGACCCGCGCGAAGGCTGCCAGATTGCCGCACTCCGCCTTCCTTGAGCTCTTCGTTGGGGTTTGCCCTCGCGGCGCGAACAGCGGGCGCGAGTCCGACGATCACGCCGGTGGCGAGGCAGGCGAGAAACGTGAAGAGGTAGACGCGCCAATCAAAGGCGGCGTCAATGTGAACCGTGACGACGCTTCCACCCGTATGGACGAGCCGCAGCAGGCGGGTGAGCCCGGTGCCGACGAACAGGCCGGCGGCACCACCAATGAGGGAAAGAATGACGGTTTCAACAAGACTCTGGCGAATGAGTCTGGCGCGTGTGGCGCCGAGAGAAGCACGGAGCGCCATTTCCCGCCGGCGCGTGAGGGCGCGCGCGACGAGCATGCTGGCGACATTGAAGCAAGCAACAAGAAGGACGAGGACGCCGAGCAGGAGAAAGAGGCCGGCGATCGCCCCCTGCTTCATGTCCTGGTGCGATTCGGGGGGACGAGCGAGCCATTCAGGATAAACGTAGATCGTGTAGCCGCGTTCGCTATTCGGGTGGGCGGCGGCGAGGCGAGCGGCTTCGACGTTCATTTGCGCACGCGCCTGTGCCACCGTCGCGCCCGGTTTCAGCCGGCCCATGAGCATGAGAAAACGACGATTGCGGTTGGTCCAGAGCGACGGATCGCCGAAACCGGGAGCAGCCATCATGCTGACGGGCAAATAAGCCTTCGAATGCAGGAACGGGTAGGTTCCATGAAAGGCGGGCGGAGCGACGCCGATGACCGTCATCGGCCGACCATCCACCTTGACGGTCTGGCCGATGATGCCGCGATCCGCGTTGAAACGGCTTTTCCAATAGTCGTAGTCAAGGACGACGACGGGACTCGCCCCGGGTGACTGGCCTTCGGAGGGAACGATGAAGCGGCCGAGGTAGGGCTTGATGCCGAGCGAAGAAAAATAATTGCTGGTGACGTACGTCAGCAGGATATGGTCGGCGCGATGCTGGTAGCTGAGCCCGGCGATGTCGGAGGCGTAGCCGAAAACGTCGGAGAAAGTGCCGGGGGCGTGGGCGTAGTCGAGAAATTCGGGATAGCTGAACGAAGACAGCAAGGAACCACCACCCGATTGCTCGACAGTCATCACAGTGATTTGGTTGGGATGCGGAACGGGGAGCGGCTTGAGCAGCCAGGCGTTGATGACACCGAAAATCGCGGTAGTGGCACCAATGCCGAGCGCGAGCGTGAGAATCGCGACGATCGCCAGGCCGCGATTGTGGCGCAACTGGCGCATCCCGTATTTCACATCCTGCAGAATTCCCGCCATGGTCATTCCTCCTGAGCCGAACCGGACGCCCCGCGAGCCGAGTTGCCGCGGCGGCAGCCGTCGAGCGAAAAGCGGTTGTGTTCGATGGTGAAAAGAAGCACGAACAGGATCAGCGAATAGACGAGGTTGTTGGCAACGGTCGAGGCGCTGCCGGCCACCTGCATGCCGGTGTTGAGCAAAATCAGCAGGACCGCTCCGAGAGCGGCGGCCCAGACGGTGAACAGACCCAAAATCAAGAGGATGCCGAGACCCACTTCGGCGAACGGGAGCAAGAGGCCGAAGGCGTGGACGAGCGAGGCCGGGAGCCAGGTTTTGGAGAACTGGCGGTCGAGGCCGGCCGAGAATTGGCGCGCGCCCATTTGAAATTTATCGACGCCCCAGAATAGCAGGACGAAACCGAGCGTCGCGCGGAGCAGCGCGTAGGCGACGACTTTCGCGTTTCGTTTCACTTTCGAGTTCCCTTCCCTCTTTTGTTTCCGGCGCCCGGCGGGGGATGACGGCCGAAGCGCAACGTATATTCCCCTCATTCGTAGTGCAAAGCCGCGATCGGATCGACGCGCATGGCGCGCCAGGCGGGCACAGCGCAGGCAATCATAGCAACGATGGCGAGAACCGCGGCGGTCAACATGAGGCTTGCCGGATCGCTGGCGCGAACGCCGAACAGTAGCGAGCCGAGCAGGCGCGTGGAAGCGAGCGCGCCGGCGAGGCCCAAGGCGAGCGCGACGACGGTGAGCAGCGCCGCTTCGCCGGCGACCATGCGCAGGATGTGCGACGGACGCGCGCCGAGGGCCATGCGGACGCCGATTTCGCCGGTGCGCTGCGCGACGGCGTAGGAAAGCACGCCGTAAATTCCGATGGCCGTGAGCGTCAGCGCCAGCGCGGCGAAAATGCCCATCAGCGTCAGCAAGAACCGTTCGACGCCTACCGACGCGGAGCGTATTTGGTCCATCGTTTCGATGCGGCCGACCGGAACGCTGGAATCGAGCGCGGCGACCGCGCGGCGAACGGGCTCGGCGACGCGGAGCGGGTCGCCCGAGGTGCGCACGAGCAGGGTGGTGGGGCCGTAGGCGTCGAAGATCGAAAGCGTTGCGTAATTGGCCTGCGCGTTGGGAACGAAGACGGTGGGCACGGCGGGCGAATCGAGCTGGGATTTGACGTCGCCGACGACGCCGACGATTTCGCGCGGCGGGTCCATGAACGCGGCGCCCATTTGTGGGATGCCGATCGTGACGTGGAGACCGAGCGGATTGCGATTGCCGAAATAGCGGCGCGCAAAAGCGCGATTGACGACGGCCACAGGCGCAGCGCCTGCCGTATCGGAATCGTTAAAGGCGCGACCGGCGAGAACCGGCTCGCCGAGCGTTTTCAAATAGCAGTCGCAGATGGCTCGGAAGTCGACGGAATGGATGCCGGGAACGGACTCGATCGTGACGGGCATGTTGCCGCCGATTCCGAGCGGCATGCCGGCACTGACGACAGCGGCTCCGCGAACGCCGGCGAGGCGATCGACGCGCGTGGTGAGCGAATGATAGAAGCTGGCGAGGGCGGGACTGGTTTTGTAGCGCGAGCCGCCCATCCAGAGCTGGACGGTGAGCAGGTGCGAGGCGTCGAAACCGGGGCCGACGCTCAGGAGATTGGAAAAAGTGCGGGCGAGGAGCAAGGCTCCGGCGAGGAGGATCATCGCGAGAGCCATTTCGGCGACGACGAGGCCGCGGCGCAGACGGGCACGAGAAGCGGCAGCGGTGGAACGCAAACCGGCTTCCTTGATGGCGCGATGAACGTCGCGGCCGACCGATTGCCAGGCGGGCAGCAGGCCGAAGAGGATCGCGGTGAGAAATCCCGCGCCCAGCGCGAAGGCGAGCGACCATCCGTTGATGGCGATGCCGGAGCGGTGCATCATGATTTCGCCGGAAAGCTGGGCGAGAAACGGATTCGATGTGCCGGCCGATGGGACGAGACGCACGAGCAGCGCGAGACCCGCGTAAGCGACGGGGACGCCGGCGGCCGCGCCGAGGACGGCGAGAACCAGGCTTTCCGTGACGAGCTGGCGGGCGAGGCGTCCGCGACTGGCGCCGAGCGTGTGGCGCAAAGCGATCTCGCCGCCGCGGCCAGCGGCGCGGGCGATGAGAAGGCCGGCGACGTTGGCGCAAGCGACGAGAAGAACGAGGCCGACGGCGCCGAAGAGGAGCAGTAGATAGTTGCGGGCACCCATGCCGAGGTACCTGGAGAGCGGCATGAGCGCGATGCCGAATTCCGGAGGATATTTCCGGGCGGGATGGGTACGCTCGTAGTCTTTCGCGACGAGCTGCATCGAGGCCTGCGCCTGGGAAAGCGAAATTCCGGGCTTGAGGCGCGCAACGACTTCGAGATTCGAGCCCGCGAGCATCGGGCCAGGCGCGCGCACGAGCGGAACGTAGACGCTCGCCTGCTCGATCGGTTGGAACGAAGCAGGCAAGATGCCGATCACTGCATAAGGGACGCCATCGAGGGAGATAGTTTTCCCGAGCGCGGCGGAATCGCCGGCGAACTGGCGTTGCCAGAGGGCGTAGCTCAGAATCGCGACCGGAGCGCCCGAGCCACGATTTTCGGCGGGCGTGAAATTGCGGCCGATGGCGGGCTGGAAGGCGAGCGTGGGAAAGAAAGAGGAGGAGACGTATTGGGCGCTAACGCGCTCGGGAACGCCAGCGCCGGAGAGATTGAAGCCGGCGCCGCTGTAAGCGGCCATAGACGAGAAAACGCGGCTGTTTTCGCGCCAGAAGCGGAACGTGGGTTCATCCACGTTACTCTGAACGCCGGTGGCGCCGCCGTAACTCCATAGCGGGGTCACCAAGCGATCGGCGTGGGGAAATCCGAGCGGACGCAGGAGCACGGCGTAGACGAGGCTGAAGACGGCGGTATTGGCACCGATGGCGAGCGCGAGCGTGAGAATCGCGACACCGGCGAATCCCGGCGAGCGGCGCAGTTGTCGCAGGCCGTATTTCGCGTCGTGCCAAAGTCCGGTCACTGTTTATCGCCTCCTATTCGTAATGCAAGGCCCGCACCGGCGCGACGCGCGTGGCGCGACGCGCGGGAACGTAGCAAGCCGCGGCGCAGACGAGGATGAAGAAGACCGCCGCGGCCATGAACGTCAGAGGGTCGTTGGGGCTGATACCGAAAATGAGTTTGTGAGTGAGCCGGGTGAGATAGAGCGAAGCGGCGACGCCGATGGCGACGCCGAACGCGGCGAGGCGAATTCCCTGCCCCACGAACATGCGAACCACTTCGCCCGGGCGTGCGCCGAGCGCCATGCGTATGCCGATTTCATGGGTTTTGCGGGTGACGGTATAGGCCATCGTTCCGTAGAGGCCGATCGTGGCAAGAACGAGAGCGAGTAGACCGAAAATGCTCGAAAGGCGAGCGAAGAGGCGCTGCTGAGCGAGGGCGCCGAGGAGCGTACCGCGATCGGTTTCGAGGCCGATCAACGGCAGATTCGGGTCCATGCGGGCGACTTGATCGCGCAAGCCGGAAACGAGCGCGAGTGGATCACCCTCGGCGCGGACCTGGAAAAACATCGGGCCGAGCATTTTCGGGAATTGCTCATAGGCGAAATAGGCGTGGGCGTGCGGCGTGGAGGAAACGTTGTAGAGCTGAGCCGATTTTGCTACGCCGATGATTTCGAAAGTTTGGCCGCCGGGCGCGGCGGAGGGCTGATTGCCGAAATAGATACGCTGGCCGATGGGATTGGTGTTGCCCAGGAATTCCTTGACGAAGGCTTCGTCCACGACGGCGACTTGCGGCGCGCTGGCCGTGTCGGAGCGCTCGATCGGGCGGCCGAGCAGGATCGGTATCCGCATGCTGCGGAAGAAATCGGGGCCGACGACCTGGTAGCGGAGCATGGCGCCCCCGGTTGGCGCGGGAAGGCCGAAGACGCGGACGTCGGAATTGTTGGACCAACCGCTGAAGGGAGCAAATTCCATCAACGTTGCTGAGCGGACGCCGGGCAGCGCCTGGACGCGGTCGAGCAGTTGCGAATAGAGGCTAACGAGGCGGTCGCCGTGATAGCCGTCGCGCGTAGGATCGATTCCGAAAACGAGCAGATGGTTTTGATCGAAGCCGAAATCCTTCTGCTCGTAATTTACGAGGGTGCGGACGAACAGGCCGGCTCCGATCAGGAGGACGAGAGCGACGGCGACCTGGCCGACGACGAGGGCGCGGCCGAGGCGGTGCTTATCGCGAGCGGCGGTGACGTTTGCGGCGGTTTCGCGCATGGCGACGGCAAGATCGAGGCGCGAAGCGCGGAGCGCCGGCGCGAGACCAAAGAGGATGCCGGTGAGGATCGAAGCGCCGAGCGTGAACAGCAATACTGAGGCGTTGGGAGTGACTTGCAACTGGAAGCCAGCGCTGTTGGCGGAAAACAGAGCGAGCAGCCAATGGATTCCCTGATCGGCGAAGACCAGACCGAGCAGGCCGCCGAGCGTCGCAAGCACGACGCTTTCGGTGAGCAGTTGACGCACAAGACGCGCCGGCGGAGCGCCGAGCGCGAGGCGAACGCTTACTTCCTTTTGGCGGGCCATCGCGCGAGCCAGCAGCAGCGTGGCGATATTGGCGCAGGCGACCAGAAGAACCATCCCGACCGCGCACATCAGAATGAGGAGCGGATCGGTGAGTTGCTGGCGAACGTAGGGGATGCCCTGGGCCGCGGACGTCAGCGAAAACCCGGGCACGTCGCTCGGGTTCTTGGGCTTCCAATCCTGGGCGAGGAAATCGTGATAGAGGATGCCGAGTTGCGCAGCGGCCTGGGCGCGAGTGACGCCGGGCTTGAGGCGGCCCATGATGTTGAGGCAGATCCAGTTTCGCGCGGTGTAAACGGAATCGCCGCCTGAGGGCTTCATTCCCCACGGGCGAAGATCGGGCTGATCGTCGAACGCGAGCCAGACGTCGGGCTGATCGCCGGGGATAACGCCGGTGAAAGCCTTGGGCAAAACGCCGACGATGGTGAATGGAACGCCGTTGAGCGCGACGCTGCGGCCGATGACGGAAGGATCGTTGCCGAAGCGGCGCGACCAATAGGAGTAGCTGATATCGGCGACGCGCGGGGCGCCGGGATTTTCATCGGGGGGCGCGATCGCGCGGCCGAGGAGCGGGGTGACGCCGAGGCCAGAGAAAAATTGGCCGGTGACCATCATGCCGTTGGCCAGAGTTGCGCGGCCGTTGAGGGCCACGGTTGTGTTTTGGGGCGTGAATCCCAGAGGGACGAACGCGAACGCGCTGGAAAGGACCTGATTGTTGTCGAGAAATTCCTGGAAGGCGGGATAGGAAAAGGAGAAGCGCGATTCGGCACCAGTCTGACTCAGATTGGGCGGCCATTTTTTGTGCGAATTCCAGGTAAAGAGCACGAGGCGGCCGGGATCCTTGACCGGCAACAGGCGAAGCAGCGCTGCATCGACGAGACTGAAAATGGCGGTGTTGGCGCCGATACCGAGCGCTAGCGTGAGAATGGCGATGGCGCTGAAGGCGGGCGACTTCAGCAGCATGCGAACCGCGTAACGAACGTCCTTGAGGAGCGAGTTCATTTCAGATCGGTTCCCCCTACGTTTTGTGGCCGAACCTTCATTCCGCCGGCAGCGTCGCCGACGACGGCTCCCCGCCGCCGGCGACGCGTTCCGCACGGACCGCTGCCCTGCGTGAGGGGGCGGATCCCCGCGCAGAGAGCAGATACCGCAAACCCTTCCCTTCAGGGCCCGGAGCGGGCGCCAGGCCGCTGCGCCTACTCGTAGCGCAGCGCGATCGCCGGCGCGATTTTCATGGCGCGGCGGGCGGGGACGTAGCACGCGAGAATCGCGACGCCCCCCAAGACGCACGCCGCGAGCGCATAAATCAATGGATCGCCCGGCTTGACGCCGAAAAGCAAGGATGAGAGCAGGCGCATGAGTGCGATGCTCAGCACGACCCCGATGGCCACGCCGATGAGCGCCATGCGGGCGCCGGTGCCGAGCACCATGCGCAAGACGTCGGCGCGAGAAGCGCCGAGGGCCATGCGGATGCCGATTTCATGCGTGCGCAGGCTGACGGTGTAGGCAATGACGCCGTAGATACCGATTCCGGCGAGCAAGAGGCCGAGCGCGGCGAAAAGACCGAGCAGGATTGCCGCCATCCGCGTTCCGCTCACGTTCTCGTCCAGATAATCCCTCATCGTGCGCACGTGGGAGATCGGCTGCTGGCTATCGACGGCAGCGACGGCGTCGCGCACCGCCGAAGTCATCGCCGAAGCATCGCCCGTGGTCCTGACCACCAGCATCATGGCCGAAAACGCTTCCTGATTCTGCGGCAGATAGAACTCGGTTTTCGTTTTCTTGTCGAGCCCGTATTGCTTCGTATCCGCCACTTCTCCCACCACCGTCGTCCAATGTTTGGCAGGGTATCCGTTCACTTTCATTCGCTTGCCTATCGGATTCTGATGCGGCCAGAAAAGCTGGGCGAAGCTGCGGCTGACGAGAGCGACGCGCGGCGCGTTCGCGTCGTCAGCCTCGGTAAACAGCCGCCCACGCAAAAGTCGCGGCCCCATCGCGGCGAAATAGCCGGGCGTCACGGAGTGATAGTCGGATACGGGCGCTTGTCCGGGCTTGGGAACCGGCCTTCCCTCGATGTAAACGTTTGTTTGCCTTCCGTTGCCGGTGAGCGGGAGCGGCCTGATGGCGCCGGCAGCTTCCACGCCAGGTAGCGCGCGAATCCGCGCGAGCGCGTCGCGATAGAACGCGGTGATTTGCGCGTCTTTGGAATATTTCGCGTTTGGCAGGCTCACTTCGGCGGTGAGAATGTGATTGACGCGAAAGCCAGGATTCACCTGGAGAAGCCGGTAAAAGCTGAGAATCATCAGCGCCGAGGCGACGACGAGCACGAGACCTAGAGCAAATTCGCTGACGACGAGCGCCTGACGGTAACGATTGCGGCCGGCGCCGACCGTACCGGTGCGTCCACCTTCCTTGAGGGATTCGTTGACGTCGGTGCGCGAAGCGCGCCACGCGGGAGCGAGGCCAAAAATCAGGCCAGTGAGCACCGTGATCGCGAGGAGAAACACCAGGACATGCCAATCCATCGCAATATTTACCTGCCGCGCCAAACTGGCCGGAATCATCGCCTTGAGCGCGTTGGTTCCGACTGCGCCGAGCAGCAGGCCGCCCACGCCTCCGACCAGAGCCAGAATCACGCTTTCCGTCAGCATCTGGCGCGCCAGACGCGTGCGGCCCGCGCCGAGGGCGACGCGGACGGCGAGTTCGCGTTCGCGGCTGGCCGCGCGCGCCAGCAGCAGATTCGCGACGTTGGCGCAGGCGATCAGCAGCACAAATCCCACTGCGCCCAAAAGCACCCAGAGCGCCGTCGGCAAGCCGCTCAGGTAGCCGTAGTAAGCGTTCCGGAGCGTCTCGACCGCCGCGGTGATGCCAGCATTTGTGTTTGGATACTGGTGCGCCAGCCGCGCCATGATGGTGCCCATCTCGGCGCGCGCCTGCTCGATCGTCACGCCCGGTTTCAGCCGTCCAATCGCCAAAATCCCCGGATGTTCGTCGCGGTCCTGCATCTTGTCCGCATTCAAGCCGAGCGGAACGTAGACGTCCGCGGGAATCAGGAAATGGAACGAAGCGGGCAAAACGCCGATGATGGTGAAACTGCCTCCATTCAGATCGAGCGTGCGGCCGATCGCGCTCGGATCGCCGCCGAACTTCCGCTCCCACATCGAATAGCTGATGACCACGGTCGGCGCCGCGCCGGGCAGGTCATCCGATTTCCCGAACAGGCGACCGAGGATTGGCTTGACGCCGAGCGCCGGCAGAAATCCCGCCGAAGCATTGAATCCCTGAACCTGCTGGGGCTCTCCCTCGCCGGTCAAAACGAACGACTGCTCCACCTGAAACGCGCCGAGCGGATCGAACACGTTGCTTTGGCGTTCCCAGTCTTGAAAATCGGGATAGTCAATCGACATCTCGTGAACCTGACTACTGTGCTCGTGGAGAAAGACGAGCCGGTTCGCGTGCGGGAAAGGAATCGCCTCGAGCAAAACGCTGTTGATGACACTGAAAATCGCCGCGTTAGCTCCGATGCCGAGGGCGAGCGTGAGGACGGCGACGAGCGTGAAGCCCGGACTTTTGGCCAGCAGACGGAATGCGTGGCGAACGTCGTTCCAGGTTCCCATCGCCGCCTCCCGATTCAGAATCCTTCCGAAACCGAAAACTCGTTTCCGCTTGGCCTGCGACTGCGTTTGGGGACACGCCCAGCGTCGCTCGCAACGACTCGTCTGTTTCGTCCCCTACGGTTTGGAAATCCGGCCGTCCACGCCTAGGACGGCTGGCCTTCGGCCAATTGCTTCGCCCCGATGGTTTCCTCGACGATGCGGCCGTCGAAGAGGTAAACGGTGCGATCGGCGTGACGCGCGTAGCGGGGATCGTGCGTCACCATGCAAAGGGTCGCGCCGTCGCGGTGCAGTTCGCGCAGAAGTTCCATCACCGCCTCGCCGTTTTTCGAGTCGAGGTTGCCGGTGGGCTCGTCCGCCAGCAGGATGGACGGGCGGCCGACGATGGCGCGAGCGACGGCGACGCGCTGCTGCTGACCGCCGGAAAGCTGGGAGGGATAGTGCTTCATGCGGTGAGCCATGCCCACGCGCTC
Organism: Acidobacteriota bacterium; assembly: GCA_021818865.1. GTDB lineage: Bacteria > Acidobacteriota > Terriglobia > Acidiferrales > UBA7541 > JAKASX01. Next base: position 13,448 of record JAKASX010000070.1, read on the forward strand.
GAGCACTTCCTGAACGCGCTGCTTGCGCTCGGAAGAGGCCATGCCGCGATAGATCAGCGGCAGCTCGGCGTTTTCGTAGACGTTGAGGTCGCCGATCAGGTTGAACGCCTGAAAGATGAACCCGATTTCGCGATTGCGAATGCGGGCGCGATCGCGCACGGTGAGATTGGCGACCTGCTCGCCCTTGAGCCAGAACCCGCCATCGGTGGGCGAATCGAGCAGCCCGATGATCGAGAGCAGCGTCGATTTGCCGCAGCCGGAGGGTCCGGCGATGGAAAGGAACTCGCCCGGATGAATTTCCAGGTGAATTCCGGAAAGCGCGTGCGTTTCCACCTCTTCGGTGAAAAACACTTTCTTGACCCCGTCCAAACGAAGCAATGATTCGGAGCTTTGCGTCATCCCACTCCTCCCAGCCAGCCTCTTATTCCAAACGAATCCGATCGTAATTTTCCTGCGCCGACATATCCGACAGAATGACCCGGTCGCCTACGTTCAAACCCCTCAGAATCTGGACAGTGTTCACCGAGGTTCTTCCGATCCACACGGGGACGCGGACGGCTTCCTTGCCGTCGTCGGTCAGCTTGAAAAGACCGATGCGGCTATCGCGCTCGGCGTGCACGGGACGGCCGACATAGAGCACGTCGGTGAGTTTCTCGATGAGGATGGTGCCTTCGACGCTCAGGTTCGGGCGAGCGCCCTTGGGCAGCGGTCCATCGAGAGTCACGTCAACGGCGACGGTTCCGTTCACCGGCGTCGGATTGATGCGAATTACTTTGCCGGGAACGATTCCGTTGTGGGTGTCGACCGAAGCGGTCTGGCTGAGCAGCAGATCCTTGGCCTCGGTTTCGGGAATATCGAGTTCGGCCCAGAGTTTGGTGGGATCGACGACGTCCGCGAGGGTCGTGCCGGGCTGAACTTCCTGGCCGAGGGAGACTCCCGCACCGGGTCCCAAATCCTGCAACACGCCATTCATTCCGGCGCGCACGGTCAGGTCGGCGACTTCCTGCTCGTCGAGTTCGGCGAGGGCGCGGGCCTGGGCGACCTGCGCTTCCTGAGCGGCAAGTTGCGCCTTCATCAGCACCTTTTGTTGCTGGAGCTGAGCCTGGGCCATTTCGCTGGTCTTTTTCAGTCCCGCTTCGAGCACGGCCGCTTTTTGATAGGTGATGAGCGAGCCGACGCCCTGGTCGTACATTTTCTTATCGGCGTCCGCGTCGATTTTCGCCGAGCGGTAGTTGGCCTCGGCAGTGGTCGCGGCGGCCGCCAACTGCAAGTATTGCGATTGGAGCGTCGCCTTGAGGTTGTTGTATTGGGCCTCGGCGGCTTTCAGGGCCAGTTCAGCGTTTTTCGTCTGCTGGACGAGTTGGGGATTGCTGAGGACAAGCAGAACCGTGTCTGCTTTCACGGGGGTGCCGGGGAGAATCGGCCGCTCGACCACGCGGCCCTCGGTGATGGCCGGAATCGCCTGGACGGATTGCGGAACCAAGGTTCCGAGGCCACGGACGGAGATCGTCATATTGCCGCGCTGCACCGGTTCGATCCACACCGTTGCGCGGTCGACGCTGGGTAGTGCGGGTTTGAGGCGCGAAAGGCCGAGCGTGGCGGCGGCGATTGCGAGCACCAGAACGGCGCCCCAGATGATGCGCTTGCGCTTCCTTTTCCGGGCGAGATCGGGGCGTGCAATGTCCATAGCCATGGCTAGAAGTCCTCGCCTCTATTCTCTCGCAGGAAGGATGCCAATCCCAATATTTCGCAAGTCCTCATAAGCATTACGCTTACCCCATACGCAGGAGCTGGGGGAAAAGTTCCACCGCCCGATTCCAAGATTCGGGTGTCCGAATCCGGACAGGTTTGGCGCTGGTCGCGGCGCAGCGAGGCGCGGGATCGGGCCACAAGATTCGTGTGTGGGCGAACTGGAAAGAGGCTATCATGAACGAACAGTTTTTGGCCGGCAGGACTGCGGAAGCGAGGGGGAGACGATGGGCTCGCTTGGGAAAGATTTGCGATACGCCCTTCGAATGCTGATGCGGTCGCCGGGCTTTGCAGCCGTGGCGATTCTTTCGCTGACGCTGGGGATCGGCGCAAACACGACCATTTTCACGCTGGCCAAGGCCATTTTTCTGCATTCGCTGCCGGTGAAAGATCCCTCGACGCTGGTTTCCTTGTACTCGACGCAGGAATCGCCGCACGGGCCGACGCTGAAATACCTTTCTTCCTCTTACCTGAACGCGAAGGACATTCGCGAAGACAACGACGTTTTCTCAGGGCTCGCCATCGTGATTCCCGCGGGAGACCAGCTCGTCATTTCCGGCCACGAGACGGACGTCTTCCTCGAACTGGTAAACGCCAACTATTTCGACGTTCTCGGCATAAAGCCGGCGGCAGGGCGATTCTTTTTGCCGGACGAAGATCGGGGAGAAGGAGCGCATCCGGTGGCGGTGCTGAGCTACGCGCTATGGAACCGGCAATTCGGCGCCAATCCCAAAGCGATCGGAAGCTCGGTCCAGATCGGCCAGCAAGAATTCACAGTGATCGGCGTGGCACCCAAGTCATTTCACGACATGCCGGGATTCGGCGATCCCGACGTTTGGGTGCCGATCGCGATGCACAACCAGGTGCTTTCCGGCGTTGCGGCGCAGTTCTTTCGCGAGCGGGCGGGGCGGATGGTCGGCATCGTTGCGCGGCTGAAGCCGGGCGTGACGTTCGCGCAGGCGAACGCTTCGATCCAGGCGCTGGACGCGCACCTGGTGGAGCAATACCCGACAGACAATTCCGGGCGCGGCGTGGAAATGCTGCCGATCGGCGAGACGACGATTCCGCCAAATGAGCGCGGCATCTTCGTTCGCGCCGGGCTGCTGATGGGGGTGATCGTAGGGCTGGTGCTGCTCGTTGCGTGCGCGAACGTGGCCAACCTGCTGCTGGCGCGGGCGACGCAGCGGGAGCGGGAAATCGCGATACGGCTGTCGCTGGGAGCGTCGCGCTGGCGCCTGACGAAGCAGTTGCTGACAGAGAGCTTCCTGCTGGCGCTGGCGGCGGGGGCGCTGGGAATCGCGGTAGCGTACGCCGGACGGAACCTGATTGTTTCGTTTCTGCCGCCCGGCCTCGCGAACCGGCTGAACTTCTCGCTGGATGGCCGCGTGCTGCTCTTTACGCTGGGGTTGGCGGTGGTGGCGACGTTTCTTTTCGGGCTGGCGCCGGCGCTGCGGGCCACGCGCACAAGTCGCATGGAATCGCTGAAGGACCGCGCCGACGCGCCGACGGGCGGCGTGCGATGGTACGGTCTGCGCGGGATTCTGGTGATGGTGCAGGTGACGCTATCGCTGATCGCGCTTGTGGCGGCGGGGCTCTTCATCCACAGTCTGAGCAACGCGCAGAACATCAATCCCGGCTTCAACGTCCAGCACGAGCTGGTGTTTTTCCTGAATACGCGCGCGGCGCATTACCCCCAGGCACAGGCGGAACAGTTTTACCAGCAGGTAGTGGAGCGGGTAAAGGCGCTGCCGATGGTTTCGGGCGCCGCGATCACCGATGCGTTGCCTTTCCGCGGCGGCCTCGAGTGGACCACGTTTCCCCAAGGCGTCAATTACTCCGATCCGTCGCAGGGCCAATTGACACCGACGATCGCCGTGCAGCCGGGCTATTTCCGCTCCATGGGAATCACGCTGATCCGCGGGCGCAGCTTCCGCGAATCGGACGACACGGGCGGGGCGATGGTGGCCGTGGTGAACAAGGCGCTGGCCGAGAATTTCTGGCCCGGCCAGAATCCGATCGGCAAGCATTTGCACTTCATCACGAAAACCTGGGACGTAACGATCGTCGGCGAAGTGAACACGGTGAAATACCTGACGCTGGGCGAACCGCCTCAGCCGATCGTCTACTGGCCGCTGAAGCAGCACTTCGCTGCCGCCGGCGCGCTCATCGTGCACACGAACGGCCCATCGAACAACGCGTTGCCGACCATTCGATCCACCATTCAATCGGTCGCTCCCACCATTCGGCTGGGGATGGTGCTGACAGTGACCGACCTTTTGAGGCAGTCGCTGCTGGCGCCGCGGATCGCGGCGGAGCTGCTGGGCGCGTTTGGCCTGCTGGCGCTGGTGCTGGCGGCGATCGGGACCTACGGAGTGATGTCGTATTCGGTGAGCCAACGGACGCGGGAAATGGGCGTTCGCATGGCGCTAGGGGCGCGGCCGGCGGACGTTTTGCGGCTGGTTTTGCAAACGGGAATGGCGATGGTGCTGGTGGGAGTGGCTGTGGGACTCGCGATCGCGACGGCGCTGACGCGCAGCATGAACAGCCTGCTTTACGGCATCGGATGGTTCGATCCGCTTGCTTCACTGGTGACTTGCGCGTTGCTTGTTCTGGTGGCGCTCGTGGCGTGTTGGGTGCCGGCACGGCGGGCGGCGCGCGTAGACCCGCTGGTGGCGCTGCGGTACGAATAGGCGCGCCGAATTCCCGCGCGCTTCGAACGCCCGTTGTTCCAACTGGCAGATTTCCATCCCTGGCGGAGGTTTGCGATGCAATTCGGGCGGTATTTCGAGGAATTCGAAGTTGGCGACGTGTACCGGCACTGGCCGGGACGCACGATCAACGAGACCGACGACACGTGGTTCAGCTTGATGACGATGAATCAGAACCCGCTCCATATCGACGAGCATTACGCATCGCAGACGCAACATGGGCGGCGGCTGGTGAACGGGATTCTGGTTTTCGCCATTGCGGTGGGAATGAGCGTACCCGACGTGAGCGGACGGGCGATCGCAAATCTGGAATATGAAAGCGTGAAGCATGTGGGGCCGGTGTTTCACGGCGACACGATTTACGCGTCCACGCGCGTTTTGGAAAAGCGCGCGTCAGAAACGAAACCGGATCGCGGAATCGTGACCGTGGAAACAACGGCGCGGAATCAGCGCGACGAAGTTGTGCTGACGTTGCGGCGGCGAGTGCTGGTGCCGAAATTGCCGACGCGGTGAAAGCGTTGGGGAGTGTGAGGGATCGTTTGAGGGTCGGGATCCGCCGTATTGGCTAGGGAATGCTGGCGGGCTGAAGCCCTCCGCTACACCAGCGTCTTCTTGATTTTCGGGGCGCTCGCTGACGGCTTGGTCCTTGTATAATCCGTGGCCGAGGCTGCGATTCCTTGTCCCATTCCACCGATTTCGCTCGATGGCCTTCGAGTGCCGCACCGTTGCGGTCGCTGCTGTTCGTGCCTGGGGGAAGGCCCGATCGTTTCGCGAAGGCGCTCGGAGCCGGCGCGGACGCGGTGATTTTCGACCTGGAAGATTCGGTTCCGGAAAACGGGAAAGAAGAGGCGCGGCGGAACGTGGCGCGCGGAATCGGCGAAGCTGGCGATTCGGCGGCGATGAGAGTGGTGCGCATCAATCCCGTGGCGACACGGCACTGGCAGAAAGATTTGCGCGCGGTCGTGGGGTCCGGCGTGGAGGCGATTTTGCTGCCGAAAGCTTCGGAGGCACGCGAAGTCGCCGCCGCCGCACGCCTGATTTCGCGGCTGGAGCGCGAGCGGGGAATCAAGCGAGGAACGATTCGGCTGTTTTTGCTCGCGGAAACGGCGGGAGCGGTGCTGAGGGTGGAATCCATGATCGAAGCGAGCGAGCGCGTGGCGCTGGTCGTTTTCGGCGGCGAGGATTATTCGCTGGCGTCGGGCGCGAACCCTTCGGCGGACGGGCGCGAACTGCTGTACGCGCGGTCGAAAGTGGTGGCAGCAGCCGCGGCGTATGGATGCCCGGCGGTGGATGGGGTTTACATGCGGTACGGCGACCTGGAGGGTCTGCGGAGCGAAGCGGAAAGCGCAAAACGCCTGGGATTCAGCGGCAAATTGATCGTGCATCCGGCGCAGATCGAGCCGGTGCACCGCGTTTTTTCCGTTTCCGAACAGGAACTCGAGTGGGCGAAGAGCGTGATCGAGATTGCCGCGCGGATGGCGGAAAGCGGCGCGGGCGCGGCGGGAATGGATGGGCAACTGGTGGACGCGCCGGTGATCGCCCGGGCGCAGAGAATCGCGGCGGCGGCGGAACGCGAAAAGCGGCGCGGAAAATCGGCAGCGGCGACGGAGAAAAACGCATGAGGCAAGGTGAAACGCACCTGCGGCGAGGCGAAGCATGACGCGGCGAAGGCCGGCTCGGATGCAGCAGATTGCCGGAATCGGCGTGGACCGGATGGGCGCGATTGGCGACGGTTCCGGCAAGGATTTGCTGCGCCTGGAAAATCTGGACGTGAACATCGCGCCGGACGCGGAAGCCGTGGCGCGAACGCGGGAAGCGGCTGGGCGCGACGCGGAAAACAGCTACCTGCCATTCGTCGGGCAAACGCGTCTGCGGGAAGCGGCGTCGCGGCACGTTTCGGCGATTTCGGGCGTTTCGTATTCGGCGGAGAACGCGATCGTCACGGCCGGAGGACTGAGCGGGATTTTGAACGTGCTGCTCGCAACGATCGAGACGGGAGATGAAGTGATCCTCACCGACCCGACGTACGCGGGATTGATCAATCGGGTGCGCCTGGCGGGCGGCGTGCCGCGGCTGGCGCCTTTTATTTTTCATCCAGGGGGCGAATGGAGGCTGGATCGGCAGGCGCTGCGCGGCGCGGTGACGCCGAGAGCGCGGGCGATGCTGCTGATGTCGCCTTCGATGCCGTCGGGCGGATGGCTGGACGCGAGCGATTGGGCGCTGGTGGCGGAGCTTTGCGTGAAACACGATTTGCTCCTGATTGACGATGCGGCGATGGAGCGGTTGCTGTTTGACGAGCGGCCGGTGATTCATCCGGCGGGGCTCGCGGGGATGGCCGAGCGAACGGTGACGGTGGGATCGGCGTCGAAAGAGCTGCGGATGATTGGCTGGAGGGTGGGCTGGATCGTGGCGCCCGCGAGCCTGGTTCCCGATTTCGCCGCGGTTTCCATCGCGAACGGCGTGGTTCCCGTTGGCATCGCGCAGCAGGCGGCAGCGTTGGCGCTCGAGCGATCGGCGGAAACGATGCCGGGGTACGTGTCGGAGCTTGAGGCGCGGCGGAACGTGGTGCTCGAAGAATTGAAAGGGCTGCCGGTTGGCGTTCCGGGGGGCGGGTGGTCGCTGCTGATGAGGGTATCGGATTTCGGACTCGACGGCGCGGGGATGGCGGAGCGGCTGCTGGAACAAGGCGTTTGTGCGACGGCGATGGCGGGATGGGGCGAGGCGCATGGGGCGCAATACATTCGATTCGTTTTCTCGAACGAGCCGGCAGCGCGGCTGCGCGGGCTTGGGGCGCGCGTGCGCGCGGCGCTTGGTCGCCCGTTGTGACAACCCTGGCGCGCCCAGAAGCTGTTGCAAAGCCTCCCTTCTGACCGGCTTCAGGGGCTGAAGCCCTCTAATTCTTGGCCGCTTTTTTTCGGAGCTCAAGCTCCGACCCCCGAAATCGGCGGTTTTGCAATGGCTCGTAGGCGTTGGAGTGGGCGGCGAGGTAGCCGCTTTCGCTGAGGAAGCCGTTGACCTTCACAGCGGGCGCTGGTAGCGTTCCGGGATAGAGGCATGGTCCGCTAGGGCGGTCACCCTGTGAACCCGCGAACGAAGTCCGGCGCCAGACGTACTTTCCTGATATTCCTCGCGCTCTGCGCGATATCGGTTTGCGCTCTCTCGCTTCGCGCACGGCCCGGGAAGGCGCAAAGCAATAAAGCAGCCGTCCTCCGCACGGCGGCGAATCTCGTCCTGGTGGATGTTTCCGTTACCAACAACAAGGATCGCAAACCGGTCCGCGGACTTACCGAAAACAATTTCCGCGTGTTCGAAGACGGCAAACCGCAACCCATCGCGATTTTTCGCGTTGATTACGCGCCGATGACGCCGGCCGCGCCGGCGCCACTGCCAAACTTCGTTTACACCAATTCGCCCGCGTATCATCCGGCGAATGGGCCGCTGACAGTCGTTCTTCTCGATTCTCTCAATACGGCGTTATTCGATCAGGACCGGATGCGGATGGCGCTGGTGCGCTATGTGGCGAAGCTGCTCCAACAGGGGCAGCGCGTGGCGATTCTTTCGCTCACCAACCAACTGACGATGCTGCAGGATTTCACTACGAGCCGCGGCCTTTTGCTCGCCGCAGCGAAAAGATTCACGCCGCAGGAGTCGAACGAGATGGCAGTGCGCGAGGAGATGACCTCGCGCGCAAAAGACCATCAATATCTAGAAGCTATCTCATAAATCACAACAAGTCGAATTAGGCGTTGCCGATGGGCGGGGAGAGGTCCAAAACGTGTTCATGGACCTTACCGACGCCCAGTGGGCGATTCTCAAACCCTTGCTGCAATC
>JAKASX010000071.1 GCA_021818865.1 Acidobacteriota bacterium
ATACGCGCGGCACCGCGCTGCTCCACACGATTTTCGACGGCTGGATGGATTACGTCGGCGAACTCGCTTCGCGGCCCACCGGTTCGCTGGTGGCCGATCGCGCCGGCAAAGCGACCGCCTACGCGCTGTGGAACATTCAGGAACGCGGCGAGCTGTTCATCGGGCCGGGCGCGGAAGTTTACGAAGGCATGATCGTCGGCGAAAACGCCCGCGAAGCCGATATCGACGCGAACGTGACGAAGGAAAAGAAGCTGACGAACATGCGTTCCTCGACCGCCGACGAGGCGATTCGGCTAATTCCGCCGCGCATCCTCACGCTCGAAAGCGCGATCGAATTCATCGCCGAGGACGAATACGTGGAAGTGACGCCGCAATCCATCCGCATGCGGAAGAAAATCCTCGATCCCAAGCGCCGTCCGCGCCGCTGGCAGCGCCCGCGCGAATCCAGCGATTCGACCATCTCCGCCTGAGGGGTTTTTCGCGGCGGCGCAAGGGACCGTTTTGCCGTTATCGGCTACGTCTTTTCTTCCTTGTCCTTTTCCTTCCGCGCGGCCCATTTGTCGAACGCGCGTTCCAACATTTCCGGCATTTTCTCGATCGAGTGAACCAGCGGGCCGGTGCGCGTCAGCATGTGGACGTGCAATTCGCCGCCGCGCACGGCCACCAGCGCCACCGGCAGCACGCGAATCCCTCCGCCGCCTCCTCCGCCTTCCCCTGCCGAACTCTTCTTCTCCGTTTCGCCCGCGCCGCCGCCGGCGCCCACGCCCAGCGTGACGCGCGAAATCGGGATGATCGTGAATTCGCCGGCCGGCACGGGGGCGCCCACCACCGTTTCAGTTTTGGCCAGGCTTTTCAGCTCTCCCACCAGGTCCTTGAGGATGTTCTGCGCGGTGTTCATGGTTTCCTCCGTCGTGCGGTCACGCTTGGCTGTTCCCGTGCCCGCGGAAATTTGGATTCATCCTGCCGGCGCTTCGGCTGCTCCGCTGCGCCACTCGTGAATCATCGCCCGGTAGGGCAATCCGATGAAAAACTGGAAAATCGGCGCGATAGTGCGATGGGGATAAAAGCGGATTTCCAGTAGCACGCTGTTTTCCCCTTCGAAATTCGGCTCGATGCCCGCGCGTCGGCCCGAGGGCGTTTGCGCGAAGCCGTAGAGCATTCCCGCCGTCGCGGGATCGGGCGGCGAAACGCGAATCCGGCGCCGCTTGATTTCCGCCGACCGCAGCATGCCGCGAAGCAGCTTGCGCAGTTGCGCCCAAAGCGCGCGGCGAATCACCGAATCCCGCAGGCAGCGCGAAGCCAGGCGCGATGCTCGCGCGCGCGGCTTGGCGCGCCGCGCGGCGCGTTTCTTTCGCGGCTTTCGGGCACTGATTCGGATCGGACGGCCTACGAAACGCATTCGAGGAGCGCCTTCGGTTCCCGGGAGCGGGCGTTCGTATTCGAGCGCCCAGAGCCAGCGCATCCGCATCCAGCCTTCGGCCGAATCCACCACCAGCACCATGGGGCTGAGCATCGCGGCTATCGCGGCGGCGATGGCGAAGATCGCGAGTCCGGCCAGAATCTCGAGCGCGATGACCAGAAATTCCATTCTTGCCTCGACCCATGCTTCCCCGTACGATGCGGCCTTGCAAAAAGTTTACGCCCGCCGGGGCACGCGCTCCAGCGCCAGTTTCGCCGATGCTCCCCTGGCGTCGGCTGCTTACCCTCCGGGCCAGTTGCCTTTCCGGACCATGCCATCTTCCCGCGGCCGCCCGCCGGGAGTAGAATGAATACGGATGCGGACGCGCCAGCGGCGGGAGGGTTGCCGTGCTAGGGCAGAAAATTCTGCTTGTAGCGCTCCTGCTTTTTGCCGCGTCTCCATTCGTTCAGCAAGCGCAAGCGAAATCCCGGGCCACTTCTACCAATTCCGCGCAAGCTCAGCCGCAAAAGAAGCCCGCGACTTCGGCGGAGCAAACGCCGCAGACGCCGCCCGAACCGCTCGTCATCCCTCCCGATGCCGCAAAGGTGCCGAATCCCGAAAAGCCCACCGCGCAGTCGCTGGCGAATGGCAAACATCGCTACGACATTGACTGCGCCATGTGCCATGGGACCGAGGGCGACGGCAAGGGTTTTTTGGCGGTCAGCATGAAGCTTTCGCCGCCCGATTTCCGCGATCCGAAAGCGCTCAAATCCACCACCGACGGCGGCCTGTTCTGGGTGATTTCGAATGGCCACGGCCCGATGCTGAATGAAAAGGGCCGCGCCAGCAAGAAAGACATCTGGGACCTGGTGAATTACGTGCGCACCTTCGCCGAAAAGAAGGCCCCGGCCAAATCCAAGTAGGGAACAGCCTGGCGACGCCGGCGTTTCGCGCGTCTGCGCCGACGCCGCTGGGTAAAGAGCGATTGGCCCGAAACGTGGTTCGGGACGCAAAAACCCGATGGCTTGCGGCATTGCTCATCGCCGGATCGCTCGCCGCAGCGAGCGTTCCGGCGAAAATCCAGGATTCTCCCAAAATTGCCCGCCCGGCCATCATCCTCGTCTATCACCGTTTTGGGCCGTCATCGCCCGGCATGACGACGGTCAGAACGTCCGTTTTCGCCAGCCAGCTCCGGTTCCTCCACGACAACGGCTACAACGTTGTTCCATTGCGGGACGTTGTGAAATTCATCGAAGGACGCGGCGATTTGCCCGCTCGCGCCGTGGCTATCACCGCTGACGACGGCCACCGGTCGGTTTTCACCGAGATGAGGCCTCTCGTCGAGCGTTACCGCTTTCCCGTCACACTGTTCATCTATCCTTCCGCGATTTCGAACGCTTCTTATGCGATGACGTGGCAGCAACTGAAACTTCTTCAGGCCACCGGCCTTTTCGACATCGAATCCCATACCTATTGGCATCCCAATTTCCGCGTGGAAAAGCGCCGGCTTTCCGCGGGCGATTACCAGAAACTGGTCGAATGGCAATTGTCGAAATCGAAAGAAGTTCTGGAACGCAGGCTCGGCAAACGAGTCGATTTGCTCGCGTGGCCGTTTGGTATCTACGACGATCAGTTGATCGCGGCCGCGCGGCGAGCGGGCTACGTGGCTGCGTTCACGATAGAAAGGCGCCGCGCCTCGCAGCAAACGAACATTATGGTGGTGCCGCGTTTTTTGGTGACGGACCGCGACGCAGGAAAGGCGTTCCAGATGCTTTTGGAAGAGGGAACGGGAATCCATCGCACGGGGCGAAGCCGAGCGCGATAGTTAACGCAAACTGCCGGAATCGTGTGGACAAACATGCGCAAATCGCCGTTTCGAAATTGTCGGAACCATCGATTCGCTCAGGCGTTGTGGTGCTTTTCGGTTCGTTGCTGGCTGCTCCCGGTCCTGTTTTTTTCGATCGGCGTCCCCGCTCACGCCTACACGGGAAAAGTGGTGGACGCTTCGAATTCCCGGCCCATCGCTCAGGCCATCGTCACACTCGGCGATCGCGTGGTGAGAACCGACGCGGATGGCCGCTTCGATATCACGGGACCGGGTGACGAAATCGGCTTCCGGGCCTACGGATATCTGAGAACGTGGGTACCCGTTACGCGCTTCCAGGGCGGGCCGCGGGATATCGCGCTGACCCCATTTCGCCCGAAGGGCCTGTACCTTTCGTTTTACGGCGTGGAAAATCGCATGCTGCGCGAAGGCGCGCTCGCGGTGATTCGCAACAGAGGTATGAACGCGGTTGTAATCGACGTGAAAGGCGACCGGGGCATGATTTCCTACAAGAGTTCGGTCGCACTGGCCGCACAGGTGGGCGCGCAGCGAACAACCACGATTCGCGACCCGGAGCAACTTCTGGACCGGTTGCATCGCGAGAATCTTTACGTGATCGCTCGAATCGTCGTGTTCAAGGACGATCGTTTGGCAGCCGCGCGGCCCGACCTGGCGATAAAGCGAATCGGGGGAGCGCCGTACAAGGATCTGGAGGGCCTCGGCTGGGTGGATCCTTTCAACAAGGAAGTGTGGGATTACAACGCCGCTATCGCCGTCGAGGCCGCCCGGTTGGGGTTCGACGAGATTCAGTTCGATTACGTCCGATTTCCGGACGCGGACGGGCTCGCGTTCTCCCTGGCCAACACGATGGCGAATCGGCTGCGCGCGATTTCCGGTTTTCTCGGCGAGGCCCGCAAACAACTCGTTCCCTACAACGTTTTTCTGGCCGCGGACATATTTGGTTACGTCATGTGGAATCGGGACGACACGCACATCGGCTTACGGCTCGAGGAGATATCCCAGGTGGTGGATTACATCTCGCCGATGCTCTATCCCTCCTGCTTCCGGCACGGGATTCCCGGCCAGCCCTCGCCCGTCGCGCATCCGTATGAGATCGTTCTCCGTTCCTTGCAGAACGGCGCCGAACGCGCCGGCGTCGCCGCGATCCGTTTTCGTCCGTGGCTACAAGCCTTTCGCGATTACGCTTTCGACAATCGCCGCTACGGAGAAGCGGAAATTGCGGCGCAAATTCGCGCCGCGGAAACGTTCGGCTCCGACGGCTGGATGCTGTGGAACCCGCGCAACGTTTACTTCGGTGGCGACGCCGATCCCGCCAGCGCAAAGCTAACCACGCCGAGCCGCGCATGCTAGCGGCTCTGGGCTACCATACAACGCGAACGAGGTGTCTTGTGAGCAGTTGGCGCATCTCGGCCTGCGTCAGCGTCCTTTTCTGGCCCGCAGTGTCCACCAGTGTGATGCTCCGCATCTCCCGCAGGTCCTGGCTGCGGAAGCGAACGGTGCCCGACGAAATTGCCCTTGGCGGCGTGTAGAGAGGACCGCAGCCGGCTCCGCAACCGTCGACATTCTCGCAGGCCTCCACCCGTCTGAGAGTAACCCGGCCGCCGCCCGCTGAGCGAGCAGTGATTGCGTACCTGTACTTGGGCAACGACCAAAGTCGCTCGAGAGTGATATGCGGCTCACCGCCAACCGTAACCGCGGACTCAGCTGTGAACGTGGTGCCCGCTGGCCCACCCTTGCTTTCCCCGAAATACCCTCCACTGGCGCTGATGGCGAGCGCTGAATGGGTGGCGACAACGGAAATCTGCCCCCGCGAGTTGGTTTTGAAGCCTCCCAGATCGATCCCGACCACTACGCCGCAGTGATTCCGTCGGGAGCCGTAAAGGGAGACACGCACATACCTGCCTGCCAGTGGCCGGCCGTCGGGATATTCCAGCCGGATTGTGCGGCGTTCTGGCGGCGGCAGTATCAAAATACCGCCCCCGTGGCGGCCGATTTCATCAAGCGCTTCTCGCCAATTTCGGCCGAGCTGCTGCGGAGCCAGCCGCGGGGAAAGGTAAAGCACGGGGAAAGTCTTCAGATACCCCGGACGGCCAACAGTTTCGTAGCCGAAATCGTGATAGGCCGCTTGCGGCGGTTCCGTCGGTGTGCTCGACACAGCCACAAGCACCTTGTAGCTGAAAGCCTGTTTCCAATAGTTCGGGAATTGAATTGGCTCGAGCGGCTCGAGCCTCCCGTCTTTTATCGTTGCCGCCAGGACGGCTGGGTACGCTCCCCACCGGTTAGCGATCATCCAGATTTCCCCGGAAACAACTGGATGCGGCGGAGTCCCGATCAGAACCTGCATTGCGTAACGAGCCGCAGGGGTCTGGCCTGCGAAGCCAATCAATGCGGCGAGCAGTGCGAGCCATCTCATTCTGCCACGTTTCCGTTCAAGTATAGTCTCGCAAGGCCCCCGGGCCAGCGAAGCCTGCGGCCACCTGGCTGCGAGGGCTGGCCGGCTCGCCGACACGATGTCTGGTCCGGCGGTGCAGGTTCCTGTCAATTCGGTACTGAGCCCGATCAGATCGTTATTGAGCTGGCCAGTCTCAGCGCAGGTCGGGAATTATTCGTTGCCACTCGGAACAATGAATTCGGCGCCCGGCGCCGTCCCGTCGTCGGTCGCTGCCGCATCGATGCCCAAGATGTGCGCGATATTCAACGCGTTCGAGTGGCTCAGCACGCCTGGACGCAGCTTGTAATCGAAGCGAAGCTCGCCCGATTCGCCGGAATCCTCGAAATACGCGTTGGCGCCGGGCAGGCCGTTCAAGGCGATTTCCGTCAGGGCGAGATCGTGCGTGGTGACAAGGCCGATCGCGTTGCGCTGCGCCAGAGCGCGGACCACCCACTCGGCCGCGATTCGGCGATCGTGGGAATTGGTGCCGATCATGATCTCGTCAGCCACAAACAGCAGCGGCCCTTTCCCCGCGAGTTCGATCAACCGGCGCAGACGGTCCATTTCCGCGAAAAAATGGGAGCGGCCCTCGGCGAGCGAATCAGAAATTCGAATCGCCGCGCCGACCGTCAGCGGCGAAAGGCGAAGCTGCGCGGAACGCACCGGCACTCCCAGTTGTGCCAATACGACGTTTGTGCCAATGGCACGCAGAAACGTGCTTTTGCCGGACATGTTCGAGCCGCTAACGATCAGGAAACGCAGATCCTCGCCTAAGCGCACGTCGTTCCGCACGCACACCTTTTCGTCGATGAGCGGATGGCCCAGCGCCCTGGCCTCGAAGAGCGGGCCGACTTCGACGAGTTCAGGCAGCGCGTCGCTCGGATGCTCCTTCGCGTACGTGCTCAGGGAAACCAGGGTCTCGAATTCGCCGAGAACCGCGAGCCATTCGGTCATCCGGATTCCCCGGCGGCGGTGCCAGCGATCGATGGCCGCGGAGAGTTGCGTGCCCCAAAGAAGGCAAAAGGAAGGATAGGTGAAGAATTCGTTGTCTCGTTCTTTTAGCAGGCTGATGAGGCGGCTCAGATTGCGCATCTCGCGAGACGCGGCAGGGCCATCCGATTTCAGGCGGTTCGCCAGTTGAACGAGTTTCGGCGAGGAAAAGTGCTCGGCCTCGATCAACGAAAGGAGTTCGCAGAGCAGCGGGATTTCGACGGAAAGCGGACCGACCGATTGCAGGATGAAGCGCACGCGCTCGCGAAAGAACAAGGCGAAAACGCCTTCAATGGCAAGCACAGCAACCACGCCTTGCCACATCTGTTTCAGCGCCAGGTTACCCGTGCCATACAAAACGGGAGGCACGAAGAGCGCAAGGACCAGCAACACGCCTGCAAATGGCAGCCATCGGGGAAACGGCTGTTGTGAGGCGCGCTCGGTGACCCAGGTTCGAAATGTCTGCGTGTCGCAATTGGAGAAATGCAGCTTGCCGGCGGCCGCGATCTTCTCCCGTAAATCCTGGCGCGGAAGCAATTCGGCAATCGCCTCGCGCCGCGCCAGAACCTCCTCTGGTCCGGCCGGTTCCTTCATCCAGCGAGCCAGCGTCTCGCGTCCTGCTTGCGTGCGCGCCGAGCAGAGAATTTGAAAGAGGCTTGCGCGGCCGAACAGGTCGAGATCCGGCGCGTAGAGGTGGTTGGCGTCCTGAAATTCCGTACCGCTGTCGAGCGCGTTCCAATCCAAGCCGAGGCGCGCGACGCCGCGTTCATAATAATCGCGCAGCACCACGAGTTTCATCACTTCGCGACGGCCGCGGCTGATTTTCTCTATAACAAACGCGCCGGCTGGGATCACAAGAGCGGCGAACCAGCCGTATTTCCATCCATGGCCAATCGCCGCAAGGAAGATGACTCCGCCTATCAGAGCAAGGAAGATAAGAATTGCGCGCAGGCTGCGCGTCCTTGCGCTAACCTTTTCGACTCCATCCTGCAACTCCTGAATTCGGCGCTTATAGAATTCCAGCGGCGGCTCCGGCTGCATGTGGGGCAGCATATCAGCCCGGCCCACCGTGTTGGAAGGCCGGAGATTTCGCTGGATCCCAAGCAGCCCGGTTTTGGCCGTCAACCATGGGACCGGGCCTGCCCGATTATTGGGAGGCGCGCTGGTTGTTGGCTGCGATATAGGCTTGGGCAGCGCGAATCACTTGTTCGAGCTGCTCGACAGAAACGCCAGGGAAGAAATGGAGACAAATGGCGGGACGAGCCTCGATCTGCAAACCGATTCCCTCCATACCGCGTCTGGCAGTTTCCTGCTTGCAGCCGCAAGGAGCAGGAATCTCGACAAATTGTTATTTTAGATATATTCTGAACAATTCATGGACGCGAAGGCGATCAAAAAGGCGTTGGGCGAGAGTGGATTGCGCTGCACTCCACAACGCTACGCGGTGATGGCATTCTTGATGGCGCACAATAGCCATCCCACGGCTGCGGAAATCTTTGAAGCCGTGAATCAGATGGATCCGCGCTCTTCCCGGGCCACCACCTATAACAACCTGCGTGATTTGGTGCAGGCGGGTTTGGTGCGCGAAGTGGCCGCCGAGGGCCGCGCCGCCAGGTTCGATGCGAAAGGCATGCGGCATCACCACTTCATCTGCGACCGCTGCGGCAGTGTGGAGGACGTGGAGTGGTACGATGTGCCCCGGCCTGCTTTGCGTGCCCTCGGTAAGCGGGTTTTGCGCGAATGCGAACTCATTTTCCGCGGCCTGTGCGCGAAGTGCGCTCCGCGGTACGCTTCGCGTTGACCGCCGCAGGCGTGTGGCCCGTCGAATGAACCGCGCGCAGATGCAAACGAGGCCGCGAGCGATGGTGCGAATGGGAGGGCCAGCCGGGGCTCGCCTTTCCCCGTTGATTTTTTGACTGAATTCTCGACCGACCCGAAGGAGGGAAAAGACCGTGTCAACCGAAGCCAAGTGCCCGTTCGCGGGCGCAACCCCCGTACAAGAGAATCGTGACTGGTGGCCGAACCAGGTGGATCTTGGGATCCTCCACCAGCATTCCAGCCTATCGAATCCGATGGGCGAAAAGTTCGACTACGCGAAGGAGTTCAAGAGTCTCGACCTCAATGCCGTGATCAAGGACCTTCATGCCTTGATGACCGATTCGCAGGATTGGTGGCCGGCCGACTTTGGCCACTACGGCCCGCTGCTCATTCGGATGGCGTGGCACGGCGCTGGCACGTACCGCACTGGCGATGGCCGCGGCGGCGCAGGATCCGGCCAGCAACGCTTCGCACCGCTGAATAGCTGGCCGGACAACGTGAACCTGGACAAGGCTCGCCGGCTGCTCTGGCCGATCAAGCAGAAATATGGCCGGAAAATTTCCTGGGCCGACCTGATGATTTTGGCCGGCAATGTCGCTCTCGAATCGATGGGTTTCAGGACATTCGGTTTTGGCGGCGGGCGCGCGGACGTTTGGGAGCCCGCGGAGGACGTCTATTGGGGCCCGGAAGGCAAGTGGCTGGCGGACGAGCGCTACAGCGGCGAGCGCGATCTTCAGAATCCGCTCGCGGCCGTGCAGATGGGCCTGATCTACGTGAATCCGGAAGGGCCAAACGGCAAGCCTGATCCCATCGCGGCGGCCAAGGATATTCGCGAAACGTTTCGCCGCATGGCCATGAACGACGAAGAAACGGTCGCGCTGATTGCCGGCGGCCACACCTTCGGGAAAACCCACGGCGCAGGCGATGCGTCTCTGGTGGGTCCGGCGCCCGAAGCCGCTCCCATCGAGGAGCAGGGTCTCGGCTGGAAGAGCAAATTCGGCACTGGCAAAGGCGACGATGCGATCGGCAGCGGCCTCGAAGTCATCTGGACCACGACGCCAACGAAGTGGAGTAACGACTTCTTCGAGAACCTGTTCGGCTACGAATGGGAACTGACCAAGAGCCCGGCGGGCGCGTGTCAGTGGAAACCGAAGGGTAACGCGGGCGCCGGCGCGATGCCGGGCGCTCACGATCCCTCGAAGCGTCACGCGCCATCCATGCTGACCACCGACCTTTCCTTGCGCTTCGACCCTGTTTACGAAAAGATTTCGCGGCGCTTCTACGAGCATCCGGACCAGTTCGCCGACGCCTTTGCCCGTGCATGGTTCAAGCTGACGCACCGCGACATGGGCCCGGTCGCGCGCTATTTGGGTCCGCTCGTTCCGAAGGAGCAGTTGCCGTGGCAGGACCCGATCCCCGCTGTGAATCATCCGCTGATCGGGCCGAAAGACATCGCCGGTCTCAAAGCGAAAATCCTCGCGTCCGGGCTGTCCGTTTCGCAGCTCGCCTCGACGGCTTGGGCGTCGGCATCAACGTTCCGCGGCTCCGATAAGCGGGGCGGAGCGAACGGCGCGCGCATTCGCCTCGAGCCGCAAAAGAACTGGGCCGTCAACCAGCCGGCTCAGCTGGCGAAGGTGCTCGGGAAGCTTGAAAAAATCCAGAACGAGTTCAACGCGAAACAGTCCGGCAAAAAGAGGGTTTCGCTCGCCGACTTGATCGTCCTTGGCGGTTGCGCCGCAGTCGAGAAAGCCGCAAAGGCCGCCGGCCACGACGTGAAAGTCCCCTTCACGCCGGGGCGCATGGATGCCTCGCAAGAACAAACCGACGTTGATTCCTTCGCGCCGCTCGAAAAAACGGCCGACGGGTTCCGCAACTATCTCCACGGCAATCAGCGTTTCTCGCTCGAAGAGCTGCTCGTGGATCGGGCGCAGTTGCTCACGTTGACTGCTCCCGAGATGACGGTTCTCGTCGGTGGCCTGCGCGTCCTGGGTGCAAACTTCGGCAATTCCAAACACGGCGTCTTCACCAAGCGGACGGAAACACTGACAAACGACTTCTTCGTCAACCTGCTCGACATGGGCACCGAGTGGCAGCCAGCCGCCGGCTCGGAAGGCGTGTACGAAGGCCGCGACCGCAGGACGAGCAAGGTCAAATGGACCGGTACGCGCGTCGACCTCATCTTCGGCTCGCACTCCCAGCTGCGCGCGCTCGCGGAAGTCTATGCCTGCGCGGATTCAAAGGAGAAGTTCGTAAAAGACTTCGTCGCCGCGTGGAACAAAGTGATGAACCTCGATCGCTTCGACCTCGCCGCAGCCCGGCAGAAGAAAAATGGCGCCAAATAGGCTCTAAAACTGACCCTTTTGTCGGGATCGCCATAACCAAAGGGCGCGCTTTCCTGGCTCGCAGGAGCCGGAGGGCGCGCCCTTTGCTTTTGCAAGCGTTCTAGCCGCTGAAGTCTGAGCGGCCCGAGACATAGGCGACAGAAGGTACCGAACATATTAGGTTGCACTTTTTCCCCTTTCAGGCGAAGGAGCGATGCCGTGGAAGGAGAGTTCGGTAATGGGCGAAGGATGGCGGCCTAACAACGCGGGGTCTCGACCGTCGCCCGAATTGCCGATACATTCTGTTACCCATGTTTCCGGGCTGGACCGCCAGGTTTCCAATTGGCTTGGGCGGATTCGAACCGCGGTCCCGCGGGCGGGGCTATAATGCTCTGGTCACCATGCGTGTTCCCGCCAGCCACGCTCTCGGTGCGTTTGAACTATCCCGTCTCGAAGTGCGCTGGCAGAGCCGCGCGACGAATATTTTCGGAAACCTGTGGGTGGTTGTCTTTGGATTGCGCGACGTGTGGGGATTGCACACGGCCGACTCCTTCTTCCGTCTGCGGGTGCCCCCGGCGCGCCGCCGCGGCTGGCAGTTGACGGGATCGCTTGTCTGCCACGCGTTTCTGCTGTTTGCGGCTCGCGCGACCAGCCGCATGGCGCCGCCGCCGGCGCGACTCCCGCTACCGGAGGTCCACATCACCTGGTACGGCACGGCGAGAGACGTCGTGCCCAAGATCGCACCCCTGCCGAAGCGGCCCCAACCCAAGGCCCAGGCGCGGCCCGAGCAGCCGCAGCAGCAAGTGATCACGCGGGGTTACAACCCGAACACCACGGTTGTTTTCCAGCCGCCACACGCGACGAACCTGCGACAGCTGCTCATCGAGCCGCAAGCGCCGCCGCAACTGCCGGAATTCCTGCCGGCCATGCCCAACATCATTCAGTGGGAAGCCAGCGCGCCGGCTCGTCCCGCAATCGCGATCCATCCAAACCAGCTTCGTGCGATGCAAGGGAAGGAATCGGAGCAAGCGCACCTTCGCGCGCCTCGGATCACATACCAGGCGCCGAAGGGACCGATGGATATGCTTCCGAGCCCGAACGCACCCGTGGCGCCGCCGCCCTTCGTTCCGCCAACGGCAATCCATGGCGTCCGGGCGGCTTTGCCCGGCGAGGCTGCGGCGGCTGCGCCGACGCTCGTAAGAGTCGCCCCGGCTGGCGGCCATCTCGCGTTCGCCGAAAGGAAAGGTGCCGTGCCCGCACCACCGCTGCCGGGCGCGCTCGGCGCCATCCACGCCAGGCGAGCGGCTTTGCCTTATGTGGCCGCGCAGGGCAGTCCAGCGGTCGGCACCCGTTCGCTCGGCGCTTCGACGCTCCACCTACCTGCCACCTCGGGTGCCGTTCCTCTCCCTCCGCTGCCCTCGGCGCCGAAGGCCGTTCGTGCGCAGTCCTCAAAGGGGTCCGGTTCGAGCGTGGCCGCGCCCAGCATCGGGCTTGCTGCGGGCCTCCTGGTGGCACTCTCGCTTTCGCCTCAAGCGGCTCCGCCGCCTCCGGGAAATGCCTACGCGCCGATGAGTATCGATCCTCACCCGGGACGTAAGGGTCTCGCGGCAACCCCGGACTTCGTCGGCGCCGGAGGATCTGGCGAGGCTCCCGGCTTTCCGGCGCCCGAAGGCTCTGCAACGGGTCCCGACGGCTTGCTGATCTTGCACGATCCCAATCCTCCAGCTCCGCCGCCTGCGCCGCAGCCCCCCGCTTCTGCCCTGCCGAAGCCCGCGCGCGTTGCGCCGGGCCCGGTGGCAGCGACCATTCCACGTCGCCCGGTTCCCGTTCCAGGGCGGGTGAATCCGGAGATTGGCCGCGGTCCGAGTCACCTCTTGCCCGGACCAGTCAGCGTGGCGCACAACGTACTCGTGGTCGGGGTGATTCTGCAGGATATGGTGAATAGGCCGAATGGAACGTGGCAAATGCCCACGTGGTCTTTGAACTTACCCAAACTATCCAACTCGCGCGGGACTTGGGTGCTCGATTTCGCGGACCCCATGCCCTTAGCCCTGCGGGAACAGTACAGCCTAATCGTTCCGCTCCCGGAAGGTGCCGTCGAGCCCCAATATCCTGCGGCCTTGCGGCAGAAGGGAGTTCGAGGCAAGGTGGTTCTGCTCGCGGTGATTGGGAGTAACGGGAGGGTCAGCCAGGTCCGCGTCATGCAGAGCCTGAATCCTGTGCTCGACCAGAAGGCCAAAGCCGCTTTCTCCCGTTGGAAATTTGCGCCGGCCCTCCTCAACGACAAGCCCGTCGCCATGTCTGTGATCGTCACGGTCCCATTTCGCTACACCCCTCCACGGCATTGAGTTCCGTCCCTGGTAGGGGTTTGAGCCTCCCGCAGTGGAAACCCCAATTGTCCGCGAAGTCCGTAGAAAATTCGGCGCAGTCGGAATCAGAGCCACGGCGTAAAAGACGGAGTGGGGGGTAGCGGCCCGACACATAGGTGACAGAACGTACCGGACACATAAGTTACACTTCTTCCCCTTTCAGGGGAGGGAGCGATGCCTTGGAAGGAGTGTCCGGTGACGGATGAAAGGCTGCAGTTTGTGGCTCGCCGGCTAGCCGGCGAGCCAATGGCCGATCTGTGCCGGGAGTTCGGGATCTCCCGCAAGACCGGCTATAAGGTCTTCGATCGCTACCAAGCGTGCGCTCTCGAGGGGCTGACCGATATCGGCTATCCTTTCCACGACAAGACGGTCGTGGTGACCCGCTGCGGCCGGATCTGCCTGGGCCAGAAAAAGATTCATTTCAGCACCGTCTTCGCCGGGCAGGCGGTCGGCATCAAGGAAGTGCACGACGACATTTGGCTGGTGAGTTTTATGGATTATGATCTGGGATATTTCGATCTGGAGACGCGAGTGCTCGAACCGCTCGACAATCCCTTCGGCCCAAAAGTGTCACCCATGTGACCGGTACATTCTGTTACCCATGTCTCCGGGCTGGACAATCGGGGGAATGGCGCGCCCGGAGGGATTCGAACCCCGAGATTCTGGTTTCCGCCTCCGGCGGACTCTATCCAGCTGAGCTACGGGCAGCGTCGGCGAGGATCTGTTTGATTTGCTCGCGCCCCTGGCCGGTTTTCAGGAAGCGCTCGCGCTGCATGGCCTCGGCTCGCGTTGCGAAGGGTTCGCTGTGAACGAGCGCCCATGGGCCACGGTTTTTTGTGGATTTGGTGATGCCGTGATTGTGTTGGCCGAGGCGCTGCTGGAGGTCGGAGGTGTGGCCGACGTACAGACGGCCGGTTTTTTCGCTGCGCAAAACGTAGGTGAAGAACATTTTCGGGGGAATGGCGCGCCCGGAGGGATTCGAACCCCCGACCTTCTGGTTCGTAGCCAGACGCTCTATCCAGCTGAGCTACGGGCGCACGCGAGTCAGTTTAGCATGGGGGTGGTGCGGTGGGAAATTCGTGCGGAGGACCCTGCGACCTCTGGTTTCCGCCTGCGGCGGACTCTATCCAGCTGAGTCAAGGGAGCGCACAGGCAAGCGTAACCTGACGTAACGGGTGCTCCGAAAACTCCGTCCTGCTCACACTGCCAAAATTTCATCATCTTTCACTTGCCCAAATCCATCCAATTTAGTAGACAAAAGAGTCGCCCTGCCGGAGCGGCGATGCGCAAACAGAATGCACAGTTTCGGTCCAAGTCGGCGTGGCGCCGCTTTCCGGGTAGTCGTATGGCTGGCCGCCGTGGTGTTTGCCGCGCAAGCGTGCGCGGCGCGGCGGGCGCGACCGCCGCGTAGAAACGAAAACGACCCTCCGGTGGCTTTTGCGGTGCGCGTGAATCGAGCGCCGCGGCTTGACGGGACCTTGGACGATCCCATCTGGCAGCGCGCCAAACCCATCACCGATTTCCTGCAACGCGAACCCGACCAGGGCGAGCCGCCGACCGAGAAAACCAGCGTTCGCATTCTCTACACGAAAAAAGAAATCTATTTTGGCATCTTCTGCCACGATAACGATCCGCGCGGCATCGTCGCCGATGTATTGCAACGCGACGCCGGGCTCGGCCTGGACGATTATTTCGAGATCACCATCGATCCAACCCTAAGCCGCAGCAACGCTTACGTTTTCGAATTCAATCCGCTGGGAACGCGGCGGGACGGCTTGATCGTCAACGAAGGCGGCGACGATACCGGCTGGAATGGCATCTGGACGTCGTCAGCGCGCATCGGTAATCGCGGCTGGACGGCGACGATCGGAATTCCGTTTTTCACGCTGAACCTCGATCGCTCCGGCAAGATGGATTGGGGCATCAATTTCATGCGGTTCATTCGCCGCAAAAACGAAGAGGATATGTGGGCGGCGTGGGCTCGCCAATACGGCGTGTACAAAATCAGCGAGGAGGGAACGCTCGAGGGACTTGGCGGCATTGACGGCGGACGGCTCCTGATCGTGAAACCCTACCTCCTCGGCGGTTTCCGGCAGTTGCCGCAGGCCGCGGCAGGCAGCACGCTGGGCCAACCGGGAATGAACGGCCGTTACACCGGCGGAGTCGACGTGACGCTGGGACTTCGCTCGAACGTAGTGGCGAATTTCACCGCGAACACCGACTACGCGGCGTCCGGCGTGGATGCGGCGCAGTTCAGTCTGAGCCCGTACCCTTTGTTTTTCCCCGAGCGGCGCCAATTTTTCCTGGAAAACGCGGGCGTGTTCGATTTCCCGATGAATTTCGGCAACGACCAGCTGTTTTTCAGCCGCCAAATCGGCATCGACGCGGCCACCGGCGATGAAACGCCGATCAACGGCGGCGCGAAAGTGACCGGCTCGCTCGACGGCTTCGATTTCGGCGTGATGGACGTGGAAACGCGCGGCGCGGGCCCCGATCCCTCCGCGAATTTCGGCGTCGTGCGCGTCAAACGCACGCTGTTTGGCGATTCCTACATCGGCGTGATGGGCATCGACAAGCGATCGAGCGACCCCGCCGATCCCTATAACCAATCCGGCGGCGTGGATACGCGCCTGATTCTGCATCGAAATATCACGCTGACCGGATTCGCGGCCGCCACACGCTCGCCTGGATTGACCGGTGGGAGCGCCGATACGGGCGGCGGAATTCAATACCAGAACGACTGGTTCAACGTGATGGCCGATTCGCGGCGCGTGGGCGTGGATTTCAATCCGGAGGTGGGATTCGTCAGCCGTACGGATTGCTACTGCAATTTCATCGCGACGACGTTCCGCCCGCGCCCCAACCTTCCCGGCGTGCGTGAAGTGGATTTCGGCGGGTCCTTCGAGCACGACGCCAGCACCGCCGGCGCGCTCGAAACGCAGGATTGGAACGGTTCGGTGCAGCTGCGGTTCAACGACGGCTCCGTGCTCGGTGCGAACCTGGCCAGCGCCAACGCTCAGCAGATCACCAGTCCTTTCGATATCTACAAAAACATCGCCATTCAGCCAGGCCTCTACCGCTGGATGAGTCACCAAATTTTCTATTCCTCGCCGCAAAACCTTCCCGTCACCTGGAGCGTGAGCGACGGATTCGGCGGTTTTTACAACGGCAACCTGAATCAGGCGGGAGCCGGCGTGAGTTACCGCGCCGACGAGCATTGGTCCTTCGGCCTGAGCCAGCAGTGGAACCGGTTCCAGCTGCCGGAGGGCAATTTTTCCGTGGCACTGGGCGGCACGTCGGTGAACTACGCCTTTTCGCGATTTTTCAGCGTGTCGTCGTTTTTGCAGATGGATACTGCGCACACGCAGGCCGCCAGCGCCAACGTGCTGCTTCGCTGGCATTATCGGCCCGATAGCGACCTGTACCTCATTTACACCGCCGGGCCGCGGTTCGCTTCGGTACAGGGCAATTCCACCGCCATCAATCAGAACGAGTTTGTCGTGAAATTCACCTATTCCTTCAATCCCTGCGTGCATTGCAGCCGCGGCTCCAGCGGACGCCACAGCCAGCTTTCCGCATGGTCGCGCTCGGATCTTTCCTGGATGCACGAAAGTTCGGCCGAGCCGGCGGGGCTCGGCGACGCAAGCCGCTCAAACAGATCATCCAACGGCCGCAGCAATTAGCGCGAGAGATTGACTGGCACAGGCATCTTGCCTGGATGAGTCGCGAGTCCTCGCGGTTCGGCGCGAGTTCCTGGCGCAGCCAAGCGCAACAAAGAAAGCGGCGCAGGCAGAGTGTTCCGCCTGCGCCGCTCGTGCTTTTTTGCGCCGGGCCGCGCGGTGCGTGCGGCCCAGGTTTTGCCGCTTATTTACCGGCCGCGGGAACGGTGACCGGCTCGCCGGCGAAAAGCGCCGGCGCCTTCACCTTTTCCGCCATCTTGTTGTAGCTCGCCACGTCGGTCTTGACGAACTGGTTGAACGCGTCCACCCGCTGCGCGAGTTCGCCGTGCAGCTGGGCGATACGCGCCAGAGCCTGCGGAGTCGGCGGGAGATCGTATCCCGGCGATCCACCGAAAACGAGCCCGCTGAGCTGGCTGCGGAAATCGGCCAGCCAGTGCAAGCTGTCTTCCGGCGCCTGACGCTGGATTTTCGTGTTGTAGAGGTTAGCCATCAGCTTGGCGAGCCCGCCCTGCACCTTGTGACCCTCGCTCAGCAGATCGCTGTAGCGCGGATCGCCCGGCTGGCTGCCTTCAGGGCTGACGCCGGCCGCGAAGGTTTTCAGCTGGCCCTGCATGGAGCGGATGTTGTTGATCATCGTGTTCACGGTGCTGAGCAGGTCGCGGGCTTCGAGGCCGTAGGCTACGTTGGCCTGGAAGTTGACCATGTTGACGTGGAAGTTCGGGTCGCCTTCCACTGTCAAGGTCTTGGTTTGCGACTGGCCATTGGCGGTGACGGTCACCTTGTAGGTTCCCGGCACGACTTCCGGCGCGGCGGCGAAGAAGAAGGCGTAGGGCCCCCCGCGACGGCGCTGCGGTCCGGCCAGTGGCACCGGACCCTGGTACCGCAGGTTCCAGATGTACCGGTTGATTCCGGCCTTGCCGGCGATGTAATGAGTCGCGATGGTGTTGCCTTTCTCGTCGGTGATAGTGATCGTCACCGGACCGCGGTGAGCCATGCGCTCGGCCGGCGTCGGTTTCAGCGACGAGGACAGGTAGTAATCAACGATCGCGCCCATGGGAGCCGGCGGCGCTTCGTAGAGCGCGTTGTTCTGCGCTCCGAGCGGACGCCAGAAATTCTGCAGGACGGCGTCGTTGATGTCGTAGAGGTGCAGCGCCGAGGAAGTCACCTGCGGGGTGGTCTCCTCGACCGGCCGCATGTCGTCCAGAACCAGAATTCCGCGGCCGTGCGTCGCAACCGCCAGATCGTCCGAGGACTTGATAAATTGCAAGTCCCATACCGGCACGGTCGGGAAGCTGACTGGGAATTTCTGCCACTGGTCGCCATCGTTGGTGGAATAGTAGAGGCCAGTCATGTTGCCGAGAACGAGCAGGCCGCGATCGTTCGGGTCTTCGCGCACGACGTCCACCGGCTCGTCCGGCAGGCCATTGATGATTTCCTGCCACGTTTTGCCGTAGTCGTGCGTGCGGAAGACGTAGGGATGGTTGTTGTCGAGTTCGTGCGCGTCGAAGCTGACGTACGCCGTGCCCGGATCGAACGGCGAAACGCCGACCTGGTAGACGCGCGCCCATTCCGGCGCTCCGGTGATGTTGGCGGTCACGTCGGTCCACGTCTTGCCGCCGTTCTGGGTCACGTGCACCATGCCGTCGTCGCTGCCCACCCAGATGACGTTCGGGTTCGACGGCGCGAGCGTGATCGAGGTGATCGTGTCGTAGGTTTCGGCGCCGCTGATGTCGTATTCGATCGGGCCGCCGGAGGTCTGCTGCTTCGACTTGTCGTTCCGCGTCAAATCGGGGCTGATCGGCGTCCAGGTGAGCCCGCCGTTCAGCGTGCGGAAGACGACATCGCCGCCGATGTAAACTTCGTTCGCGTCGGTCGAGGAAACCGCGATCGGCGCGGTCCAGTTGAACCGGTATTTCAGGTCCGCCGGGGTCTCCTGGGACACGCCCACCATCGTCGGTCGCACGAACCAGCGCGTGTGCGCCGTCTTGTCGAGCCGTCCGATCGAGCCGTTCTGCGAATCCGCGTAGATGATGTGCGGATCGCTGGGTGCCGGCATGGCGTACTGGCCATCGCCGCCGGCGACCACGTACCAGAAGTTGTCCTTGCCGCACCAGGCGTTGTTATCCTGCAAGCCTTCGCACAGCGTGGTCGGGTAGTCGGTGCCGACGCCCACCATGTACGCTTCTTCGATCGGCATGCCGTCGAGGAATTTCCACGTCTTGCCGCCGTTGAGCGTTAGATACGCGCCGCCGTCGTTGCCCTGAATGATCCGGTCCGGATTGTTCGGGTCGATCCAGAAAGCGTGATGGTCCACGTGGACGCCGGGATCGAGCACGAACGCCGTCTTGCCGCCGTCCTTCGATTCCATCAGCTGGAACGAGAGGAAATACAGGGTTTCCTGGTTTTTCGGATCCACGAACACACGGTTGAAATAGAACGGGCGGACGTCGAGCTGGTAGTTGTTGCTGACGAACTTCCAGGTCTTGCCCATGTTCATGGATTGCCACAGCAGGCCGTGCTTCGATTCGATCAGGGCGTAGACGTGGTCGGGGTTGGTCGGCGCGATCGCCAGGGCGATTCGGCCGAGCGGGCCCTTCGGCAGGCCGTCGGCGAGTTTCTGCCACGTCTGGCCGCCGTCGATTGAGCGGAAAACGCCGCCGCTCATCCCGCCGTCGTCGAGCATCCACGGGTAGCGCCGGAATTGCCACATGCCAGCGAACAGCACTTTCGGATTGTTCGGCGCCATCACGAGGTCGGAGACGCCGGTCGTGTCGTTGACGAAAAGGACCTTGTTCCACGTTTTGCCGCCGTCGGTGGTCTTGAAGACGCCACGTTCGGCGTTCGGGCCCCAGGCGTGGCCCAGAACTCCGACGAACACCGTATTCGGGTCCTGCGGGTCCACGATGACGCTCGAAATCTGGCCGGCGTCCTTCAGTCCCATGAATTTCCAGGTATTGCCGCCGTCCGGCGAATAGTAGAGGCCACAACCGGTGATCAGGTCGTTGCGCGGATTGGCTTCGCCCGTTCCCACCCACACCTGGCTGGGATCGGAAGGAGCCAGCGCAATCGCCCCGATCGACGAGCAGCCCTCATGCTGAAAAATGGCCTTCCAATGCGTACCCCCGTCGGTCGTTTTCCAGACGCCTCCGCCCGCCGCTCCCACGTAATAAACGTTCGGGTTGCCGGGAATGCCGACGACAGCCGCCACTCGCCCGCCGGCCTCGGCTGGGCCGAGATCCCGGAAGTGCAACTGGCGGAATATGCTCTTTTCCTTCCCGTTTGTCTCCTGCTGGGCCCTGCCGTTGGAAACCAGCGCCAACGAACAGGCTGCCAGGATGGCAAACGCGCTAAACCATCGTTTCATCTGCCTACCCCTTTCCTTGCTCGATGAAGTGATATTGAGAAGGCCCAAGTGTCTGAGACACCGCGGAAACCAAGTCGGTAACAAAAAGGTTATTTTTCTTCTGGCCGTTCCCGCTCAGACACCAAGCGCACGGCCGTCTCGCCATGCGCCTTGCCCGCCGCCGGTGAGGGAACGACGGCGCTGGTGATCCCTTTTGCCGCCACCCTCCCGGCTATGGAGTGCGGTAAGAAGCCAACGGAAAGCTACCACACCCATGCGAGCTGGGCAATCGCTTGGCCGCCGGGCGTCTTGTGCCCCTCACGGCCGCCGCGTCGCTCTCAGTAAAAATCGGTGGGATCGATGGGTTTCGAGGTAAGGCCGAGCTGAAGGATTTCAATCGACCGTTTGCGGTCGAAAATCAGCCCCGGAAAAGCGCGTTTTACGCCGATGCGAAGGAATCCCAAGGCGATGCCGGAAACGAGCGTGATCACCAGGATGCTCAACGTCCCAAGCACCGCTCCCACCACGTAATCCGCCATCGTCAGGTCGGAAGCCTTGAATCCTGGCTCGTTCCAGGTGACGATCGTGTGGTATTGGATTTGGTCGAGCAGTTTTGCCGCTGCCGCCTGGTCCGGCGCGCCCGCGACGAAGCCCACCAGAGACGCGATTCGCCGCTCGTAGAGCACCGGTTTGTTCTGCGCCGGTTCGCCCGGCCTCGGATTGATGGCGAACCACTGCGCCATCTCCTCCACGTGCACGGTGGCCAGTTGCTGCGTCGGGTACGAAGCGAGCAGCAGCGTCACTTCATGGCCGTCCACCATGTAGCGCGCCGTTTCCGCTTCCACTTCGTCGTCGAATCCCAGCCAATCGCCCGAAGCCCAGGTCCCGCCGCCGGTTTCCGC